>JBELIU010000004.1:0-33645 GCA_042090735.1 Novosphingopyxis sp. | reverse complement strand
ACCTAATCATGCCGATCCCGCAGGCCAAGGATAGTCATCGTCCCCGTGGGTCCGGCAAACCCATCCGACTAGCTTTAGCAGTGTCTGACCATGATCGGATGCCGGTAAAGCTTGCAAAGCTGGCCCGGAACTCGCCCTTTAGTTCGGACGATGATGCTCAATCTTTGCCGGTCAGCTTTCAATCGAACAGGCACAGTAAGCGTGGAAGGACTAGGGGCATGATGCTAAACGTAGGAGCCCTTGCCGTGCGGAGGCCTTCTCGGTGATGCTAACCATCCTGGTCGTCTGCGTAGTTTCGGGCGCACTTCTTCTTGGAGCGGCTTGGGGCATCTTCTGGAAACTACCCAAGGAACTTGAGGGGTTCCTGATAGCTCTGGCAGGTGGAGCTTTGATCGTGTCGTCACTCTCGGAACTAATTGAACCCGCACTTATAAAAACATCGCTGACCTTGGTAACGGTTTCTGTTGGTATCGGCGCAGCGGTATTTGCCGCTTTAGATTGGTCTGTTGCGAAAAAGTTCGGCGAGGACAGCGGTGGGGGTCTTTTGATATCGATTACTCTTGACGGTATTCCAGAGAACTTGGCGCTCGGCGTCGCCTTGATCGGTGCAGGTCCGATGCAAGTAGCTGCACTGGCAGGGTCGATCTTATTGTCGAATCTGCCCGAAGCGGCCGGTGGCGCCAAGGAAATGGTTGAAAAACAATCAAAGGTTCAGGTTTTCGCGCTCTGGGCCGCTACATCCGTCTTGCTGTCGGCAGCGGCAGTCCTGGGAAATATGCTGCTGGCATCGGTGTCCCAGTCTTATCTTGCTGCCATACGGTGCTTCGCAGCCGGGGCAGTGATAGCATCCTTGGCCACCGCCGTGTTTCCGAAGGCCTATCGCGAGGATAGTTTCATCAGCGGGATCGCTACGGCTCTCGGGCTTCTGTTGGCCTTGGCTCTCGGTGAATTAGGCGGCTAAGTTGATTATGGCTGAAATTTGAACCCTCGCCCCCAGCGACTTCCAAGCTGCTTGCGCGTTTCCTATGAGAATAAGGTATTACCATTGAACAAATGGACAACGCACGTATCAGGCCTCTAGACAGATCGGTAAGCGATCTTTTGCATATGATCGGGGCGCAGCGCTGGCGAACTGCTTCAGGAAGCACCTATGGCGGCTTCTATAGTGGCAGACAATCTTAGCGATTAATCTGAGTGACTTTCTCTGGTCGGCAGCCGTTCTAATTCGGGCGCCGCGACGAAGGGCAGCTATCTTCGTTCGCTGCCCAAAACCTGACAGTAGGCAGACGGCCCAGTCCGAGACGAGCGCGATTGATCTCGGCAAATGTCGATAATGCCAGTCCGTTCAATGCAGGTCGCTCCGGCCTTCACAACTTACGAGTTCTGGCTTGGGAACGGAAGAGAACGGAGCCGGCAGATGCACAGGGCATGGGTTCGCCATCCGTTTGACCTGACGCCAACTTAGCATATGCGCTGGCCGCGAGAATTGCGGCCGGATCTTCGAGATGAAGCAGGTCTTTAATGACTTATTGCCTGCCTTCGGCCTGCTCGAAATCCACCGCTGCAATCTCCTGGCCGACCCGATATCTCAGTAAGGATGGCCCTCCTGAGGGCGCGCTTTAATAATTTTGTCACCAGCGGCGATAAATTCTCAGCCCCCCCCCGGCGGCGGGTCGCGAACCGTGGCTCGCTGTTCGACATATTGCAACAGACGGGCTCTGTCTGTCGGGAACGCATCCTAAATCGTAGCTTCTTAAACCCGTGCTCAGCAATCCCCTTCTAAATCACGCGCATCGCTCGTCACCATGTGCGCGACAAAGTCAACGAACCCTCCAGTTATTGCCGCCGCCAACAACGGATCAGGCATCATTGCTTTGCCCTGTACGCCTCCCTGCAGGCGTGGATGGAATAACGTGCGAAAAGCTTGCGGAAGGACAGCCGCTGAAGCGTAAAGTGATAGGAACCTACAGGTTTCTTCTGTATAATCTCGTCCTCGAATATTGGGTTGAAGAACAAGGGGACCGACTGTGGTGGTGTCGGAGTTCTTCGAGCGGTTCTTGGGTGGCGATGGAGTGCATTTCTTCACCCCGGGGTTAGTTTCGCTATCGCTGACTATCCAAACCGATTGCGGTTCGACTGCAATGCCGCGAACACGCCCTGTGGCACTGCGCTATATTGGCCGGGCTGCCATGCTTCGCCTCCAGTCCGCTCAACGACCGTGATTAAGCATGAGCCGGATTGAGCCCTGCTAGTGGCTGGTCAGCCCGACATTCGAAGCATCACGGCTATGGGCACCAAAAATCGCGGTATTCTTCTCTCTTCTGTCGAGCCCGCTAGCAGAAGGTCCGGCTCGGTAAGCCGTAACCAGGTTTGGGCGTCCCTTAGAGCAAGTTCGTGGCAGCCTTCTCCCTTGCGTTTTCGCCTTCGACAACGGCGATCATAGGCGGTTCACGTCTTTGTGGAAAACCCAACCGCAGGCTTAAAATTGTCTGGGAACGAAGTTCACACGGAAAGGGATTTTTTTGCGTTACGGGAACCCATTAGTGTTCTCGAGAATTTGACGGCTGATCGTATCGCTCGTGAAACGAAAAGGGAGCTGGGTCATCTGTGCTTACCGATCTTTTTTCAAAGGGGCGCATTGGCGGCGCTCTGGGAAAATCGGACAGGGATTGCCTCGAAGCCTCGCTCGGAGATGTGGCGAGTTTTGGCCCTCGTAAGACAATCATCGAGCGTGGAGAGCGCGCGCATAAATTCTATTATCTAATCGAAGGAGTCACCCTCAAATATCGCGACGATAAGCGAGGGGAGCGGCAGATTGTCGGTCTCAACATGCCTGGCGACTTCATCGAATACGACACATTCGTTACGGACCGCCTACCCTATTCAATTGGCACTCTCGATGGCGCAGTCGTTTCAAGCATTCCCGTGGCTGCGATGCGAGATCTGATGATGCGATCGTCGAGCCTTGAGAAGAGTATTTGGACCGCGAGCCTTCTCGAGGCTGCCGTCTACCGGCAGTGGATAATTCGGGTGGGGAGCATGAGAGCTGAAAGTCGCTTGGCTAATCTCATCTGCGAGCTTGCCGCGCGGGCCAAGATGGTCGGGCTGTTCGACGGACAGCATCTTCCAATCCGCTTACTACAACGCGACTACGCCGAAGCCTGTGGGATTACTTCGATTCACACCAACAGAGTTTTCCGTTCGCTTCGGGAAAGAGGAGCGCTGGACGTTGAAGATGCGGGTAAGGTTTTAATCAAGAACGAGGCGTTACTTAAGAGGATTGCACAATTCGATAGCACGTACCTCTATCCCGCCACAAACGAGAAGACTTTCACACCACTTTTCGGCAAACCCTTATAGTCCCAAATAATGGGTCAGAACTTACGCGCTTCTGCTTTAACAAGCTCGATCAAATCGCCCTCGGTTTCCGCGAACAAGCGACATTCTTGTCAGTTGCCGGTTTGTGCGCGACCGGGACTTGAGGGAAGTCGCGTAACAGTTCACGGCTCTCGTTGTAGTCGGTGGTGTAAATAAAGGGCACTTCTTTGATCGCCAGCCGTTCTGCCACGTCCCTTCTGCCCCGTGACGTGCTCTTCTGATTGTTACCATTCAGAGGTAGGATCTCGCTTCTTCAAGATAGATTTTCGACGGGATGGCAACATGGTCCCCAGACGCGTTCGTCGGCGATTTCGGCGGGGGTCTTCCCACCCAGTCTAAAGTGTAGCCTGACCGTGTTGTAGTCGTGTCGCCAGGCGACGAACACGAACCGGGTATGGGCCAGCGAGGTGAACGGGGTCTCATTAAGGCATTCGGCGCCCAAGCGACCGTTTAAGCTCTCCACGAAGCCGTTCTGCATCGGCTTGCCCGGTGCGATGTAATACCACTCGACCCCCCGCTCTAGCGACTAGCGCAGGATGGCTGAAGAGGTCAGCCCGGTGCCATTGTTGCTGATCACCGTACGGGTCTTGCCACGCAGGTCGATCAGACCGAATAGTTCCCGAGCCACCCGCGCGCCTGACCGCGACGTATAATCCACCAGTGCTAGGCACTCCCGCGAGACGTCATCGACAACGCAAAGGATGCGGATCCGGCGACCTCAAACGAGGCTGTCGGAGACGAAGTCGAGCGACCATCGCTAATTCGGTCCATCGGGCAGCACCATTGGCCCGTGCGTACCCAGTGCCCCTTTGTGACCGCCGCGGAGGCACACCCGCAACCCTTCCTCGCGGTAAATGCGCAGCAGCTTCTCGTAATTGGGTCGCATGCTTTCCCGCGCCAGCAGGTAGCCTAGTCGGTGATAGCCAAACCGGCGACGCTCTGCCGCCAGCTCGCGCAACCGTTGCCACAACGCCCCGTCATCCAGCCTCGTGGGATCGTAACGGATCACCCTGCGGCTCACGCGGACCAAACTGCACGCCTTACGCTTGCTAAGCCCGTGCTGTTCACGGTTATGTGCGACGGCTTCCCGCTTAGCGCCGGGTAATACCATTTTTTGATGCCAAATCCTTCCGCACGACTTTGTCCAGCATCGCCTCCGCCAGCAGCTTCGTTAGCCGACTGTTCTCCTGCTCGAGCCTACGCAAGCGACGCGCATCGGACACCTCCAGTTCGCCGAACTTCGACTTCCACTTGTAAAAGGTCGCGCAGCTAATCCCGTGACGACGACCTACCTCCTCCGTCGCCATCCCAGCGTCCTGCTTTTTCATAATCGCGATGATCTGCTCTTCGCTAAACCTGCTTCGCTTGATTCACATCCGACTTCTTTGCATTAGGCTTTACGAAAAACCGGTCACATTTCAGGGGCACACGTCACGCGCTACCCCCGATGAGCGGGCAGGTTATCACCGATCGATCAAAGCCAAGGTGAACGAGCACAGATTCGGTCGGAACCCGAAGGTCCGCCTACACTCCCTTCACTAGAAGCGGTCAGACCGAAATCAGCCCAGTTTCTGTCGTAAGACGCGTGTTCGAGCACAGGTTGTAAAAATTCTTAGCTAGCAAACGATTGGAGCGTGTTTATTGCATCTACCGGCACCAAGGGCTTCGGAAGAAACGTAGCTCGTGCCGGTAGCTCTTCGAGTACCGGCTTCCTGCCGCCCGAGGTTACAATGATCTCGATTGGCGGCCAGCGTTTGCGCACTGCTGCTGCCAATTTGAGACCATCCATAGAACCGGGCATATCGATGTCTGTAAATACGACGCGAATATCACAACGGCTTTCGAGTATTTCGATGGCCTGATCCGCATCGCGCGCTTCGATCGCTTGAAAGCCGGCGTCTTCGACAAGATCGATCATTCCGAGGCGCTGCAACGGATCATCTTCGACGACAAGAATGAGAACGGAACGAGATGGGTCAAACGATGTCATTGTAGATCAGGAACGCGTGAGATCAGCAATCGGCGCTTCGAAAGTTGCGGCTAATCCGTCAGAGCCGTAATCGAGCTTGCTACCCCCAGCGCCGGCGAGGCCCATTTGAATGAGGCGCGATCCAAAACCCTTTGAAGTTGGCCTTTTGGCGGGAGGGCCACCCCGTTCGGTCCAGCGCAAGACGAAGCGCCGCTCGTCACCACTCCCATCGATATCCCAGTCGATATCGATTGTCCCTTGGTTAGACAGCGCGCCATATTTGAGCGCATTGGTCGTCAACTCGTGCAGCAGAAGAGATGTCGATAGTGCAGCTCGCGGACCGAAGGACACGGCAGGTCCATCGGCATCGTACCGGTCGAAAACACCGACCGCTCCCAATACGCGATCGATCAATTCTCTCAAATCGGCCGGGCCCGAAGCCTTCTCCAGCAAAACGTTCTGTGCAGCGCCCAGCGCAGTTAGACGACGGGCAAAAATCGTGAGTGTCCCTGGTTCGAGATGATCTTTGAGGGTAAGGCTGGCAATGGATTGAACCATCGCCAAGGTGTTCTTCAACCTGTGCACGATTTCCTTATTGAGGACGTCTTGCTGTTTTTCCGCACGAATACGCTGCACAGCCGAACGAAGGCGAGCGGAGGCGTCCTGCAAAAACTGAAGATCCTCTTCGCTCCAGTTTCGCGGTCGAACCGAACTTACATACAGAAGTGCGACGAACCGGCCGCGCTCAAAAATCGGAATGTTGACGAACGCGCGCGCACTGCGTTCTTCGAGCGCGGCAGCATGGTCGCGCGTGCGTGGGTCCAAACGGCAGTCACCCACGATAACGGTTTGTCCGCGCTTGAAATCTTCGATGTATGATCCATAATCGCGGAAGTGGCGTAAGCCCGCCAACGATTTTGCGCCACCCGCGGTCCAGTCGCGTTCAACAGTTATCGTTTCGGCGACATCGTCGACGTTGCCGTAACCGACCAGTTCGACATTCATCGTTTCTCCGATAATTGCGCTGGCCGTCATGATGAGATCGACGACGTTCTGTTGGTTCTGCAGGACGTCGGTCAAAGCGACTACGGCTGCCTGACGGTTCAATCGTTGCACTCTTTCGGTGGCTTCACTGAAAATTACCGTGAAGCGATCGCCGCCTGCCGGCTGGGCGACGCAGTCGTACCACCGGCCCAATGGCCCGACCCGTTCCGTAAAGCGCGCGGTCTCGCCTGTGGCCACCACTTCGGCGAGGATCGAAATCCATTCTTCTTCGATACCGGGAATGACCTCGCGAACCGACCGTCCGACCGCCGACCCTTTCGGCACACCTACGAGTTCGTGCCAAGCATCGTTGACCTCTGCGTATCGCCAATTGATTGGGGTTCCGCTGTCGTCGCGAATGATTTCGCCCAGCAGAAACCCTTCCTGTAACGTCGCGAACAAGCCGCGCCATTTTTCCTCGCTCGCCCGAAGCGCCTCGTCGGCAAGGACACGGTCGGTGGTCTCGTTCGTAAAAATGAACAGCCCAGCGACCTCACCCTCGGGATCGAGAATGCGCGAGTAGGAGAATGAAAACCAAGTATCGGCCCGGCCACGGTCTGTGGCCAGCTTCCACGGTAAGTCTTCATAGTGCTGCGAACGGCCCGCGAACGCGTCTGCGACGATGGGTTCCGCCTGGGCCCAGGCGTCAGCCCAGACTTTACGAAAGGGTGCGCCCATGGCCCAATCGAGCCGCGGACCAAGTAGCGGGAAATAGGCTTCGTTGAAGAAAAACGTCAGCTCTTCCTTTCCCCAACATAGAATCATCGATTCAGGGGAGTTCAGGACCAGGCTGAGTGTGGACTTGAGCGCTTCGGACCAATGTTCCGGTGGTCCGAGGGGGTGGTTGCTCCAATCTCGCGCGACGATCAGATCAGTAGCTTTTCCGCCGCCCGCAAGGAACGAATATGCCTTCGTGCCGGGCTGAGAAGGGTGCGAAGGATTGGCAGTCATCAGATGCGAGGTCTTATTCCACAAGCGCAAGGATTTCCGTGCGTAGCAAACCGTCTTTCCCGTTGGTAGCGTTCTTTACCTAGCCTTATCGCGCGCAGTTTGAGGGCCGAAATTACGATGACTGGTGTTGGAATTTAAAATCCCGCCACAAAGAGAAGCAACGTCCGGCGAGAGACCTGACTTCGCGAAATGAGCTCCGAACTTTGACAATCTCCTTCCAGCCTAGTCTTAGCCGCCCGGCAAGGCGCGGCCCTGCATAAACGGGACCGTGGCGGGCGACAGTGTTGGACATAAGCTGTGTGCCCGCAATACAGGTTATAGCGCATGCTCATGAACCCGTCCGAGCTGACACTGAGTCATACGCGCGAGGTGCAATACGCGGATCCGTGATGATGTAAGCGGTCATGTCAGGTTCGCCCGTTAGAGGCAGTTCTAAACGGCCGGTGCTCCAAGCGGTTCGGACGACATCGCCGCGGACCCTTCGAAAGACGCTTGATCGGCGCTCTGATGATGCCAAATTATCTGCGCAGCGTAGATGGTCTCGGTGAATTTACAGCGGCCAATTTTTCTATCGGGCACCTGTCCATGGCTACTCCGGCATGCGTTTGGACATTCTCAAAGGATTCATGCTGAATCGTTACGGTAAGGCGCGGTTTGCGGTCGTATCGTCAGAAAATCTACTACGAGACGAAGGCACCTGTTTGGCGGTACTCTACGAACAGGTCGTGCAGCGCCACGGTTCTCGTAGCTTTCAACTTCAAGCTAATGAGGATAGACTAAACGTAGCGTCGACTTGTGCAAGTCAGATCGATCCGGAAGGAATTGACCGGGTCTGGTCTGGCTCGCTAAGCAATTGAGATGACGCCTAACCCGGCCGGAGTCTACCGGCAGCGCGGCACCTGTGAGACCCTGGGCCGCGCAAGCAGATCTAGGCGATAGCCGGGGCGCACGATCCGCCCTGTCCGGCGCCAACCACCAGCGCAGAAAAGCTCGGCAGCGCGCGGGCCGCTGACGGGTAGGTCATTGGCTCCCGTCCAGTTCACCAAAAGAACCCATCCCTCCGGTTCAAGCGCATCGAGGCAGCGGCGGGATGTCTCAGTTATTTCCTCCTCCGCGAGGAAATAGAGGACTTCGGACAGCAGGATGAGGTCGTAACGGCCCGCTGGCCACTGCGCTGGGATTTCGGCGCGGGTGAGCTTCACGTGGTTTCGATCGGCGAGCCGCTGCCGCGCCGCGGTCAGCGCGACTTCGGATACGTCGACCGCCAAGAGGCTGTCACAAACTTCGGCAAGCCGTTCGGTCAGAACACCCGTCGCACAGCCGATTTCAAGAACGTGCGCGAAACGCCGCCCCGCGATCGCAGCCATGGTCGCATCACGTTTGTCTCGCTCATAGGTGCTCGTTTCAAATTCCCACGGGTCGGGATTCTCGCGAAAGAGCTGGTCGAACTTCGCGCGTCGCTGGGAGGGGTCATCGTTCACGGATGAAAATCTCGGGATCGTCCGAGAAGTGCGCCACTAATTCCGGGGTAAGGCGGAAGCCTTCCGGGTCGTCGTCGATTACCTCGCCCAGTTGTGAACGGTGACAGCGGATCGCGGCCATTTTACGCGCGCGATATTTCGGCGCAACGAAGCGGCGAAGCGCATGGGGAACGGACCGATCGCCGAAGCGCCCCCAGATCGGGAAGCTCCAATGCGGCACCTTCAGGGTCGCGGCGATACGCAAAGCAGCAGCGGCCGCCGTCTGATGGTCGCAATGCGGATCGCCGCGCCAAGTCGACCAGACGGCACCGATAACGTGATCCTGTGCGAATTTTAAAACCGACTGCTGGGCCGCCAGGTCGATCATATCGACCGAGCTTCGCCCGTCCGGCAGCCCTAGCCGAAGGACGGGCACGTCCACCCCGGGCGCCAGAATGTGAAGCGCGTCATTCAGTTCGCGCTCGCGGATTGCGGTGATTGCTGCAGCATTGAACCGTTTCGAACCGGGATGCGATCCGCCGCCACCGGTGATCTGCACGAGGGAGAGCTTCTTTCCGCTTGCAGCGAGCGCTGCAATCGCGGTTCCGCAACCTAATGTTTCGTCGTCGGGATGGGGACTAAGCAGAAGAACCCCAGCGCCAGGCGCGAGCTCTGTTAGTTCCACCGCAGGCGCGGCGGATACGGCTTCCAGCATGGTGCCGCCAGTTGTGATGCTTGCTACAGGCATTCGAATCTGAGGCGGCTATCGATTAACGTTTGTGCAGCGCGGGCGCGTTTGGCATCGGGTGCGGCCTGACAAAGGAATAATGAGAGGTCGCGCCGGATCCGTTCAACCGTGCTACCCTCTTCATGCGCGGCCATGCCGAGCGACTGTTCGACAAGTTGCATCACGGTCCGGCAACTGTCCTCCGTCACCTCGCGGGCAGCCAGGGAAAGGGCAGCCTTGCGTGGCGGTGCGTCTGCAGCTTCGACTTCCCTAGCAGCGCGCATCAGCCACAGCCGTGCGGTTTCGATCGCGATGGCACAGCGGACGATGCGGTCCTGCTGATGCGGGCTGCCGGCGCGGCCCCGCTCGGTCAGCGCTTGGCGCATGGCATCGTAAAGCGCTTCCGCAGCACCCAAATGGGCCGCGCAGTAGCGCCAAATGCCGCCCTCGAAATTCGGTTCTCGCAAATAATCGCCCGGCACACCGATGAAGCATTGGGGGGCGGTGTGCACGCCGGAGAAATCGTAAGTGCCAGAACGCGTTGCGCGCATCCCGGCCATGTTCCAAGCGCTTGCGTCCGCGCGCTCAGGCCGGTCGCTTGCTACCAAAAGCAGTTGTGGGCCGTCTTCTCTAGCAACGCTTACGATTGCGACGTCGACTAGTTCGAGGCCGGATGCAAAGCGTTTGGCGCCGGTCAGATGATCGTCCTGCTGCTTCAGCGGACTGGCCGGGTCATCGGCGCCCCATACGCCGAACAAGGTGCCCGCGCGCACCGCCACGCCCAGCGCATCTAATTGCCTCGCTGAGCCGTAAAGCGCCAACAGCTTTACGGCATTCATATGTCCTTCGAACAGACGTGCCACCGACAAGTTAGCGCCGCCGAGTACCCGAAGCGCATCGAAAGCGCTTTCCGTGGCATCCGGCTCTGTACCCCAGCCTGCGCCCCCCTGATCGACAGGGAGGCAAGCCTTCAACCAGCCGCCGTCACGCAACAGATCGATCTCCAGACCGAGATCGCCGTCGCGCCGATCCGCCCGCCCGGCATGCTTCGCGATCGGCGCACAGACCTGTTGCGCGATCGCGGGTATCATGCTGCTCTCTCCGGCGCGAGGAGACGCTCGGCCAACTGCAATTGGTGGCGGACTTCGCTTGCCCTCATCGGTGCTCGGGAAGATGCGGCGAGTTCGACTCCCTCGGTCACCTCGTCAGCCATGCTGCGCAACACCGAGAGGGGCACCAGCGAACCATCACAGGCCGGATCCGCCTCACACGCGCGTTGGCGCAACGCCTCGCCGCAACCACCGGCTGCGCGTCCATGTAACCGCGCGGATGTGCGCGTACCCAAGTCGCCACAATTGAAGACCCGGTATTCGGCTTTCTGCGCATTGGCAGCTAAGGCTGAGTCCTCTCCGACGCGCGGTGTGGGAAGTCCGCCGAGGCTATGATAAACGGGCGTGCGGATGGCCATGCTCGCGCCCGATGCGCGAACCGCGAACGGTCCACGGCCCGTCCAGCGCTGCCATAGCTCTTCGCACAACTCGAAGTAGCGTCGCTCAAGCGCCCCGACGGCGCGAACGCTATCAGGAAGGCGGCCGAGTTCGGTTTCGTCGAGCCGCACGTCTTCACAGAGAAGATCGTAGCCCGCTTTCAATCCATTCTGGAAAGCTTCGATCCAGTTCGGACCGACGTGGCTGTCCGCATCAGTGGTCAGAATCGCCCCATGCGGCGTAAACTGCGCGGCAATGTCCATGGCGAACCGCCGAGCATGCGGGGCATCGCGGATCGCATTGTTGAAGCCGATTTCGGCCAAGGCAAATGCGGCGTTACGCGTTTCCGCCCAGCGACCGAACAGATCGGCACTACCGTCGTCACTGTCGTTGACGACCAGTACGACAACGCCCCTTTGCGATCGGCAGGCATCCATCGTCCGGCCAAGCGCGGCTAGGGCGCGCGGAAGCAGTGCGATTTCATTCCGGGCCGGAATCGCCACCGCATAGTCGTAAAACCCTTCGGCGTGATGCCGAAAGCTCACCGAACGCACGCCGTCCGCAAATGGAGCGGAGGCGAGCAGGCAGGACAGCCGAGGCGGGGCGTTGGCAGGATCGAGTGCGGAGCCAATGGTTTGGCATCCGCCGTCCGAGTGCCGCCGGGCAGGCGATGACCCCTCAATCACCGGCCCGGCGGGACGAATTCCCATCGAACTATTTCGCGGAGAGGTTCGCGCTGCGCTCGGCAAGATCCGACATATTCTCGTCGGCGTCGTAGATCGACTCGGTAATCTTATCGAGCGTTTCTACATGGTCGTCCTTGCCGAGGGCCTTAGCGAAAGCCTTGGATGTGCCGAAGCCGCAGATGCCGTAATGGCACATGCGCTGATATTGCGCGATAATAATGACATCGCGCACGTCCGGGTCGTCGATTTCGGCATCGATGGCATGTTTTTGCGCCTCTTTGACAAGGCCCTCCATGCCTTTGCAATGCTCCTTCTCATTGACGCCGCAATCCTTCAACAGTTGGCGGATTTGGGAACTATGTTCTTCGATGCCCGCGGCGGCGTTACGAAGGCGTTCGCCGAGTTTCTCGTCACCAGATTTGCTAGCGAGATTGCGCACCACGCGCTCCATTTGATCGTTGGCAGACCAAAGGTCGGCTAGTTCTTCCGTGTAGCAATCCTGCAGGTTTTTCGGGGCTGCCATTTTCATGCTCCTGTTTCGATGAATTGGCCGATTTGATCTGCACGGCCATCTCTATGCTCAAAGAGCATTCGCCTGCCCGCGTTCCGAGACAAAGCGAAACATTCGGTCTGACATATGTCAATCAGCGAACCGATAATTGAAGACAGCGTAACTAGGAGGTCAATCGCGAGCTATCATAAATCAACCGAATAATGAGTGCTGTGTGGGAAACACTATTTCGTGCCTTCCGTAGTCCACAGAATAGCAGTGGACGGAGGAATTTATGGCTGACGATTTTGAGCTTTCACCTGGCGGAGCAAATCATCAGAAACCGAGTGGGGACGAAGACCGAATGACGACGGCGCAAGGTGCGCCGGTGGCGGACGATCAGAACTGGCTCACCGCCGGTCCGCGCGGCCCGCAGCTCCTCGAAGATCATATCGCGCGCGAGAAGATCTTCCATTTCGATCATGAGCGCATTCCCGAACGTGTGGTCCATGCGCGGGGATATGGCGTTCACGGCCATTTCGAACTGACCGAGGCGATCCCCGAATTCTCCAGCGCCGCGATTTTCAACGAAGTCGGCGTGAAAACGCCCACCTTCACGCGCTTTTCCACCGTGGCGGGGAATAAGGGTTCGCCCGATCTGGCGCGCGACGTGCGCGGCTTCGCCACAAAATTCTACACCAAGCAGGGCAATTGGGATCTTGTCGGCAACAACATTCCGGTGTTCTTCATTCAGGACGCCATCAAGTTTCCCGATCTGATCCATGCCGCCAAACCGGCGCCCGACCGCGGCTTTCCGCAGGCGCAGACAGCCCACGACAATTTCTGGGACTTCATCGGCCTGTCGCCCGAAGCCATGCACATGGCGATGTGGATCATGTCCGATCGCACGATCCCGCGCAGCTTCCGCTTCATGGAAGGCTTCGGCGTGCACAGCTTCCGCCTGGTGAATGCGGAGGGTAAATCGCACTTCGTCAAATTCCACTGGAAGCCGAAGCTTGGCATGCAGTCGGTGATCTGGAACGAAGCGCTGAAGCTCAACGGCATGGACCCCGATTTCCATCGGCGGGACATGTGGGACGCGATCGACGCGGGCGATTATCCGCAATGGGATCTGGGCCTGCAAATTTTCGACGAGGAATTTGCCGAACAGTTCGAATTCGACGTTCTGGACGCTACCAAGATCATTCCCGAAGAGCAGGTGCCGGTAAAGATCGTCGGCACGCTGACGCTGGATGCCAATGTCCGCAACTTCTTCGCCGAGACGGAGCAAGTGGCCTTCTGCACGCAGAACATCGTGCCGGGCATCGACTTTTCCGACGACCCGCTGCTGCAGGGGCGCAATTTCAGCTATCTGGATACGCAGCTGAAGCGCCTCGGCGGCCCGAACTTCACGCATATTCCGATCAACGCCCCCAAATGCCCGGTCCGCCACTTCCAGCAGGACGGCCATATGGCCATGACCAACCCGCAAGGGCGCGCCAATTACGAACCCAATAGCTGGGGCGAAGGCACCGGCGAGGACCGGGGGCCGAGAGCATGCCCGGCCGAGGGCTTCGAAAGCTATCCGGCCGAAGTTGCGGGCCGGAAGCGGCGCGTGCGCAGCGAAACCTTTGCCGATCACTACAGCCAGGCGCGCCAGTTCTACGTCTCGCAAACCCCGGTCGAGCAGACGCATATGGCAAATGCCTTCACCTTCGAACTGTCGAAAGTGGAACGTCCCGATATCCGCGCCCGCATGGTGGGACATTTGCGGCATATCGATGCCGGGCTAGCGCAGCGGGTGGCGGACGGCCTTGGTATGGCGGAACTGCCGGACAAGGTTCCGCTCGCCCGCGAGCCGATCACCGATCTGCCCGAGAGCCCGGCGCTGTCGATCCTGAAGAACGGCCCAGGCAGCTTTAAGGGCCGCAAGCTCGGCATTTACATCGCAAAGGGCGCGGAAAAAGCGCAGGTAGAAGCACTAAAACGCGCCGCCGGGAATGCCGGGGCGATGGTGGAGATCATCGCGCCACATGTCGGCGGGGCCGAGCTTTCCGATGGAAGTCGGATGGAAGCCGATGAGAAGATCGATGGCGGCCCATCCGTCGCCTATGATGCGGTGGCGGTGCTGATGAGCGAGGAATCGGCACGGCGCTACAATAGCGACAAACCGTCGATCGACTTCGTCAACGATGCTTTCGCTCATGCCAAGTTCGTCGCCTACGTGCCCGCGGTCCAGCCTCTGTTTCAGGCTGCCGGAGTTTGGGATTGGATGGACGACGGCTTCTTCGATCTCGGTGAGGACGGCGCGGCGGATGCATTCATCGAAGCGTGCGGAAAGCTGCGCTTCTGGGATCGCGAAAGCGTGAAGCAGGACTGAGACGGGAGCCACGCAATGACCATTAATACCCAAAGCAGCGATAGGAAGAGCGGCCGGACCGGGGCCACCGCAGCAATTGCCAGCGCGGCCCTCGCCGTCGGCGGAATCGCAATCGGCGCCGCCATCGCACGTCGCCGCGCGGCCAGCACGGACGACGCACCGGAGCGAAGTCGCAAGAACTTGCCCGGCGGCAACGCGCTGGTGGGCCGCACCGTTACGATCGGGCGCTCCCGCGAAAAACTGCACGGCTTCTGGGAGAAGATCGAAAACCTCCCTGAAGTGATGGAGAATGTTGAGCGGATCGAGCGCAACGCCGAGACCGATATCTGGCATATCCGGGCACCCGGTGGGACCACCGTGCAAGTCGAAACCAGGATCACCGAGAATGTGCCCGGCGAGCGCATCGCATGGGAATCGGTGGAAGGTTCTTCCATCGATACCCGCGGCGAAGTGACCTTCCGGGACGCACCCGGCGACCGGGGCACGAGGGTGACGCTCGTCATGTCTTACGATCCCCCCGCCGGCGCCCTGGGCCGGACGGTCGCCAAACTCTTCCGCCGTGAGCCGGAAGTTCAGGCGCGCCACGATTTGAAGCGCTTCAAGATGCTCATGGAAACCGGCGAGATCGCCACGTCCGCGCATCGCCGCGATCGGACGCGC
The DNA here is from genome assembly GCA_042090735.1 of Novosphingopyxis sp. Classification (GTDB taxonomy): domain Bacteria; phylum Pseudomonadota; class Alphaproteobacteria; order Sphingomonadales; family Sphingomonadaceae; genus Novosphingopyxis. The sequence goes on along the minus strand of JBELIU010000004.1, from coordinate 18,413 downwards.
GCCGCCCAGCAGGAGACCGAATGATGAAAGCCCTAACCTGGCACGGAACCCATGACGTACGCGTCGACACCGTCGACGATCCCGAAATCATCAATCCCCGCGATGCGATCATAAAAGTCACCTCCACCGCGATTTGCGGCAGCGACCTTCATCTCTACGACGGCGTCATTCCCGCCGTTCGGCCCGGCGACATTCTGGGCCATGAATTCATGGGTGAAGTGATGGAAACCGGCAAGGACAGCACGCTCACCAAGGGCCAGCGCGTCGTGGTGCCGTTTACGATCAGCTGCGGCGGCTGCTTCCACTGCAAGATGCAACAATATAGCTGCTGCGACAATTCCAACCCCGCCGAAAAGCAGGACATGTCCGCCACGCTGTACGGCCATCCCATGTCCGCTCTGTTCGGTTATTCGCACCTTACCGGCGGTTATTCCGGTGGACAGGCCGAATATGTTCGCGTGCCCTTCTCCGACGTCGGGCCGATCGTGGTCCCGGACCATCTGGACGACGATCGGGTCCTGTTCCTGTCAGACATTCTGCCGACTGGTTGGATGGGCGCCGAGAATGCCGACATACAGCCGGACGATACGGTCGCGGTCTGGGGCTGTGGCCCGGTAGGTCTGTTTGCTATCCAGTCCGCTCTGGTTATGGGCGCGAGCAAGGTGATCGCGATCGATCACTATCCCAACCGGCTCGCTCTCGCCCGGCAGCTGGGCGCCGAGGTTATCGATTTCCGCGGCACCGATGTGCGTGAAGCGCTGATGGAAATGAGCGGCGGCATCGGCGTCGATGCGGTGATCGATGCCGTTGGCATGGAAGCGCACGGCTTCGCGCCCGATAACGTCATCGACATCGCCAAGCAGAAGATCGGCATGGGTGCGGACCGCGCGGCGGCGCTCAAGCAGGCGATCCTCGCCGTTCGGCCGGGCGGGCGGGTGTCCATTCCCGGCGTCTATGGCGGGATGACCGACAAGTTCCCTCTCGGTGCGATGATGGAAAAGGCACTGCAAGTGCGCGGGGGCCAGACCCATGTGCAGCGTTACACCAAGGATCTGCTGGAAAAGATCGAGGACGGCACGCTTGATACCACCTTCCTCATTTCGCACCGCCTGCCGCTCGAAGACGCGGCCCGCGGCTACAAATGCTTCCGCGAAGAGCAGGATAGCTGGACCAAGGTGGTCCTGAAGCCAGGTATGGAATTGGGGCAGACCAAGTGAGTAAGAACCCCGTCGATAAGCTGTTGGGCTTTTGCTTGATTACCGGTGCATCCAGCGGGATCGGTTTAGAACTCGCGAAAATAGCCGCGCGCGACAATTGCGACCTGTTGCTCGTAGCAGATCGGGATCTCGCCCATGTCGCTTCCGCACTGCGCGATGCATCTCTCGGAACGGGAAGTATCGATATTCTTGAGTGCGACCTCGCGACAGAAAGCGGGATCGACGCGGTTCTGGAGAAGTGCGCCGATCGGCAAGTGGACGTGCTGATGGCCAATGCGGGTCAAGGCGAAGGTGGGGAGTTTCTCGACCAGGATTGGATGGCTATCAAGCGCACGATCGATACCAATATCACCGGCACCGTCTCCCTGATCCACAAAATCGGCGGGACAATGCGCGCCGCCGATGCGGGCCGCATTCTGGTAACGGGTTCTATCGTGGACGACATCCCCGGACCGTTCAATCTGGTCTACAATTCAACCAAAGCCTTCGTCGACGATTTTTGCGCCGGTTTAAGTAATGAATTGAAGGATAGCGACGTCGTCGTCTCCTGCTTACTTCCCGGACTTACCGACACACGGTTCTTCGAACGCGCTGATATGGACGACACCTTTGTTGGTCAGTCTGATGCAAAGGCCGATCCAGCGAAAGTGGCTAAAGATGGCTACGACGTTCTGCTGAAAGGTGAAACGCAGAAAGTAAGCGGATTGCTGAACAAGGTGCAGCATGCCTTCGCCAGCGTCCTGCCTGACGATATTTTGGCCCAAATGCACCGGCTGGCGGCCAAACCCTGAATGCGACAGCTTGCCTTAACTGTTTCACCGGATGAGGCTGCTGCAACCGTCAAGGCCGCTCAAGCCCATGGATTGACCCTGTTCGCGCAATTCGATGCTCGCGCGCGAAACGAGGCGCGGCAGGTGCTGATCCTGGAAGCGCCAAACGGGCGGATCGAAGACTTTCTCGCCGAAGTCGAGGACAGGACGGATTTGAGCGCGATGTTCGCCCCACAGGGCATAATTTCGCTGCGCCCGCCAGCATCGGAGCCCGAGAGCCAGATGCTGGACATACAGCCGCGCAGTCCGCTCGAGGTCTTTCTCAGTGCGTTACAAAGCATCGGATCGTGGCCGGGTTTTCTCGGCTACGCGATCGTGGGCGGCGTGATCGTCTGGATCGGTCTATTTACCGAAAGTATATTCCTGCTTGTGGCCGCGATGCTAATTGCACCCTTTGCCGGGCCGGCGATGGCGCTCGCGATCGCGACTGCTCGCGGAGATGCGAACTTGCTTGCCCGCTCGCTCTCGCGCTACGTCGCAGCGCTCGCCGCTAGCATTGCGACCGCCTACCTGCTCAGTCTGGCGTTCGACCAGCAGATTGCGACCGAGCTCATGATCGAAACCAGCATGCGGTCGACAGTCTCGCTGTTGCTTCCCCTCGCGGCAGGCGTGGCAGGCGCACTCAATCTTGTTCAGTCGGAACGCAGCAGCCTGGTCAGCGGCGCTGCCACGGGCATGCTGGTCGCGGCCGCCTTGGCACCACCTGCCGGCCTTATCGGCATGGGATTAGCGATCGACCAGATGGACATCGTCCTTTCCAGCCTGTGGGCGCTTGGGATCCAGATCGTCGGAATAAATCTCGCGGGCTGCGTGGTCTTTCGCATCTACGGCATGCGAACCAAAGGCGCGCGCTATCCGCGGGGCAAGGGGTGGATTTCGATCGTGTCGCTTGGCAGCAGCATCGCGGCGATGGCAGCGCTTGTGACCCTACAGTTTTCGAATGTCCCCCAATTCCAGCAATCCTCCATCTCGCAGCGGGTTTCCGCCTTGGTGGTGGAAGAGCTCGACCGGTCGCCGACGATCCGGCTCGTAACTGTCAATTCGCACTTCACCCGCTCGCGCCAGCGGGGAGACAATCCGGTATGGGTCACGGTTCAAGTGCAGGCCGCGCTCGACGACCGAGAAGCGTCCGCGGTCGCGGACCGGATCGAGAAAAGAGTGGAAAGTGAATTTCCCATTACCGCATTGGTAGATCTGACAGCGAAAAACTAGGCTCGAGAATTTTGGGCGACAAGAAACCGCAAATTATCAATAGGATAAAGCCTCGTATTGGGGAGCGAGAAAAGATTGGATCGGTATTCTATCGTCACTTGGTGGAAGAAGACCCCCGTAGGGCAATGGAGAACTTTGTGTTCGCACCGTTCAACCTTTCCGACTACTATACAGGAGAACTTGTCGATCTGTGGTCGGTCGCCGATCAGATGACGAATTTTGTTCGCAATTTTGCGGACGCTGCGCAGGACCAAATCTTGTCCGACCGTATGAGTGCTACGGCAGATGGGATCGAGAGCTACCCCAAGACGCTAAATCACTCGTCGACGAATGCGGAGAAATCGAAAACGAACACTGCGCGGGTATGGAGCGCCTCATTAATTTCTCTGGGAAACAATCGCTTTGGCCTTGGAGCTGCGGAAGCTGGACGGTCAACGAGGTGCTATAGTTTTGGACGTTCGAGATGTCGCCGACTCGCCCCGAAAGCCACCGCTTGTTCAGAATTAAGCGGACGTCAGCTATGCGACCTAATTCCGGTCATCGGCGACCTCGTCGGCAATTCCAAAAGCGGACGTTAATAAGGTGCCAACTGAAAGAATGACTCTTCGGACGATCCGAAAAGGCGGCTCACAATTTACGATTGTCTATAAGCTTTCTTACCGGGAGAGCAGCGTTGGCGTCGGCTTCGTCGTTCAACCAGTAGCGCTTCATCGCGCGGCCCCGCCCGAAGCGCAGATCGCGCAGTGTGATGGTCAGGTGCGTGGGCGTGGGCTCGGCATGGTCGATCACTCCATGGATACTGACAGAAATGTCAGCAATGCCGCTCCGCCTGTCGATTCGCCGTGTAAGACGGGGGCTTCATCCCGCCCATTCCTTCACGCAGCAACCTGTATGGGAAGGAGCCGATCGCAACGCGCGCCCCGGCAACAAATGTTAAGGATTGCATGGCGACATTGCCAAACGCCCTTCGCTCGTGGATAATTAAGGCATTGTGATCGTCACAGCTAATCGAACAGGATATGATATGAAGAAAATGATTTTGGCCGCTGCGCTTCCCGCCCTGTTCACTCTCGCAGCTTGCGACAGCCCGGGTGAAGAAGTCGCCGAAGAGCAGGCCGACGTGACCGAGGCTCAGGGCGAAGTCATGGACGCGCAGGCCGGTGTTGCCGAAGCCCAGAGCGATCTGGCCGAAGAGGAGGCCGACCTTGCCACCGATCAGGTTGGCGCCGCGCAAATGGAGCAGAAGGCCGACATGAAGGAACAGCAGGCTGAGACGCTCGAGGATACCGCAGACGGTATCTGATGCGTTAAAGATCGAATCGGAGGGTGCTCCTAACGGGCATCCTCCATCAAAAGGCCCGCTCACTCCCTGCGGGCCTTTTTTTATGGAACGTGGTCGATGAGCTTCGTCGGGATCGCGAACTGCGAACTTGCGGTCGATCCGAACGATCGTCGTGGCTCGGTTTTATTGCCATCGCATTCCTCCATCTTGAGATGGCCGGCGATGAAATTCATACCCCGATGGTCGAGGGTAATGGGGACGTATAATGGCCGAGATCATTCTAGCAGGAGAGCGGCGGCTTACGAACACGTTCGTCGAACGGCTGAGCCGTTGCGCTAGCTTGTCGGAGCGGGACGTGGCGGCGCTCGAGCGGATTTGCGCCAACACCCGGCGCTATCCCGCACAGCAGGATCTGATCCGCGAAGGCGATCCGCCGGGTCCGCTCTACGTCTTTCTCGAAGGGTGGGGTTGCCGCTACAAGATGCTGCCCGAGGGCGGGCGGCAGGTTCTGGCCGTGATGATGCCGGGCGACTTTTGCGACATGCACACCGGCCTGCTGAACGAGATGGATCACAGCATTGCCGCGGTGACCTTCTCGCAGGTGGCGATCATCGACCGGGTGGAGATGCAGGCGCTGATCGAAAGCCACCCCGCCATCGCCAAGGCATGCTGGCTCCAGCAACTGATCGATCTGGGCGTCGCGCGCTCCTGGATCGCGAGCCTGGGCCGCCGCGACGCCACCGAGCGCCTGGCGCATCTGATGTGCGAGCTTTTCTTCCGCGCCTGCGGCAATAGCGAGGATGGCCAGTGGCAATGCCGAATGCCGCTGAGCCAGATCCTCCTGGCCGACGCGCTCGGCCTGACGCCGGCGCATGTCAGCCGGGTCCTGCGCAAGCTCCGATCGGCCGGCGTAATGGAGCTGATCGACGATGAACTGGTGATCGCGGACGTCGACAAGCTCATGGAAATAGCCGGGTTCGATCATCATTATCTGCAAAGCAAACTCAGACAGCTTCGACCCGAATTGCATAATTCCGTCGGCTAGGCGTCCAAGCGACGGGGCGGAGCGTATCGATGATGTGGCCGGGATCCGCGCAAGATTAGGCCAGCACCAGCTTATAAATAAATTTAATTGGCCGTGGAACCGACAAGTCGATCCAGATCAATGGGTCGTGCTCCCAAAGACATTAACCTCCGATTACGATCACAAATTGGAGAATGTTTTATGGCCGAAATACCAATCGAGAAAAAATCGGGTTTTCCGTGGTGGGGATGGCTTCTGGCACTGCTGCTCCTGGCGTTGATCGCCTGGTTCATAATCGGCATGTTCGACGGTGACGACGACGTCATTGCCGATCAGACCGTTGCCACCGAGCAGATGGCCGATCCCGTAACCGATACCAGCGCCGGCCCGATCACCACGATGGCGGCACTGCTCGGAACCGGGGGCCTCGTCGCGATGAACGGTCGCGAAGTCGCGCTGCAGGATGTCCCGGTCGAATCGCTGAGCGGCGACATGGCTTTCTTCATCGGCGACAGTGCCGATAGCCGCGCGCTGGTCGTGTTCGATCAGGTTCCGACCCCCGGAACGCCCAAGGAAGGCGCGCTCGACGTCAATCCGGGTTCGCGGGTCAACATCACCGGTACAGTGCGCGAAGCGGGCGATCTGCCCGAAGCTGCGACCGCCGAATTCCCCGCAGGAATAGACTCGTACATTTATGCGACGAATGTCGACGTGCTGAACTGATCGCCGAAAAATCCAACTTAGAGTTAATTTAAAGGACAATATCATGACCACCGATACATTCCGGCATGAAGATCAATTCGCCCATTTGGACTCGCTATCCGACTGGAAACTTGAGATTAGCAAGCAGGACATTCGCGGACGGCCGCTCGTCACACCGACCAACGTGAAGATCGGCATGATCGACGACTTGCTCGTCGAAAAGGGTGCCGAGCGGGTGAGCGCGATCAAGCTTGAAGACGATCGCATCTGCGCCGTCGAACGGCTCGAGATCGAAGCCGACCGCGTGATCTATCACCCTAAGGGCGCCGGCGTAGCCGCCGGAACCGTCGCGGGCCATCATGGCGATGCACGCCACAAGGAAAAGCGTATCCCCGTGGTCGAGGAGAAGGTCGCAATCGGCAAGCGTATGGTCGATGGCGGCGCGATCCGCGTCACCTCGAACGTCGTAAGCGAGAAGGTCGCCAAGGATCTCAATCTTCGCGACGAGACCGTCAAGGTCGAGAGGCGCGAGGTCAACCGCGCGGTCACCCCCGGCCAGGCCGACGCGATGATGGAGGACGGCACCGTCGAAATGCGCGAGCATGACGAGGAAGCCGTCGTGCAAAAGCAGGCCTTCGTCACCGACGAGGTCGTGGTTTCCAAGGATGCGGAAATTCGCAAGGAGCACGTCGAGGAGACTGCCCGCCGGACCGACATCGATGTCGAGAAGGACCGTGAGAGGAATAAGCGCCGCTGACCCTTAGCAGTTGCGTAGCCTGGGAGCCGTCAACTGCCGTTGGCGGCTCCCATTTTATTGAATTTCAGCGATCAGGATCCCGTGATGACCGCTCATGTAAATGAAGAAACGGACGCAGAGGCGTCTGCCGATATGATCCGCATTCCCGTCGTCGAAGAACGTGTCAGCATCGGCAAGCGCGCCGTGGAAACCGGCCGTGTGCAGGTTCACAGCCGCGTCGTCGAGGACCGCAGCGTGCTGAGCGAAACGGTGACGAGCGAGAGCGTCTCGGTCGAACGCGTGCCGATCGGCCGAGACATCGACGAAGTGCCGCCTGTTCGCGAGGAGGACGGCGTGGTCATCGTGCCGGTGGTCGAGGAACGACTGATCGTCACGCGCCAGCTCGTGCTGCGCGAAGAGATTAGGCTGATTAAGCGAGCGCACGAGGAAACGGTCGAAATACCCGTCTCCCTGAAACGCAAGGAGATAGAGATCGAGCGCGACTAGCGTCCCGGCCACACATCGATGAGAACCTCGCGGTTGGCGCGGAGCTAGTTAAACGATGGCTGCATTTGGAAAGCTCAACTCGATGGCTGAACGGCCGAAATTGGGAAGCGATACTACCGCTTCACTCACGCGAAGCGGAAATGGCGGGTTCCGGCCCAAATTCAGCCGTGACGAAGTGGCCCCGCATACAACTCGATTTACCGCTGGGTTTTCGATGCGAAGACGTCGTCGAGATATGCTGCGAGCCGCACACCGCCCTGCATCAATCGCCGCTCAACGAAAGGCAGCTGCCGATATTGATATTCGTAGCTGAGTGAAGGCATGCCACCGTCGGCCGGCGCGGCCGGATAAGCCTGCTTCCGCACCTCGATGCTTTCCGCGATCCAGACGAGGGGGTCGGCCGTCCACCAGTCGATGACGTTCTGCGGCGTCCTCTCCCGTTCCAGGCGCGCAGTATATTCGGTATAGCTGAGGTTCTGCCCTTCGATCAGCGCGGTATCCCAGACGCTGTGCAGGTTCGTCCGGTCACCGAAGAAGGTAACGCGCAGGTCGTTTCCGCCCCGATCGGTGCCATCGCCGACATGCATCGGCTGGTGAAGATCGCCGACCAGATGGACCACGAATGCCAGCGCAACGCGCTTGTCGGCTTGGGTGGCCGCTGGATCACGCAAAACCGCGGCGTAGCGTTCCAGAGCACTATGGGCATCTCCCTCGGGCGGTGCGCCGACGTCGGCATAGGTTTTGCCATCGGGAATGGTGACATAGTGCCACGGCGTCGCTTCCTTCTGCCAGAAGGGCGCCGGGTTGGAGCGCTCTTCGTCCGCGAAGGTGGACAGCGTGGCTAGATCCTCTTTTCCGATAATCTGCTCGATCGCAGCGCGGGATCGGCCATCGATATTATCCTGAGCGATCTGGCCAATGATCCGGTGGCCGTTCTGACCCCATGCAAGGGCAGCAGATGGCGTGGACATGACGAGAGCGGCGAGAACGAGGGGGAGTTTCATTCGCACTCAATATCGCCGCCCTCAGCTTCTGTCATGCGGCAGAAGCTTACGGAATTTCTGGAGGTACAACCGCAATGGTGCTTTCAGTCACCTTGGCGGCGTGCACAAAATCGCCCACATCGATTGTCAGCTATCGAGCGACCTACAAATGACGGCGGATGACCGAAACTGGGGTGTTCAGCGGACGCTCAATCCATCAGGGCCGAGGGCCATCCGATCCGCACGAGCAAACCATCAGGCCCGGCGATCCCGACCTCGTAGAGACCCCATTCGCGATGCCGGAGGAGGCCTCCTGGTCTTATAATTAGATCGTCTGCTCGTGCGGCGATCGCCACCACGTCTGGCGTGCGAATGAAGATGCCGAAGGGATTGTGCTTATCAGGGACCTGCCATTCTCCTGGACCAGCTTGGGTCAGGTGAACCTCGCAACCCCACCCCTCCATGATGATATATTCGTCGGTCCCACCGGTCCGATTGAACCCTAGTCGTTCCCAGAAGGGCGTTGCAGCCTCGAGGTCGTTGCTCGGCACAATCGCGAAGGCGCCGATCGAGGGCACATCTGACATCAGGCAATCTCTCCTTTTTGCTCGATCGTGATGCCGTTGAGCAGCAAAGTCTACAAGTGAGCGTTTCCCCTAAAGGCCGGTTTCTGTAGGGAAAGCGGCGATAGCGGACAGGGGGATGGCGAACAGAATTTGTCCGCGCGGCCTAGCAGCTTCCATTGGAGCTGCCGCTGCCGGTGCTCCCCCCCGCGGCGAGTGAGGCTCGAAATGAGCGCAAAAAACAGGGAAGTGTCATTTGAGCACGTGTTGGTGAGCCTTCAGCAGCTTATATTGATCGAACCTTGGCATTTGGGGCATGGCTAGAAGCGAGGGGGGAGCAAAACAAATGGGCAAGCCGGTGCTTTTATCGAAGCGGCAAATGCGCGATCGTGCCGCCAGCCATTTAGCCGACCGACGCTTGCGCAACAATGCCTTCCCGGACGTCACGTTCGGCGATCACTCGTGGGATATCCTGCTCATTCTCTTCATCGCCAAACTCGATGAGCGCGCAATGATCATCGCCGATCTCTATCGGGAGAGCTCCGCCCCGGAAACCACTCTTCTGCGGCACATCTCAGCACTGGAAGCGAAGGGTATGGTCGCCAAGCGACGCGACAAGGCCGATGCGCGATTCAGGTACATACGTCTGACCGACAAAGGCAGCGCGGCAATGGACCGCTGGGCGCATGCGGAGTTCGACGACTAGTGTGGATGTTCGGCGGATGCTCTCCACCGTCATTCTCGACTACCTTCCTTTCGTATCAGCTGAGGATCTTTCGGCCGCCATCGGCAAGTTCCAGCTCGGGGAAGCGGTCGACGAAACGCTGCGCCGTAACCGGATCGCGAAAATAGAACGCCGTGGCATCCGATCCGATCGCGGTGGTACTGTGGACCGCGCAGTCGTTCTCTCCGACCTCTTCTCGGAGCCAGATAAGTATCTGATCGAACGCCTGTCCAAAGCCTCGCGCCGGCGTCCTGATCTTCACCCGCACCGGAAAAAGGGCGTCGTCTCGCTTCGCTGTTGGCATCGTGCGTCGGGCCACATTCGCGTCTCCTTGATTCGTAGCAGGATATAGAACGAAGCAGGAACATGATCGAGAATCTTGGCAAGGTGATCGATAGCGATCATGCTATCCGCCATGTGCAACCTGTACCGAATGACCGCGACCGTCGCTGAGATTGCGAAGCTGTTCGGCCCCTTCGACGGCGATCGTTCGAACCTGCCGAGCTTCGAGGCGATCTATCCCAATCGTGAAGCGCCAATCTTGCGCAACGTCGACGGAAAGCTGACGCTCGAAACGATGACATGGGGTGTTCCGCCCCCGGCGAAGGGCAGCCGACCGGTGACGAACGTACGCAATCTTAAAAGCCCGTTCTGGCGCTCGATGCTGAACACCCCTGAGAGGCGATGCCTCGTCCCTGTTACGTCATTCTGCGAATGGGAAGGCGAGAAGGGCTCCAAGCGGAAGGTGTGGTTCGGTAGGACCGACACGCCGCTGTTCTCGTTCGCGGGAATTTGGCGCCCTACCGAAGAAGGACCACGGATGGCGTTCCTTACGACCGAGGCGAACGACACCGTCGGAGCAGTGCATCCGAAAGCAATGCCCGTGCTGCTGAAGGAGGAGGATCACAAGACCTGGTTGACCACCGACTATGAGGAGGCGACCACACTAGCTCGGCCGTTCAATGACTCTCTGGTCGAGGTAGTTGAGCGAGAAGGGGGCAGTTGATCTGCACTCTACCTTTAACCGGGCCGGTGACGATCGTTCCAGGCGGCATGAAAACCAGCTACCCGGTCTCGATCGGCCGATCCGCAAACGCCAGCTGCATCAGATGTTCGCTGAGTGCTCGCCCGCCGTCGGTCCCGGCCATCTCGCCCCACGCGTCCCAGCGGTCGACCCGCTCGTGGAGCCACAGGTAGAAGCGGTCGCGTGCGTGATCGTCTGGGAAGGTCATCGACCAGATCGTACGGCGCAGCGGAATGGCTGGACCAAAGCCATCGCCCACCAGCACGATGGCCGGAAGATCGGCGATGGTCTTTCGCGCGAACCGGCAGGCGAGCCGGTCGGCGAACGCCTCCTGCTCGGCAAGTAGTTCCTTCAGGCGGGCATGGGTTTTGCCGCGGTCCAGACCGCGCCGGGCTTTCACCCAACGCAGACCGATCGGGATCGAGGCATGCTCCGGTGACCGGGTCGAGGCCAGCATGAGCAGCACCGCCTGGCCTTCAGCGGTCAGAGGCCCGTGCGGGCGGCCCCGCCTCTCATAAACGATCAGCCGCTGGGTGATCAGCCATTGGCCATAATGCTGACCGACGTTCCAGTCGTTGTCGAACAGGTCGTGGACATATTCCTCGATCCCCATGGTCCGGCGGTCGATGACCGCCAGAATGGTAAGCAGGAACTCCAGCGCCTCTTCCTGCTCCGGTGGACTCAATGGCGCCATGCCGAGCCGGGACAGCCAGAAGTGGTCGCGCACCGAGCGCCAACGCTCGCCTGCCTCGTCCACGATGCGCTCGTCCCCCTGGTTGTCGTGCATCAGCCAGTAACCCCAGGGCAGGTTGGGGTTGCGGACATGTTCGTAATCCGGTGCTTCGTCGAACATGCTCATCACTCGGTCCCTCCGATCGGAGGAATGGCCTGCTGCAGGTGAGACGGGATCGGGATGTCGATTCCGGTCTCGATGCGATGCAGCTGTGCGGCTAGCTTGATGCATTCGCGGTAGACGTATGCCTGGTCGCGATAGACTTTGCCATCGTGGATCCGCTGCCCCTCGGGGATGCGCTCGTTCGGCACGAAGTCGTAGGCATGGTTCGTATCGAACCCGAACCACCACAGGTCGCCGTCATGTGCGAATCGGTCCGGCATGTCGCTGTGAGGGCGCTTCGGCGGCTCTACATGGCAGACCGAGACCGCTTCTGGCATCGTCTGGTTGCAGGCTTCTGCGTAGTTCAGGCCGCCATGCGATACCACACGCAGCTCGGATGGAATGGCATCATGATTATAGCCATAGAGCGGATGACCGGGCTCCACGGCAGCATAGCCGCTCAGCGTTCCGTTCGCCTGGCGCAGGATGATGCAGGGTGTTCCGGTGCGCTCGTCGATCCAGGCGATCTTGTCGGCTTCGTCTTCCCATGGTCCATCACCATGCGGATGCCGGGCGGGGATCTTGAACAGCTGCGTTGCCGCAATGGCGGTGTTCGCGATGGCGTAGCTGTCAAGGCCGACGCTCGTGGCGAGCGCATGGGATGGTGTTTTGTTCTTCGGCATTGGGTATATCCTTTAGGCATAAAAATAGCCGCATCCGTCTTCGTGACGGGCGGCTCGTGGGTGCTCGGTCTGGCGAGCATTTAGGTGCGCGCGTGATGGTTTACCGGACGCGCTCCGGCATGCTGTGATGGCTACATCGGCATCTCCTCCTGCTTGATGTTATCGATGACGAGAACGGCGATCAGTTAAGCGCCGCTGCAACCGACGACGCTTCGGCCAACGATCGCGTTCGGCCTTCTACCTTGACCGCCTGTCCGGCAGCCCAGGGCACAAGATCTCGGTTCACGAACCTGCTGTAGGGGATGCTGCCAGATGCAGCTTCAGCAACGGCCGTCACGCTCCTGGCGCGGTCGCAGGTGATCATCTCTCTTGCAGCCAGGTGCCGCATCGCGATGATCGTGGTGGTGAGCACGTCCGCTGCCACCTGTTCGCGCACCTTGCCCCATTCGCCTTGCTCGGCCAGCAGACCGATCTGCTTCGAGGGGATCGGCTTGCACGGGATCGAGCTTGCCGCGGCATATTCCGACAGATGCACCGGCGTCGCCTGGACGCAGACATCGCGGCACAGATCGAGCCGCTGCGGTGCATGCGGAGAGCTGGGCCTGAGCTGCAAGGGAAGGACAAGGTCATGGACCGCGGCGCGGTGGCGCAGGACCGCCAGATCGCGTGCTTCCCCGCCCCAGGTGACGAGGATCGATGACGGGTTCTGATGCAGCGCCTCGAACAGGTTTTCGAGCAGGTCACGTTCGCCGATGGTTTCCAGCGATAGAACGGTCGGCCCGGTGATCTCCGGCACATCGCTCGTCGCCGAGAACCGCGCCGTAATCCAGCATGCCGCCGCCACCTGGTGGAACGGCCAGCGGATCTCATCGCAGGCCGTGGTGCCCTCGCAAATCCGATAGCCAGCATGGGCATCGCGGTCCCACAGGAACTCCAGGTCGAGTACGGTGATCGAACTGGTTTTGGGTTCTGCCTTTTCGCCGTTCTGGCCTTCGAACTGGCGCGCTTCCTTCTCCAGCATTTGCTCGAGCATATTGAGGGTATTTGGCATGTCGTGTCTCCTAGAAAGCACAAAGCCCGCCAGAGGCGGGCTTGTGCTGGGTTATCGGTAGTTGAAGGCGTTGGTTCAGCGATGGCGTTCGCTGGCGGTCACACTGCGTGTTGCGAGCGCCGGCAGGCCGTTGCGATAGGCCCAGGCTTCTTCGAACGGCACATCGCCTTCAGGCAGCTCTTTTTGCCAGAACCTCCCGGCGGGGTTCCAGCTGTAGCCGCGCGCTTTCAGCACATCTTTCTTGTCGTACGGAGCGCTGCGTGCTTCGACCATGACGCTCAGCCTGTCGGACGCTTCGATCAGCCGCGCGAGATGCGTTCGCACGCGATCGCCGTTCGGATCGGTCTGGCGCTGCTGCAGAAGCCAGAACAGCGACCAGACATCGTCGCCTGCCCGGTGCGCCCTGCTGAACCATCCCGCCTGCATCAGCAGGTGCTGCTGCGCATACCCATCGAAGCCGAGGGCCAGCCAATCGATCTCGCTGCAGGAGCAGGCCCAGGGCTTGCCCGCGATCTGCGGATAGCGCCGCTCGATAAAGCTCAAGTCGAATGGGGCGTTGTGAGCCAGGATGAGGTCCGCCCGGGCGAGCAGCTTCCATGCAAATTCGTCGTCGATCATCTGGCCCCGAAGATCCTCATCCTCCAGCCCCGTGATCAAGCTGATCCGGTGATCGAGAACCGCCTTCGGATCTTGCAGCCAGCTAATCGGTCCGAGATGCCCCAACACCCTCCCGTAATCACCGACGAACAGCAGCATGATCGCGAGCTCGACGACGCTGTCCTTGTCGGGATCGAGACCCGTTGTCTCGGTGTCGACGATCGCGATACAGCGGCCGTCCGGAGGCGTGCCGTCCTCGGGCATATTGGTATAGCGATCAGGGACCGCTCGCAGCACGCGATAGCGCTCGTCGCGCTTCAGTCGTTCGGCCAGCTGTTCGCTGGCCTCGTTTGAATAATTTTCGTTCATGAAATTGCCTTTCGGTTCGTGTTCGAACCGGCGAGGCAGGAGCCGAGCATCTCAGCTCTTTTCCCTTCACCTTGCCGATTCGCTTCCGGCAATCTCTTCACCCCCTAAATCTGCTGATGGAGCGGCCGCTGCGCGGCTCTCTCTTCCTTCTCGAAATCTACAGGAATTTCGCTCAGCGGCGCGGGGATGTGTTGGCCGCTAAATTGCGCAGCGCAGAGCTGCCCACATCGCAGAAAATTGGAGCGATCTTCTTGGCTCCGGCGTTTTCTGTTTTCCCGTTCAATTACGATCCGATCGAAGCGTGATCTCCAGATAGGCTTCTCGCCCAAAAATTCGATCCGGAAAGGTGCCGTTCCTAGATCGCTGCTCAATTTTTCAGCTTAGCACCTCATAAAAGGGCGAAGACACGAACAAGTTCACTGTTTTTGCCATAAAACGCGGCGCTCGCTGTCCGAATTAGGACTTTGTTAGCTCTAAATCAGCATAAATCGGCCTGCCAAGCTGCGCCTGAGATGCTGACTGTGACATACATAACGCCAACCTCTTCAGCGGCCTATCTGCAAAAGGCTCAGGCTCGCGAACACCAGCGAATGCTTGAGGGTTGGGGGCGGGCCTACGCTCGGCAAAACCAGATGCTGCCCTACTCTGGCGCGTCAATCACCGAGTCCGAAACAGAACAGCTGCGACGACATCTTGAAGACCAAGCTCTAAACGCTAGGCCATCGGAAGTCGCTGCAGCGGCGCTCCTATCAGCAATCCTGACGACGGGGCGGTCCGCAGCGACACTTGCGACCCTTCCAGTCGTTACAGGAACAGGGACGGTTCCGAGAGCACCATGTCTGCAGATCGGCAGTCACTGGGTGTGGTGGCTCGAACCAGGGCGACCAGAAAGCCAGCAGAAGTTTCAGTCTGGCCACCAGCCTGCCGGCGCGGAGAGAGGTGATCTTGTCGCTCTCCCCTGCTCAATTCGGACGCGCCGTCTGCTTGAACAAATGAGTACTCCACCGACCCCGAACTATCCTGTCTTTCCCTCCCTGCCTGTCGCTGTCGAAGGCGTGGCACACCGCGAGATCCGCAAGGCAGGCGTGGCCAGTTCCTTGCGCCTGGTAGAACGCTGGCTTTTTCAGCGACTGACCGAAATACCTACTGGAGATGCGGCTTTGGCCGCTATCATAACAGGAAACGTCCCGCTCATTGCCAAGACGATCATCTACTATACGTCAATCTGCACATCGACAGCCGTAAGTGTGCTTGTCGAGGCCTTGGAAGGGTTCGATGCTCTCGATCCATCCTTCCGAATGGCGAGCGACTACCGCCTCGGAAGTCGCTACGCGCCTTTAATAGAGGAAGTCATCAACCTGCTTATCCAGGTTCGCCAGCCACTCCTGATCTCACGGAGGCGCCGGAAAAAGCCAATCAGCGCGATGCACAACGCGATGACCATCTACACCGTGTTGTTCTATTTGATTGCCACGTGCGCACGCCCGACGTCGAGGATGTTGCCTTCGCTGGACGCCATCGACACGCTGACCGGTTATCAGATCTTGGACGACAAGCCGGCGAGCGGCAACTTCAAGGCCCGGCTCGTATGGGTCAGCGAGGACTGCCAGGAGCAATTGCGGCATTATCAGGCGCACCTCGCTAAGATGCGCGAACGGTATCCCAGTCTGGCCCTGCCTGATGAGGATGGCTCGCCCTACCTGATTTCCGACGGTGAATCGCTGGAGCTCCTCGACCGCCGCTTATTCAGTCGGGCAATGACCGCAGAAGGCTGGGTTTACCCGGCGAACTTTGCCCGGCACTTCGTCAGATCTGAGTTGGTCGGAAAGGTCAGCAGCGAGACGCTTCATGCTTTCTTCGGGCATTGGCACCAAGGCACGGAGCCTTGGAGCGAATATGCTGGCCTTGATCCGCTCGCCTATCGAGCAGAACTGCGAACTGCGATTACCCTGCTTTGCGCAAAGTGCGGCCTTGAGCCGCAGCGCGGCCTCTAAATCCGATGGCATACCTCGATCGAGAGCATCTGCCAGGACGAAAAGCGAGCCCCTACGAGCTGGAGCAGATCGTCGAATTGCAACGCGCAGACCTGTTCGAAAAGGTGTTGATCGGCCGGCTTTCGGCGTTTGCTCGACCGTTTGAACAGCGCAAAGCTAAATCGTTCGCTTTGGCCAGCGCGGTCATGTTCGGAGCCCTACTGGACCAAAGGGTGTGGGATGAATTCCTCTGCGTAGCTTGCTCGCCGGTGCTGGACTTCAAGACCATTCGTCCAGACCGGGGAGCGCAGTTTCGATACATCCCCACATCAGACCGAATTTGGATCGACTTCGCCTTACCAACTGTCGGCAGCAAACCGCACGCACGACGATGGGTTGCCGATCCACTGACCCATCTGATCCTGCTTAAATATCAGTCCGCCGCCCGGCATAACCGGATCCTCAGTCCAGAGATCGTGCAGTCAGATACTATGGATTGGGGCGATGTTTATCATTCCAACTCAAGACGGGACCTCAACCGGGCTTTCAAGTCCGAACCAAGCAGCCGCCCGTCTTCTGATGACTTGGACCATACAGACCCACTGAATTCAGTCGACGCTCTGGCTATCGCCATGGGTGCGGACAATTGGCGGCCCAATCGCCAGCAAGCATTAGCGGACAGCTTCTACTCCGCAGCCAAGATCAAATGGCGCACGCGAATGCCCGGCTTCTTATTCGAGAACCTTCTTGAGGAGGGAAAAAGCAGCAACCTCACGAAGGAATGCTGGGATCGTCTGATCGGCCTGGAACCCAAGCCCTTGCCCAAGAGGGAGTGTACTCGCAACAACTCCAGGTCTCAAAACGATCCTGCGCGGACCGTTTACACCAATCCTGCGCTGGCCTTACTGAACAGGCTGCTGCCTTCATCTCCTGCGAGCCGGCCGCGAGAATTTAGGATCGCGGCATCGCAAATCATGGAGAAGGCACGTCAGAATGAACGGATTCCATTTCAGCGTTACCTCCTTATTTGGGCCGCTACGCGCCTCGATCCGTCGATCGATTCTCGCCAACGCCAAAGGCGCCTTGCCCCATCCACAATCAAGAGTCGCGCTCGTGCTTTATTCCCCTTGCTGCAGCAAACCATGCAATCCAGCAGCTTCGAAGCCATTGATGCGGAAAAGCTAGCAGCCTCTCTTTCCTCTTCCATCGGTGATGAGAAAGATAACGCGCGGTTACGGGCCGCTGTATGGTGCTTTCTCGACTGGCAAAATCGATGGAACCCGTCGTTCGCTCTGGAAATTGCTGACCCACCAAATTCGAAAAAAGACCTTCCGCGGGCATCGATTATCACCGCACCGGAATATGTGCAGATCCTCAATAGTTTCGCTGCCAGTAACCCTGATGGAGCTATTGCCCGCATCCTGACGATCCTCGGCTTTCGCGCGGGGCTCAGGTGGCGGGAAGCCCTTTACCTGCGGATTGCCGATCTGACGTTTGTCGGCTCGTTCGCTGAATTACAGATCAGGGACAATACTAGCGTACGCACAAAGTCCCTCGCAGGGCGTCGTGTTATCCCCCTGCACTGTCTGCTCGAGGCGTCCGAACTCGACGAGGTCAAATCATGGTGGCTCGACAGGCGCGCGGAGATCATTGCAAAATCGGGTGTCAGAACTCGGCAACGCGATTGCACAATGTTCGAGCCGATCGGCGACGACTTCGATCAACGAGTAGCGCGCGTGGTCGTCGATGCAATCCGGGCGGTGACGAAAGACGATAATGCTGTCTATCACGACCTTCGCCATAGCTTCGGCTCATATCTCATCGCGACACTTACCCTTCCCTACGACGTATCAGACGATGCGCTGGCCCTCCCCATAGATCGCACGCTGGTTTCCCATGAACGTCGAGAGAAGATCGCAGACACGCTGCTCGGCAACGGTAGGCGTGGGCGGAACGCTATTCATGCTGCTGGCGCGTTGCTGGGACATTCAGGCGAACATTCGACGCTTGTATCATATTTTCACCTGCATGACTGGCTCGCCGGGAACTATGTGTCCCGTCCTGACACTATGCGGGCCATCCCAACCGAGTTGGCATCCCG
>JBELIU010000154.1:0-6975 GCA_042090735.1 Novosphingopyxis sp. | reverse complement strand
AAGGCATCGTAATCGCCATTGAAGCGCGCGTCGTCGCGCTGCGGCTCGCTTTCGATCCCTTCGGCGATCACCTCCAACCCGAGCGCCTTCGCCATCGCGATGATCGCCCGAACGACGATCCGATCCCGTTCGGACCCCTGAAGCTCCCCCGTCATCCGCTTGTCGAGCTTCAGATAGTCGAGCGGCAGCGCACTGAGATAAGCGAGCGAGCTGTAGCCGGTGCCGAAATCGTCGAGCGCGATCCGGAGTCCCGCGGCACGCAGGCGGGCGAACTGCTGGCCGGCAGCTTCAAGATCGTCGATGAGCGCGCTTTCGGTGATTTCTACGGTCAGGCAATCCCTGCGAAACCCGTGATCCGCCACGAAGCCGAGTAGCCGATCGGCCATGTCGGGGCTCGCAAGATCCTGCGCGGTGACGTTGATCGACAGCCGCAGATGCGCAAGCGGGCCGCTCCAGCCGGCCGCGAGATCAATCGCCCGCTCCTGAATATGGCGGGATAGCGCGAGCACGAAATCGCTACGAGCGGCAGCGGCGAACAGCGCCTCTCCGCCCAGCGTTCCGAATTCCGGGTGACGCCAGCGTGCCAGCGCCTCTGCGCCGGTCATGCGGCCATCGGCAAGTGCGAACTGCGGCTGGAACAGGATCGCGATCTCACCCCGGTCCAGCGCGTGTCGCATGTGCCGGCCCAGCGCTTCGTCCATCAGCGCCTCGTCCAGACGCCCAGCCTCGGATTGCACAATGGTGCGCGTGTCCGCTCGCATCGCCTCCTCCAGCGCCATGCGGGCGCGGCGCATATAGGCAGACCCGGTCTCCCCCTCATGCGCCTCCGCGATGCCGATGCGGGGACTGAGATGGATGTCGCTGTCATCGAGCTCGATCGGCCGGTGAAGGTCCGCCACCAATTGCCGGGCAACAAGCGGAGCGGAAGCCGCGGAATCTAGCGCGATCAGGAACTCCGCGCCGCCGGTACGCGCGGCGAATGGCGGACGCCCCTCAATCACGCGCAGAAACCTGCGGATGCGTTCGCCGACATCGGCCAGCACGTGGTCACCGCCCTCACGGCCATGCGACACGTTCACATTGCGAAAACCAGCCAGCCCGATGAGCAACACCGCGCCCGGCAGCGTGCCGCCCTCCAGCCGCAGCCGGGCAGCCTTGCCTGTTGCCAGACCGGTAATCCAGTCCCGCTGATCGTCGCGCGCTGCCGCGTCATCGCGCCTGTCGTTCATCGCGTTCAACCCTTGCCCCGCTCCCTCGCGCCCCCTAGCACGACTTCCTATGCGCAGGACCGTTAAATTCCTCTCATCGTCCTTTCGGGCATCGTGCGTCGCGATCGCCCACTGTTCTGAGGCGTCGGCATGATCGAAGGCACCGCGCTGCTCGCCAGCCCCACCCGGCAGGCGCGCGAGGCGCGCGAGGAACTGATCGGGCGCTATGAATTCGCGGAACTTGAGGATGCAGAGCGCGTCGTCGTGCTGGGCGGTGACGGTTACATGCTGCAGGTGTTGCACCAGATGCTGGAGAACGGCCGCCTGAAGCCCGTCTTTGGCATGAACCGCGGCACGGTGGGCTTTCTGCTCAACAGCTGGAGATCGGAAGACCTCTCGGAGCGTCTGGCCAAAGCCAGGAGCTTCTCCGTCGCGCCGCTCCGCATGAGCGTCACCACCGCCGCTGGCGAAACGCGCATCCTGCCCGCCATTAACGAGGTTTCCTTGCTGCGCGAGACCCGTCAGACCGCCAAGATCGAGGTTCGGATAGACGACCGTGTGACGATCGACGAGATGGTCTGCGATGGTGTGCTGGTGGCGACTCCTGCTGGATCGACGGCCTATAATATGTCGGCGAATGGCCCGATCCTGCCGCTCGGTTCGGCTATGCTGGCGCTCACCCCGATCAGCCCGTTCCGTCCGCGCCGCTGGAAGGGCGCCATCCTGCCTGACCGCAGCCGCATCAGTTTTCGCATACTCAATGCGGACAAACGCCCGGTATCCGCCGTTGCCGATCAGCGGGAGGTGCGCGACATCACGCGCGTGGATATCGAGATCGATCGCAGCCGCCAGCTCACGCTGCTGTTCGATCCGGAACATGCGCTGGATGAACGTATCGCGATGGAGCAGTTCGCCACCTGAACGGAGACGGCGGGATCAGGAGAGCGTGCGGGGACGGGCCGGCTTATCGGCCTGCAAGGGCGGAGTCGCCAGATTGTTCCAGCCGTCCTGTCCGCGGTCCTCGACGTCGACCGAAGCACCATCCAGGGCGGAGGGGTAGTTCCGCTGCGAGCCGGCCAGCTCGACGGTGGCGGAAATCGCGCCTTGCAGCTGCGCCCATTGCAGGGCAGCTTCCTCAGCGGCGCCGTCGCTCAGATATTCGCCGCGATGCCGCGCGCTGACGAAGAGGAGACCCTGGAGCAGCTCGCAACTCCATCCATATCGGTCCAATCCAATGGGAATAAGCCTGATGCGCGCCTGCGCTTTCAGTGCCCTTTCGCCGGCTGCCAATCGTGTGACTTCCAAGGCGTATCTCCCGCGAAGTACCTTCTCCGCCCGCTACTATCGGCATGCCGACGGCATGGGTCAACATGGGACATCCGATAAACATCGAATTTGGAGATAAAGTATCATCATGGGACGATCAGCACGGGAGCGGTGCTGAAAAGAATGGCTCCCCGAGTTGGATTCGAACCAACGGCCGCTCGATTAACAGTCGAGAGCTCTACCGCTGAGCTATCGGGGAGCAGCCCCGGTCCCCCGGGGCAGGCCGCGCCTATAGCAGCGGCTTTTTGGGAATGGCAAGTCTTGTGTCGCGCTATTTTTGCCCGTCGATCGCATCAGCCTTCAATAGCAGTGAAACGAGGGGAAAAATTCGGCTCCGGACACCCTGGCAGCGGACGTTTCAGTGAAAGGTCCGCTAGCCGGGCGCTTGAAGCCGCCTCGTTTCACAACGTCAGACGCGATGGCTCACAGCTGTCCGTGACAATGCTTATACTTGCGGCCGGACCCGCACGGACAGGGCGCGTTGCGGCTGATATTCGGGTTGTTGGTCAGACCTTCCATGTCCGCTTCCGCCGTCTGCTGCGGCGGCAGCGTGTCGATCAGACCACGCGTACCCGCATCGGTATCGTTGGTATCGTCCATGCCCGTCAGCGGATCGATATGGGTGGTCAGGAAGTCCGGCAGATCCGGCAGTTCGGCCATCTGCATCGGGGCCTGAGCGCGGAATTCGCTTGTTGCAAGCGTACGAGTCACATCCTCGCGAATCTGGTCCAGCATGCGCTGGAACAGTGCGAAGCTCTCCTGCTTATACTCGTTCAGCGGCGTCTTCTGCGCATAGGCGCGCAGGAACACGACCTGACGCAGCGCATCGAGCGTGGACAGATGCTCCTTCCAGTGATGATCGAGCGACTGGAGCAGGATGCTCTTTTCCACATCGCGCCACATCGCCTCATCGATGCCCTGGGTTTTCTCGGCAATCTTCGCCACGGTCCGCTCGATCAGACGGTCGGCCACCAATTCCGGCTCAATCGCGTCTTCTTCCAGCCACGCGTCGATCGGCGGTTCTTCGCCGAGGAGCTGCTCGGTCTTTTCCTTCAGGCCCTGAACGTCCCACTGCTCGGGATACGTGCCAGGCGGGCAGTGTTCACTCACGATCGCATGGATCGCGTCCACCCGCATATGTTCGACGACCTCCTCGACGGTCTCCGAATCCATGATGTCGGCGCGCTGTTCGTAAATCACCTTGCGCTGATCGTTCATGACATTGTCATATTCAACGACCTGCTTGCGGGCTTCGTAATTGCGCGCCTCCACCTTCTTCTGCGCGGTCTCGATCGCCTTGGACAGCCACTTGCCGCCAATCGCCTCGCCATCTTCCAGGCTGGAATTCATCATCCGCGCGAACAGCGACTCGCTGCCGAAGATGCGCAGCAGATCGTCGTCGAGGCTGAGATAGAAGCGGCTGAGACCGGGGTCTCCCTGACGGCCCGAACGGCCGCGCAGCTGGTTATCGATACGGCGGCTTTCATGACGTTCGGTGCCGAGCACGAACAGACCGCCGGCCTCCAGCACCTTTGCTTTTTCCGCGGCAATTTCCTGCTTGATGCGCGCAATTTCCTCTTCGCGGCGCGGGCCTTCCTCGACGTCCGCAAGCTCTTCTTCCACGCGGAATTCGAGGTTGCCGCCAAGCTGAATATCGGTGCCGCGTCCGGCCATGTTGGTGGCGATAGTGACCGCGCCCAGACGGCCGGCCTGCGCCACGATATGCGCCTCGCTTTCATGCATGCGCGCATTCAGCACATTGTGCTTAACGCCCTCGCGATTGAGGAATTCGCTCAACAGTTCGGATTTCTCGATCGAGACGGTGCCCACCAGCACCGGCTGGCCGCTTTCATACTTTTCCTTGATCGCGGTGGCGATGGCGGCGAACTTGTCATTGGTGTTCTTGTAGAACTGATCGTCCTCATCGATCCGCTGTACCGGCAGGTTGGTCGGCATTTCGGCGACGTTGAGCTTGTAGATCTCGTAGAATTCGGCGGCTTCGGTGGCCGCCGTGCCCGTCATGCCGGAGAGCTTCGGATACATCCGGAAATAGTTCTGGAAGGTGATGGTCGCCATCGTCTGGTTTTCGGGCTTCACGTCGACGCCCTCCTTGGCCTCGACAGCCTGATGCAGACCGTCCGACCAGCGGCGACCATCCATCATGCGCCCAGTGAACTCGTCGATAATGACGACCTTGCCGTCCTTGACGATATAGTCCGTATCGCGCTTAAACATCAGATGCGCGCGCATGGCGTTCTCGAGATGGTGGACCACCAGCGTGTTCTCGAAATCGTAGAGGTTGGTGCCCTCCAGAAGGCCCGCGTCTTCCAGCAGCCGCTCTACCTTTTCGGTGCCGTCCTCCGTCAGGAGCACCTTCTTGGACTTCTCGTCCTTCTCGTAGTCCTCTTCGTCGAGGCGTGGGATGATTGCGTTGACCGCGGCGTAAAGCTCGGATCGGTCATCTGTCGGACCGGAGATGATCAGCGGCGTGCGCGCTTCGTCGATCAGGATCGAATCGACCTCGTCGACGATGGCGAAATTGAAGGGCCGCTGGACCATGTCCGCGCGGTCATATTTCATGTTGTCGCGCAGATAATCGAAGCCCAGCTCGTTGTTCGTCGCGTAGGTAATATCGCTGTTATAGGCGGTGCGGCGCTGCTGCTGGTCGAGATCGGGGATGATCACCCCGGTCGATAGGCCAAGGAAGCCATAAAGCTGGCCCATCCATTCCGCGTCGCGACGGGCGAGGTAATCGTTCACCGTGACGACATGGACGCCCTTGCCGTCCAGCGCATTGAGATAAGCGGCAAGCGTCGCAACCAGCGTCTTGCCCTCGCCCGTGCGCATCTCGGCAATCTCGCCGCGATGGAGCACCACGCCGCCCACCATCTGTACGTCAAAATGCCGCATGCCGAACACGCGCTTCGACGCCTCGCGCACCGTTGCAAAGGCTTCGGGCAGAATGTCGTCCAAGGTCTCGCCTGCTTCCAGACGCTCCTTCAAGCGGGTGGTCTGCGCCTTCAGCTCATCGTCCGACAGGGCCATGATATCCGGCTCGAAGCCGTTAATCTTGTCGACGATCTTGTAGATGGACTTGACGTAGCGTTCGTTGGACGAACCGAAAATCGATTTGGCAATGGCGCCGAGCATAGGATGATCCCGATAAGCTATGATGGCCGTCCCCGGCGCGGGAGCACAGGGTTTACAGGCAGAAGATGGTGAGAAATGCGCGCCTCGCAACCGGGACGCGCGGGTGACGGCGAGCCGTCGAAAAGGCAATCGCGTCAGGGCTTACCCGTGAAGTGCGCATGAAGATCGCCAGTTCCCCAGCGAAGCGGGAGCGCGGCGGCATAGCCGTATTCCGGAACACGGGCGTTCCGGCAATGCTCTTCGCCCGCCATCCGGGCGAGCGAGGCAGGAACGGCGGACATGCCCGTGCGCTCGGCAGAAACCGCGGCAAAGCCGATACCGACGCAGGCTTCCCCAGCAACATCACCGGTATCTGCCTCAGCAGAAGCAGCCGCCCGCAATGTCTGCGCGTCCAGCGGCACGCCCATCAGGGCATGCGCCAGCAACAGCATCAGACTTGCAAAGGTAAACTTCATCGATAGACCCGCGCGGGAACGTTCCTCGGGCGTCTCCTATCAAAAACAGACCGAAAGGCAACTGGCCCTTGGCGCTCCCCCCTTCCCCACTCGCCCCTTCATCCTTTCCCGAACTGCCCGCCATTGCCGGGGTGACGCTGCGCACGGCCCGCGCGGGCTATACGCGGCGGCAGCGGTTCGACATGACCTATGCGGAGCTTTGCGAGGGTACGACCGTCGCGGGCGTATTCACCAAGAGTCGATGCCCGTCCCATGAAGTGCAGTTGGGCAAAGAGACCGCGCTGCTCGGCCATGCGCGGGCGCTCATCGTCAACGCGGGTAACAGCAACGCCTTTACCGGCCTCAGCGGGCGCGAGGCGGTGGAAACCATCATCGCGCGCGTCGCACACCATCTGGATTGCCGCCCTTCGGACGTGTTCGTTTCCTCCACCGGCGTCATCGGCGTGCCGCTTCCGATCGACAAGGCGGAGGCAGGCCTGGCAGAGGTGTTCACCGCGCAGTCTTGCAGCTGGGAAGACGCCGCGACCGCGATCGGCACGACCGATACATTTCCCAAAGGTGCGTCAGCCTCTGCCATAGTCGGTGACAAGACCGTGCATCTGGCCGGGATCGTCAAGGGATCGGGCATGATCGCGCCGGATATGGCGACGATGCTGGGCTATGTCTTCACCGACGCTGTGGTCGAGGCCCCTTTTCTGAAGGAAATGCTCGACCGCGCAAACGGGCGCACCTTCAATTCGATCACCGTCGACGGCGATACGTCCACCAGCGACACCGTTCTCGTCTTCGCCACCGGGCAAGCAGGCGGCCCGAAGCTTGCCGACTGGGATGATGCG
>JBELIU010000153.1:0-7017 GCA_042090735.1 Novosphingopyxis sp. | reverse complement strand
TTGGTGTAGCTGTGGATCGTCGTCATGAAACCACGCTCGATACCGACGGTATCATTCAGCACCTTGGCGACCGGCGCCAAGCAGTTGGTGGTGCAGCTTGCATTGGATACGATCACGTCATCGGCGGTCAGGCTGTCCTGATTCACGCCGAAAACGATGGTCTTGCTGACATTCTTGGCAGGCGCGGAGATCAGCACGCGCTTGGCGCCTGCATCGAGATGCGGGCGGGCGGCCTCGTCGCTCTGGAAGAAGCCGGTGCACTCCAGCACGATGTCGATACCCATGTCCTTATGCGGCAGCTTACCGGGATCACGCTCCGACGTCACGGCGATCTTGTGGCCGTTGACGGTGATCGAATTGTCGCTGGCGGTCACGTCACCGGGGAAGCGGCCATGGGTCGAATCATATTGGAACAGGAGCGCGTTGGACTTGGCATCTGCCAGATCATTGATCGCGACGAGTTCCAGATTGCTGTCCTGACGCTCCAGCATGGCGCGCGCCACGAGGCGGCCGATGCGTCCAAAACCATTGATCGCTACTTTGACCGTCATGAATATATGCTCCTGATAGACAAGGGTTTCAGCGCCTCAGCGCCTTGTTCGACTTC
The DNA here is from genome assembly GCA_042090735.1 of Novosphingopyxis sp. Taxonomy (GTDB): domain Bacteria; phylum Pseudomonadota; class Alphaproteobacteria; order Sphingomonadales; family Sphingomonadaceae; genus Novosphingopyxis. The sequence goes on along the minus strand of JBELIU010000153.1, from coordinate 6,410 downwards.
TCAGCGATTGAGCGCTTCCAGAATTTTCGGCGCGATGGTGTCGGCGGTCAGGCCGAATTTTTCGAACAGGGCCTCTGCCGGGGCCGAGGCGCCGAAGCGGTCGAGCCCGAAATTCAGGCCGTTCGCCATCGTGTAACGTTCCCAACCGAAAGTCGTGCCCGCCTCGATCGAAACACGCAGGATTTGCGAGGGATCGACATCGGGCAGCAGATCCGCACGATAGTCGGCGTCCTGCGTATCGAACAGCTCGGCGCAGGGCATGGAGACGACATCGGCGCCCACGCTCTCGCTTTCCAGCTTTTCAGCGACTTCGAGCGCGAGAGATACTTCGGAACCCGTCGCAAGAAGGATCACCTTCCGGTCTGCTTCCGCAGCCTTCAGCCGATATGCACCGCGGGCGCATCCCTCTTCGGTCGCTTCCGTGGCGATCGCGGGCAGGTTCTGGCGGCTGAGCGCCATCAGCGAAGGGCCATTGGCATTCTGCAGCGCGAGCTGCCAGCACCAAGCCGTTTCCACAGCATCCGCCGGGCGGAAGACGTGGAGGTTCGGGATCACGCGAAGACTCTGCAGCTGTTCGACCGGCTGATGGGTCGGCCCGTCTTCGCCAAGTCCAATGCTGTCATGCGTCATCACATGGACGACGCGCGCCTGCTGCAGCGCCCCCAGACGGATCGCCGGGCGGCTGTAATCGGAAAAGATCAGGAACGTGCCGCCATAAGGAATAACGCCGCCATGCAGCGCCATGCCGTTCATCGCAGCGGCCATGCCGAATTCGCGGATGCCATAATAAACGTAGCGGCTTCCGTAGCTTTCGTCCGTAAGCGGTTCGATATCGCCGGTTTTCGTGTTGTTCGAACCGGTGAGGTCCGCGCTACCGCCGATCGTTTCGGGGAGAAGACGATTGACCGCCTCGAGCGCCCATTCGGATGCTTTGCGAGTGGCGACCTTCTGCGGATCGTTCATCAGCGTCTTGACGTGCTCTGCCATGGAAAAGCCGTGCGGAAGTTCGCCGGCCATCCGGCGCTGGAAATCGACGCTGTCGGCGTGATCGCTCAGGCGTTTGTTCCAGAGCTCGTGCTCCTCGGCGCCCCGCTTGCCGATGTCTTCCCAAGCGGATTTGATTTCAGCCGGGATCACGAACGGATCATGGCTCCAGCCCAGCTCGTCACGCGCCGCTGCGATTTCGTCTGGACCCAGCGGAGAACCGTGGGTTGCGGCAGTACCCTGCTTGTTGGGCGCGCCGAAGCCGATGGTCGTGCGGCAGGCGATCAGGCTCGGCCGGGGATCATCCTGCGCTTCGGCGAGCGCGCGGCGAATGTCATCATGATCATGGCCGTCGCAGGACACGACATGCCAGCCGCTCGCCCGATAGCGTGCGGGAATGTCCTCACTCGTCGAAAGTTCGGTCGAGCCGTCGATGGTGATGCGATTGTCGTCCCACAGGACGTTGAGATGGCCCAGTTTCCAGTGACCGGCGAGGCCGACGGCTTCGTGATTTACGCCTTCCATCAGGCAGCCGTCCCCGGCAATCACCCAGGTGCGATGATTGACCAGGCCATCGCCGTAGATCGCATTCAGATGACGTTCGGCCAGCGCGAAGCCCACCGCCATGGCGAAGCCCTGGCCCAGCGGCCCGGTGGTGCATTCCACGCCATCGAGCAGGAAGTTCTCCGGATGCCCGGCGCAGGGGCTGCCAAGCTGTCGGAAGTTGCGGATATCCTCGATCGTCGGCCGGGCGTAGCCGGTGAGATGCAGCAGCGAGTAGATCAGCATCGATCCATGCCCGGCGGAGAGAATGAACCGGTCCCGGTCCGCCCAATGCGGATCGGCCGCATCGAACTTCAAGAAATCCTTGAACAGCACGGTCGCCGCGTCCGCCATGCCCATCGGCATGCCGGGATGGCCGCTATTGGCTGCCTGCACCGCATCCATCGATAGCGCCCGGATGGCATTCGCCAGTTCGCGTTCTGAAACGGCCATCGGGTTCTCCGCAATTAAGATCGGGTTGGTGCCGCCGGGTGCCGGCGAGTCGATTGATGCGGCTTCCTTTGGGAACTGGAGCGGGCAGCGTCAACCCGCCCCTCCGCCTTGTCCTGTATATGCCGCCGCGCGCGCCCCCATCCTGTTGACAGGCAGAGCGGCTCCGTAGCAGATGACGGCATGACCGAGGAAAGCGCCGAAACACGCATCATCATGGCTATTGGCCGGATCGAACGGGCGCTCGCGCGCATCGAGACGGCGGCGGCCGCGCGCCCCGAAAGCGCGCCCTCGCCCGATCTCAAGCGCAAACACGAGGCGCTTCGGACGGAAACGCGGCAGGCCATCGGGCAAATCGACGATCTTCTGAAGGGGCTCGCCTGATGGCTCAGGTATCGCTGGCGATCGGCGGACGCGATTATGTGGTGAGCTGCGCCGATGGCGAGGAAGAGCGGCTCGAATCGCTCGGCACACTGATCGATGAGAATTTGCGTGAAGGTGCCGATCCCGGTGCGCTGAGCGAAAGCCGCGCATTGCTTTATGCAGCGCTGTTCCTGGCGGATAAGCTGAAGGACATCGGCGATGCGCCGCCGCCATCCGCTCCTGCCGCACCCGAAGGCGATGAACGATCCGCCAAGGCGCTCGAAAATCTGGCCGAACGAGTGGAAGCTTTTGCGGCACGCCTTGAGAATGGGGCGGCGAACGCCTAGATTCACCATTGGCGGGACTGCCCGGCACGAGCTCGAGCAAATATCCCTGAGGCGATACAACATCCTAGGGAGCTGTCCCTGGCGGGGTCCTGGCCCCGCACATATGGCGCCCACCTGACGTTACTGGCGTCAGAGGATATTTCAGCAAACGACCCATGGTGGTTCCGCCAACCGCCTCGCCATGGCAAAGCTTCCTTCCATGATCGACAAATCCACCTTGCGCGGTGAATTTCGCGGCAAACGCGGCGCCTATCTGGCCTCTATGCGGCCGCAAGATCGCGCGCGCGCCTTTTCGGTGATCCCGAGCATTATGACGCCGCTGCTGGACAAGGCGCCGGTGGTGGCAGGTTATGTCGCGATCGGGACCGAAGCCGATCCGGCGGCGCTGCTAGCGCAGATCGATCAGCGCGGCTGCCCGATTGCCCTGCCCTGGTTTGCCGATCGCAATGCCTCCATGCGCTTCCGCGCCTGGACGCCGGGCGATCTGCTGGAGCAGGCCCCGTTCGGCGGTGGGCAACCTTCCGGCGATTCGCCTCAGCTCACCCCGTCCGTGCTGATCCTGCCGCTGGTCGCGTTCGATCGATCCGGCACGCGGCTCGGTCAGGGCGGCGGCCACTACGATCGTTTCCTGGAAACCCTGCCGGATGCGAGGGCCATCGGCCTCGCCTGGTCGGCGCAGGAAGCCGAGGCTTTGCCCAGGGACCCTTGGGACGTGCCGCTCACCCATATTCTCACCGAACGCGAATGGATCACCCCCTGATATGCGCAGCGACCCGAACCGCCCTCTGAGCCCAGAAGAGCAGCCCAGCTGGCGCAAGCCGGTGGGCGTGCTCGGCCTGCTCGTCTTCATCGGCCTGTGGGCCGCGCTCGTGCTGTCTCAGGTAGACCATATCGCGGCGCTGCCATGGTGGGTGCAGCTGCCGATCTATCTTGTCTTGGGGATCGTCTGGATCGTGCCGCTCGGCCCGCTGTTGCGCTGGATGGAAACGGGGAAGTGGCGCGCCTGAACCACGCCGCAACCCACCGATTGCAGACACAAAAAAAGCCCGGTAAACCGGGCTTTTCTGTTCCACGAATGGCGCGAGTGACGGGACTTGAACCCGCGACCTCCGGCGTGACAGGCCGGCGCTCTAACCAACTGAGCTACACCCGCTTGATCGTGGAGCAGCGCCACTAAGCGGGCTGCGCGAAACTGTCAACGCAAAGCAGGCAGAAAAATTTCAATTCTGCGCATTTTTTTGCAGATCCGCCGATTTCAGATAGCGTCCGGAGCCACAGCCCGTTCGGCAAGGTGATTGTCACGAGCGCGTACTCAAAGCGGCGAACATGGTTTACCGGATGTTGACGCCTCGCCGCGTAGAGCGGCGGCACTATGACGAACATCTTTCGCAACCGCTTGGACAACGACACCCTGGGTATTCTTGTCCGCCTCATTATTCTTGGCGCCGTGGCCCTCGTGCCCGCCACGGCACGCGCCAGTAGCCCTCAGCCGGTCGGCAGCACGGTCTATGTCGAACGGCAGGCCCAAGCGGGCGATGGCAGCCGGCGCGTGCGGCTGGAGCCTGCAAGCGAAGTGCGCAGCGGTGACAGCCTGCTTTTTCGTGTCGATTACCGAAGCGGCGCGGCAGGAGGCCAAAAGACGCTCACCAGTGCCGTGCCGGATAGCGTGACATTCATCGGCGGCGGGGACGTGGTTTCGGTCGACGGCGGGCGTCACTGGGGCCGTCTTGCAGATCTCATGGTGACGACAGCCGATGGCGCCGCGCGCCGCGCGGTTCCGGACGATGTGACGCATGTGCGCTGGTTGCTCACCGCGCGCGCGGAAACCGCCCCCGGCCTCTTATTCCGTGGCCGCGTGCGGTGACTGCGATAAACTGCAGAAACTTCAGTCTGCGAACAGCAGGACCGGGATTTCTACCAGCTTCTTGAGCGCCTGCACGAAGCTGGCTGCATCCCAGCCATCGACCACGCGGTGATCGCAGCTGATCGACAGGTTCATCAGCTTGCGCGCTTCCAGCTCGCCATCCACGATTACCGGACGCTCGACGATCTTGTTCGGGCCGATAATCGCAACTTCCGGCTTGTTGATCACCGGTGTGGTTGCGATGCCGCCGAGCGGCCCAAGCGAGGTGAGCGTCAGCGTGGCCCCCTGGAGCTCGTCCGCCTTGATGGTGCCATCGCGTGCGGCATTCGCCAAGCGATCGATCTCGCTCGCCAGCTGCCAGACATTGCGGTCCTGCGCGTTGCGAATGACGGGCACGGTGAGGCCCTTGTCGGTCTGCGCGGCCATGCCGAGATGAATTGCGCCATGGCGCGTTACGACACCTACTTCATCGTCGTAGCGCGCGTTGATCATCGGGAAGTCCGGAATGGTCTTCGCGATCGCCACGATCAGCAGCGGCAGCACGGTCAGCTTCGGCTTGCTCCCGCGCGTCGCATTCAGATCGGCCCGGACATGCTCCAGCTCGGTGACATCCAGCTCTTCGACATAGGTGAAGTGCGGGATCGAGCGCTTGGAGGCAGCCATGTTCTGCGCGATCTTGCGGCGCATGCCGATGACTTTGATCGCCTCGTCCTCGCGCTTGGGAGAGGCGCCCGCCGGGCGATAGCCCTGCCCCGAACCATAGTTCAGATAGGCATCGAGATCGCCATGGCGGATATGTTCGCCCTGATGCTTCACGTCCGCCAGGTCGACTCCAAGTTCCTCGGCACGCTTGCGAACCGCCGGCGAAGCCAGAACCTTCCGCGAATCTTCATCCGAGCTTGCCGCGCTGGAACCGCCCTCGTTGCCGCCGGGCTTTTCACCGCCGTCGTTTTCCTTGGCCGGAATACTCGCGCCGTCCTTAGGCGAAACCTCGGTGCGCGGCGTATCGACCTGATTATCCTGCACGCCCGGATCTTCGGCGGCGACCGTTTTTTCTTCCATGCCCGGCCCGGCGTCCGCCGCTTCGGCCACGCCTTCCTTGTCCGCAGGCTGATTGTCGATGCGCTCGGCCGTGCCGTGGCCGTCATCCTCGACTTCGCCCTCGGTCTCGATCACCACGAGCATGGAGCCGATCGGGATCGTGTCGCCCGCTTCGCCGGCAACCTCCACGATCTTGCCGGCTACAGGCGCTTCCATCTCGACCGTCGCCTTGTCGGTCATCATGTCCGCGATCTGCTGGTCTTCCTCGACCAGGTCGCCGACAGAGACGTGCCATTCGACGATCTCGGCCTCGGCAATGCCTTCACCGATATCGGGCAGGTTGAACGTATAGCGTCCCATCAATTCAGTCCTTCATGATCCGGTCGAGCGCGTTGCCGATACGGACCGGCCCCGGGAAATAGCCCCATTCGAGCGAGTGCGGATAGGGCGTGTCGAAGCCCGTCACACGCTCGATCGGCGCTTCGAGATGATAGAAGCAGCGCTCCTGAACGAGCGCGCTGAGTTCGGCGCCGAAACCGGCGGTCCGCGTGGCCTCGTGCACGATCATGCAGCGCCCGGTCTTCTTTACAGACGCCTCGATCGTGTCGATATCGACCGGCACGATGGAGCGCAGATCGACGACTTCGGCGTCGATGCCATGCTCTTCCACCACACCCAGCGCCACATGCACCATCGTGCCATAGGCCAAGATGGTGAGATCGGAGCCTTCGCGCACCACCTTCGCGGTGCCGAGCGGAATGCGATAATGATCTTCCGGCACCTCGGATGCGGGATGCTTGGACCAGGGCTTTACGGGC
>JBELIU010000152.1:0-7079 GCA_042090735.1 Novosphingopyxis sp. | reverse complement strand
GATCGGCCCCCACCAGTCGATCATCGCGCGCTTCACCGGCACGGGGCAGGGCGCGGCGGCGTGCCAGACGGCCTTCAGACTGGAATGATCAAAGGTTTTCCGCACGTTCTCGGGCAGTTTCAGCATGCGGATGAAGTGCGTCGGCACCCACTGCGCATGCGTGATCTTGTAGCGCTCGATCAGCCGCAGCGCTTCTTCGGGGTCGAAGCGGTCCATCACCACCACCGTGCCGCCGACCTGCTGCACCGCCATCGACCAGCGCAGGGGCGCCGCATGATAAAGCGGCGCGGGCGAAAGGTAGACCATGTCTTCGGAGAAGCCGTAAAGTCCCTTGCCGAGCATTACGAGCGGGGAGACATTGGTGCCGAATGGTTCCTCGCTCAGCGGATGTTTCACGCCCTTGGGGTGGCCAGTCGTGCCGGAGGAATAGAGCATGATCCCGCCCGATTGCGGGTCTTCCAGCGGACCGGACGGCTGGGCGTCGCGCGCTTCCTCATAGGAGCGGTAGCCCGGGATCGTGCCGTCCACCATCAGCAGTTCGATGTCGCTCAACTGCCCGACCAGATCGGCGGCGACGGGGGCGACGCCCTTGCTGGCGACCAGCACGCGGCAGTCGCCGTCACGCAGGATATATTCGGCTTCGGCGGCATTCAGCTTGGACGAGATGCAGGTGCAATAGACGCCGCTGCGCTCGGCCGCCCAAAGGATTTCGAGATAGCGTGGCGAATTGTCCATCAGAAGAGCCATGCCCTGGCCGTGCGTCAGGCCGAGCGAGCGGATCAGCCGCGCGCCCTGGTTGGCGCGGGCATCGAGCTGCCCGTAGCTGACGGTCTCCCCGGTCGCGGCCATGATATAGGCCGGGTGGTCCGGACGGTGCACCGCGTGATCCACGGGGTGCGGGCGCATGGCCTCGCTCATAATCCTCTCCTTATGCGATCACCCCTGCTTTGCGCAGATCTGCGATCCGGTCTTGCCCATAGCCGCAATCGCCGAGCAGCGCGTCGGTATCGGCGCCCGTCTCGGGGGCGGGTCTGGGCGTGTCGGTGGGCGTGCCGCCATAACGCGGCGCGGGCGCAGGTTGGGTGGCTTCGGCCAGCTCGATGAAGGTGCCGCGCGCGGCATTGTGGGGATGTTCGGGTGCTTCGCTCATGGAAAGCACGGGCGCGAAACAGATGTCCGTATGCTCCATTTTCGCGCACCAGTGATCGCGCGGTTCGGAGGCGAAGATCGCGGCCAGCTTTTCCTTCAGCGCGGGCCAGCGGGCTGGGTTCATCTGCGCGTCGAAATCGGCATCGTCGGCCAGATCGAGCGCATCGCGCAGCTGCGCGTAGAATTGCGGCTCGATCGATCCGATGGAGATGAACTTGCCGTCCGCGCAGGTGAAGGTGTCGTAGAAATGCGCGCCCCCGTCGAGCATGTTGGTGCCCGCCTCGTCCTTCCACAGGCCCGCCGCGCGAAAGCCCCAGGTCATGGCGGTGAGCAGCGCAGACCCGTCGGTCATCGCGCAGTCGATCACCTGCCCGTCCGCGCCGTTCTTCACCGCCAGCAGCGCGCTTACCATGCCGAAGGCGAGCATCATGCCGCCGCCCCCGAAATCGCCGATATAGTTGACCGGCGGCACCGGCCGTTCGCCCTTGCGCCCGATGGTGTGGAGCGCGCCGGACAGTGCGATGTAATTGATATCGTGCCCCGCGGCATGGGCATATGGGCCGGTCTGTCCCCAGCCGGTCATCCGCCCGTAAACCAGCTTCGGATTGTCCGCGAGCAGCACCTCCGGACCGAGGCCCAGCCGCTCGGTCACGCCGGGGCGGAAGCCTTCGATCAGTCCGTCGGCGGTCTTCGCCAGTTCGCGGATCAATGCGACGCCGTCCGCCGATTTCATGTCCACCGCGATCGAGCGGCGCGAGCGGAGCAGCGGGTCGGTGGCGGCCAAGCGTCCGCCGATGCGCTCTATGCGGATCACTTCCGCGCCGTGATCGGCGAGCATCATGCCGCAGAAGGGGCCGGGGCCGATACCGGCCAGTTCGATGATGCGAATGCCGGCAAGCGGTCCGGGCATGATGGGCTCTCCTCTTCGTAAAGCGAGGGGCCGATCGCAGCGCCGGCCCTCCCGCAGGGGTCGGCTATCAGCGGGCGGGGTAGCGTAGCCGTCCGATGAAGCGCGAAAGGCTCAACCGGTCGCGATCCGGCCCGCCGGTCCACTGCGCCTTGGCCTTTTCGAACTGCATCACATTGTCGATCCGCCGGGCGAGGAACGCGCGGGTTTCCGCATAATCCTCGCTATCGTCGTTCACGAACACGGTCAGCGTCGAGCCATACACTCCGGTCAGGATCATGCGCTTGGTGTAATGGTTGTAATCGGTCGCGGTGTCGCCCGCCATGCGCCACATCCGGTCCGATGTGCGCCAGGCGATCTTGGCGGTGCGCGGCAAATTCTGCGGCATCGCCTGGATCGCCATCGCGCGGCGCAGTGCCTCCTTGTCCGGCTCCGCTATCTCCAGCCGGGTTTCGACCATCGAGCGGATCTTGTCGCGGATCTTCATGGCATCGAGCGTCTCCGACGGCAGGCGCCGGGCCATTTCGGCATCGGTCCACTGGATCCAGGCGTCGATCATATCCATCGCGCCGCCCTTGAAGGCCAACCGGGCGATGTCCGGATCCACATCCGCGCCCTCGGCCGTCATCGTCACCGCTTCGGGCGTCCAGCCGTCGAAGGCGGCGTTCTGCGCGAGCAGCGGCGCCAGCTTCTCGCGCACTTCATCCAGGGTCAGGTCTGCGGGATCGGTCATTGTTTCCTCGTCCATGGAGCGCAGCCTAAAGGCTTGCTGCGCGCATGCAAAGAACTCCTTCGATTGAAGGGGGAACGCAGCGCACCTAACTGGGTTTCAGAGCGAAACTCAATTTATCCAAGGAAATACCCCATGTCCGCAAGCCTGTTCGATCCGATCCAGCTTGGCGCCATCGATGCGAAGAACCGCATCCTGATGGCTCCGCTCACCCGCGGCCGCGCGACTCGCGAGCATGTGCCCGTCGACATGATGGTGACCTATTATGCGCAGCGCGCCGATGCCGGCCTCATCATCAGCGAGGCGACGGGCATGAGCGCGGAAGGCCTCGGCTGGCCTTATGCGCCGGGTCTCTGGAACGCCGAACAGACCGAGGCATGGAAGCCGGTGACGGACGCGGTGCACGAAAAGGGCGGCAAGATCATTGCGCAGCTCTGGCATATGGGTCGCATCCACCATTCCAGCCTGAACGAAGGCAAGCAGCCCGTCTCCGCCAGCGCTACCACCGCGCCGGGCCAGGCCCATACCTATGACGGCAAGCAGGATTTCGAGGAGGCCCGCCCGCTGGAACTCAGCGAGATCCCGCGCCTGCTGGACGATTATGCCAATGCCGCCGAGAACGCGAAGAAGGCCGGTTTCGACGGGGTGCAGCTGCACGCGGCCAATGGCTATCTGATCGACCAGTTTCTGCGCGACAACAGCAATTTCCGCGATGACGATTATGGCGGTTCGATCGAAAACCGCACGCGGCTTCTGGCCGAGGCTACCGACCGGCTGATCGGCGTGTGGGGCGCGGACCGGGTGGCGGTGCGCCTGTCGCCCAACGGCGATTCGCAAGGAGTGAACGACAGCAATCCCGAGCCGCTTTTCACCCACGCCGCCAAGCTGCTGGGGGAGCGCAAGATCGCCTTTCTGGAGCTGCGTGAGCCGGGCCCGGAAGGCACCTTCGGCCGCACCGAAGTGCCCAAGCAGAGCCCCGCCATCCGCAAGGCGTTCGACGGTGTGCTCGTGCTCAACAGCGATTATGGGTTCGAGGATGGCCAGGCCGATCTCGACGCAGGGCGCGCCGATGCCATCAGCTTCGGCCGCCCCTTCATCGCCAACCCCGATCTCGTGACGCGCTTCCGCGAAGGCGCGCCGCTGAACCAGAGCGAGATGAAGACCTGGTACAGCCAGGGCCCGGAAGGCTATATCGATTTTCCGACGCTCGAAGAACAGAGCGCGGAGGCCTGAGCGGCGCACCATTTACCCCCGTTCGTGCTGAGCCTGTCGGAACACCGTTCTCTTTCGCAATTGCGGATAAAAGAGCACGGCTTTTCGACAGGCCAAAGCCGGACGGAATGGGAAATTGGGGGGCCGGATGGTTCATCGGTCCATATCACCGCTAGCCAAACGCCGGCTTTATTGATAATCGGTCGCAGTTTCATGAAACTGTCCGATCTGCCAAGACGCGTCCCGGCCCGCATCGCCGTGATCGACTGGGACTCGCTTCCCCCCGCCGAGGGCAGCCGCTTGCGCGCGCTCGGCTTCGAGGCGGGAGCATTTGTCGAGACGTTGCACAAGGGCATGCTGTTCTGGCGCGATCCCATTGCGGTGCGAATCGGGCGCATGACCGTGGCGATGCGTACGCACCACGCAGCCGCGATAGAGTGCGAGGAGCGGCACTGAGCCGGGAACCCAAGCATGACGACGCATCAACCCCTTGTCGCACTGGCCGGCAATCCGAATGCCGGGAAAAGCGCCCTGTTCAATGCGCTCACTGGCGCGCGGCAGAAGATCGCCAATTATCCCGGCGTGACGGTGGAGCGCAAATCGGGCCGGTTGTTCCTGTCGGACGGCCGCCCCGTCGAGTTGGTGGACCTGCCCGGCAGCTACAGCCTGAAGCCTCATAGCCTCGATGAAAAAGTAACGCGCGATGTCGTCACCGGGCAGCTGGACGGCCAGCGCCGCCCGGATGCGATCGTGGTCGTGGTCGATGCCTCCAATCTGGACAACCATCTGCGCTTCGCGCTCGAGCTGATCGATCTCGGCCTGCCCGTGGTCGTCGCGCTCAACATGGTCGATCTGGCCAAGCGCGACGGGCTGGAACTCGATCCGGAAAATCTTGCCGCGCAGCTCGGCGTGCCGGTGATCGAAACCGTTGCGGTGCGCCGCCGCGGGATCATCGAGCTGAATGGCGCCATCGAAAACGCGCTCGCCGGCGCGCGGCGCGATGCGCCCTTGCCCACCGATCTCGACAATGAAGACCGGCTCGCCATCTATTCGGTGCGCGCCCGCAAGCTCGCCCGTTCGGCAATCAAGAGCGAAACGGCGACGCGGCAATGGACGCGAATCATCGATTCGGTGCTGCTGCATCCGGTAGCCGGCATGGTCGTGCTCGTCGGCCTGATGTTCCTGATGTTCCAGGCCGTGTTCGCCTGGTCCGAAGCGCCGATCGGCTGGATCGAGGGCGGCATGGACTGGCTGGCGGGCGTTGTCGGCGGCCTGCTCCCGGATGGCATCGTGCAGTCCTTTCTGGTGGACGGCGTGATCGCGGGCGTCGGCTCGGTCATCGTGTTTCTGCCGCAGATCCTGATCCTGTTCCTCTTCATCCTGGTGCTGGAGGCGACGGGCTACATGACCCGCGCGGCTTTCGTCATGGACCGGATGATGGCAAGCGTCGGACTGTCGGGCCACAGCTTCATTCCGCTTCTGTCCAGCTTCGCCTGCGCCATCCCCGGCATCATGGCCACCCGCTCGATCCGCGACGAGAAGGACCGGCTCACCACTATCCTCGTCGCCCCGCTGATGACCTGTTCGGCGCGTCTGCCGGTCTACACCATCATCATCGGCTCGTTCATTCCCGCGCGCAGCGTGGGGCCGGGCATCGGGCTGCAAGGGCTGGTGCTCCTCGGCCTCTATCTCTTCGGTATCGTCGGCGCGATGATCGTGTCGCTCGTCCTGCGTCGCAGCGTGACCAAGGGCGAAGGCTCCGGCTTCCTGATCGAGATGCCGAAATATCAGCTGCCCCGCCTGCGCGACATTGCGATCGGTCTGTTCCAGCGCGCCTGGATCTTCATGCGCCGCGCGGGCACGATCATCTTCTTCGCCACCATCCTGCTTTGGGCGCTCCTCAGCTTTCCCAAGACGCCGGTGGACAGCGGCATCAGTCAGGTCGATTACTCGGTGGCCGGCCGCATCGCCAATACCATCACCCCGGTGGTGGAGCCGATCGGTTTCAACCGCGACATCGCGCTGGCGCTGATCCCGGCGATGGCCGCGCGCGAAGTGGCCGTCTCCGCGCTCGGCACGGTCTACGCGATCGATGCCGAGGACGATGAGGGTGCCGTGGTGCTGGGGGATCGTCTGGCCGCGGACTGGACGCTACCCACCGCGCTCGCCTTCCTGATGTGGTTCGTGTTCGCGCCGCAGTGCATCTCCACCATCGCGGTGACGCGGCGTGAGACGGCGGGCTGGAAATGGCCCACCTTCATGGTCGTGTACCTGTTCGGCCTCGCCTATGTAATGAGCGGGCTGACCTATTGGGCGGCGCGCGCGGCGGGGCTGTAGCTCTCGTTCAAAAAGTCCTCCCGTCGTTCGGGCTTGGCTTGTCCTGACGGACCCCTTTAACTAAGCCTGCCGGCAAGACGGCCCTTCGACATGTTCGAGGCGAACGGAACAAGGGGACGCAGGTCCCGAACACGGAGACAATCATGGCAGGCTCGGTCAACAAGGTCATTCTCGTCGGCAATCTCGGCGCCGATCCGGAGGTGAAGACCTTCCAGAATGGCGGGCGCATCTGCAATCTGCGCATCGCGACATCGGAAAACTGGAAGGACCGCCAGACCGGCGAACGGCGGGAGCGGACCGAGTGGCACACGGTCACGATCAAATCCGACGGCCTGGTCGGCGTGGCCGAACGCTTCCTGCGCAAGGGCTCCAAAATTTATGTCGAGGGCCAGCTGCAGACCCGCAAATGGCAGGACCAGTCGGGCAATGACCGCTACTCGACCGAAGTGGTGCTGAGCGGCCCCGGCGCGGTGATGACCATGCTCGACGGCGCCTCCGGCGGCTCGGGCGGTGGATCCGGCGGGGGCGGCGGCAATTATGGCGGCGGCGGTTCCGGTTCCGGTGGCGGATCGGGCGGCGGCTGGAACCAGGGCGGCGGAAGCGGCGGCTCGGGCGGCGGATCCGGCGGCGGTAGCGGCTGGAATAAGGGCGGCGACTTCGCCGACGATCTGGACGACGAAGTGCCGTTCTAGCGACGGGTATGTGGGGTTCCGTAACTATCCTGAGGTAAAAGCCTGAGGACTA
>JBELIU010000151.1:0-7152 GCA_042090735.1 Novosphingopyxis sp. | reverse complement strand
AGTTTGGCGCAGTTAGGCTGCCAGAAACGCGAAGCCAGTTCACCTCGATCGCGAAAATATGCGCTGCAGAAAAGTCTGCCGTCGAGGCGCCTTCTCGCCGCGCAGTGCGGTCAAGATCGCTTCTGCTGGCCGGTCTCCGAACACGCGGATGGCGTATTCCGGATCGGCTTTCTGGTCGGTCAATCGAGCCACGGCGCACACCCCTGTTTGCCATCTTGCCGCTTGTTTATAGCAGGTTCGGTGCCCAAAAACGATGGCTTAAAGAGCTTGGTTGATATCCTAAGGGGCGCCTGTTCTGTCTCTTGATCACGCCGAAATTCGTGATGGCAAAACCTTCGTCGGCCTGCCCATGTTGCCGTTTTGTTCTAGCCGTCGGACATGGACCGCGCGACTCCGATAGAGCCCAAAGAACATGCCAATCTGAAGCGACTTTATCTCGATTTTGACAGCTTTTTCGCTTCCGCGGAGCAGCATTTCAATCCGAGCTTACGCGGCAAACCGATCGGCGTGGTGCCCCTGGATTCGCCTCATACGGGCTGCGTCGCCGTCAGCCGAGAAGCCAAATCCGGCGGCGTCAAAGGCAACATGTCGATTGCTGATGCCCGTAAGATCCTGCCGGACATGATCTTCGTGGTAGCCAGGCCGGATGCCTATGTCCGGCTTCATCACCGGATTCTGGCAGTCATTGAAAGCTGCGTACCGATAGCAAAAGTACGTTCCATCAATGAGCTCGTTTGCTATCTGCTTCCATCAGAAGTAGCCGAGGCCCCTGCCCTCGCCGCCCGAATAAAACAATCTCTGAAAGGTCAGTTCAGCGAAATCCTGACTTGCTCAATTGGCATCGCCAGCACCGAACTTCTGGCAAAAATTGCGGCCGAGATGAACAAGCCCGATGGTTTGATCTTGCTATCCGATAACGAGCTGCCTGCGCGGCTTGATTACCTTCGCCTGACGAAGATCTCCGGTATATCGAACGGCATAGAAGCGCGTCTCAGCGCCGCCGGGATCAGCTCCTTTTCGGACCTTTGGAAGCTTGGCCCGAAGCGCATGCGGTCGATCTGGGGCAATGTCGAGGGCGAGAGATTTTGGAATGGGTTGGACGGTCAGGACTGCGAACGGCCGCCCACCGTGAAGCGCATGTTCGGTCATAGCCGCATGCTTTCAGCCGACTGGAGCGCGCCCGACAAAGTCCACGAATGCGCAAGGCAGCTCACCTTAAGCGCCAGCAGGCGGCTACGCCGGGCCGAACTTCGAGCCACAAAAATGACCGTAAGCCTGCGTGCCGAGCGGAGGCAGCAAAGAGGAAAAAGCAACGGCGATACATCACGCTGGAGCAGGGAATTTTCGCTTCCTCCGGCGCGCGATGATCATAGCTTCCTGACATGTTTGCATGAAGCGATGGGCCTCTGGAAAACACGTCCCAGGTTCCGGCCACGCGCGGTCAGCGTCGTCATTCATGGACTGGAGCCGGCGGACCGCGCGCAGGGAGATCTGTTTGCAATCGATCAGCTCGCCGGGAAAAGTGCTTCGGCGTCGGACCGGTCGCGATCCGAGAAACTAAGCGAAACGCTAGATATAATACGCGCCACCCATGGTCCTGCTGCGGCAAATTTGGGTGCTCGGACCGACATCCCCGGCGGCTATTTAGGAGCCAAGATCGCTTTCGGCCGCATCCCCGATCTTGCCGATTTCAATGAGTGTCAGACCGAGGATCACGCTACCCATTTCTGCTCGATTTGATCCATTTGCAGCCCCTTCGACGCGGTCGGGTGGCGGCGGCTTTACGCCGCATCCCACCCATTCGTTCTTTTGCCGCGCGATCCTGAAAGCGGTCATTTATTCTTATCAGCGATAGCGGCTATCACCCGGCGCTCATGCCGAGGTACTTCCTACCACGAACCCATTTGCCTGTTGCATTTCAACAGAAAATTGGTAACAGTCGAGCGTCATCGGATTCGCCCAGGGACGGGTGCTTGACCGTCTGATGAGACCATAAATTTGTTGGCAATGTAGCCGCTCGACCGATCCGTCAGGATCATGCGTCGCAGCGGCTTTTTTGTGTTTGGGGTTCACGCCCGGAGACTGGGAATGCGGTTCATCTACGGGATATTGTCGGACGGTCTGACCTTTGCCGCGGGGAGGTCGTGATGACCGGTGACGACCGGAAATTCCTCCCGGGGACGGTGTGGCTCGTGGGGGCAGGACCCGGGAATCCCGATCTTCTGACGAGAAAAGCGGAGCGACTGCTGCAGCGTGCCGATATCGTCTTTTACGATGCGCTGGTCGGCCCCGGTGTGCTGGAGATGATCGGGCCGGATGCCGAACGCGTGTCGGTCGGAAAAAGGTCGGGGCGGCATTCCAGGGACCAGCGCACGATCGATGCGCTGATCGTGCAAGCGGCGCGGGCGGGCCTGCGGGTCGTGCGGCTGAAGGGCGGCGACCCGTCGATCTTTGGGCGGTCTAATGAAGAACTTGAGGCGTGCCGGACGGCGGGTATTCCGGTGTTTGTTTGCCCCGGCGTTACGGCAGCCAGCGCGGCCGCAGCGGATCTAAGCCTCTCGCTGACCTTGCGCGGTCTGACGCGGCGGCTGACCTTCGTCACGGCGCATACGAAAAGCGGCGCTGCGCCGGACGTCGACTGGGCTTCACTGGCCGATCCGCAGGCGACGCTGGCGGTCTATATGGGCAAGGCAGCATCGGCGCACGTCTCGCGCGGGCTGATCGCTGCGGGTCTTGCGCCCGATACGCCGGTAGCGCTGGTCGAGAACGCCAGCCTGCCGGAGAAGCGCAAGTTCTTCACCCGGCTCGACCTGCTGTCCCTCGCCGCCAAATCCGCCCTGCGCGACGGCCCGGCGTTGATGCTGATTGGCGAAGCCTTGCGGGGCGCGAACAGCCAGGCAGCTCTTGCACTCGGGGAGGCACAGAATGTCGCAGCCTGACACTGCCACGTCCTTCATTAAGGCATCCGAGATCTGGCTTGCGGAAGGCGAAACGCTCATCTTCGGCGGCGGCGATTACGGCTCGCTCGAGGCGTTCGGCGACATATCGGCCCGCTCCCGGTTCGCGCATGGCGAAGGACTTCCGGGCAAGGCATGGGCCGAAGGACGCCCGATCGTGCTCGACCAGTTCGACGGTTCCTACTTCCAGCGGACGGAGGCTGCGCAAGAGGCTGGGCTTACCTGTGCCATCGCAATCCCTGTCTTTGCGGACAACACGCTGAAGGCCGTTCTCGTCGTGCTGTGCGGCAATGACGCCGGACATGTCGGAGCCATCGAGGTGTGGGAGGATCGCGACGACCGTCTCCATCTCGATGCAGGCTATTACGGCGCGGCGGAAGATTTCGGCGCAGCATCGCAGGACGTCGTCTTCGCGCAGGGCGAGGGTCTGCCAGGCGGCGTCTGGTCGGCGCAGATGCCGGTGCTGATGCGGCAGATCGGTTCACGCCACGGCTTCGTGCGTGGCGAGAGTGCGAAGGCAGCGGGGCTGAGACACGGCCTCGGCATTCCGGTGCAGGCGCCGGACGGTCGCACGCGCGTCGTCACGGTGCTGACGGGGGCGGACACCCCCCTCGCCCACCGCTTCGAAATCTGGGACGCTCGCCCCGAACGGGTCGGACCACGCCGCGCAGCGATGAGGATCGACGGCATCTGCGAAAGCGAGGGGCCACTCTGGCCCAAACAGAACCCGCCGGTCGACATTGTTACCATCGGGGCATGGCAAGGGCCGGTCGGGCAGGTGCTCGGCACCGGCCGGCCGCATATCATCGGCAACGGAACGGGGCTGCCCGCAGGCTATCGCAGCATGGTCGCCCTGCCGGTCTATAGAGGCGAGGACCTCGCCTTCATCACCGCCTGGTATCTGTAAGGGAGCGCACGGCATGGAAAGACTGGTCGTCATCGGCGCAGGCATGGCTTCGGGCCGGGTGCTGGAGCATCTGTTCGAAGCGGGGGCGCCATTCGAGGTTACGCTGTTCAACGCCGAACCACGCGGCAATTATAACCGCATCATGCTCTCCCCCGTCCTCTCTGGCGAGAAGGCGTTCGCAGAAATCGTGACGCATGACGACGCCTGGTATGGCGAACACGGCGTCACCTGCCGCTTCGGCGAAAAGGTCGTCGCCATTGATCGCAGCCGCAAGGTGGTGGTCGGGGAGCAGGGCGAAGCGCCTTACGACAAGCTGATCGTCGCGACCGGTTCCGCCCCCTTTATCATTCCGCTGCCGGGCCACGATCTGCCCGGTGTGGTCGCCTATCGCGATCTGGAAGACACCAACGCCATGATCGCGGCGTCGGCTCGGCCCGGCGCGAAGGCGGTGGTAATCGGCGGCGGGCTGCTGGGGCTGGAAGCGGCGGCGGGCCTGAGGCTGCGGGGCATGGATGTGACCGTGCTCCACCTCATGGGCCATTTGATGGAACGCCAGCTCGACGAGGCGGCGGGCTACCTTCTTAAGAAGGATCTGGAAAAGCGCGGCATCGAGGTGCTGCTCAAGGCCAGCACCAAGGCAATCGAAGGCGATGGCAAGGTGGAGCGGGTCGTGCTGGAAGACGGCACCGTGCTTGATGCCGACATCGTCTGCATGGCGGTGGGCATCCGGCCGGCCGGGCAGATCGGCGTTGAGGCCGGGCTGACATGCGGCAAGGCGATCGTTGTCGACGCGCAGATGCGCACCAGCGATCCCGATATCTTCGCCGTCGGCGAATGCGTGGAATTCGACGGCAATCTCTTCGGCCTGGTCGCCCCGCTCTACGATCAAGCGCAGGTGCTGGCGAAGACGCTGCTGGGGGAGGACGATGCCTTTGCCATGCGCGAACTTTCGACCAAGCTGAAAGTCACCGGCTGCGACCTCTTCAGCGCGGGTGATTTTGCCGACGGAGAGGGCCGCGAGGATATCGTGTTCCGCGATCCGGCGCGCGGTATCTACAAGCGGCTGGTGATCGAGGACGACCGGCTGATCGGCGCGGTCATGTATGGCGACACGGCGGACGGCAACTGGTTTTTCGGCCTGATCAAGGACGGGACCGATATCGAGCACATGCGCGACACGCTCATCTACGGCCCCGCTTTCCAGGGGGGTGGCGCTGCCGGCACGGACCCTCTGGCAGCCGTTGCAGCATTGCCGTCTGAAGCGGAGATCTGCGGCTGCAACGGCGTATGCAAGGGACGGATCGTCGACGCTATCGGGTCAGGCGCGGACACGCTCGACGCCTTGCGCGCGCAGACCAAGGCTTCTGCCAGCTGTGGCACATGCACCGGGCTGGTCGAACAATTGCTCGCGGTGACCCTGGGCGACAATTTCGATGCGGGCGGAGCCAAGCCGGTCTGTGGCTGCACCGAGCTGACGCATGAGGACGTGCGTCGCCTGATCAAGGCGCGCGAGCTGCGCACCCAGCCCGCCGTGTGGCAGGAACTCGGATGGAAGACCGTAAATGGTTGCCCCACCTGCCGCCCCGCCATCAATTTCTACCTGCTGGCCGAATGGCCGCTCGATTATCAGGACGATGCGCAGTCGCGCTTCGTGAATGAACGCAACCACGCCAATATTCAGAAGGACGGCACCTATTCCGTGATGCCGCGCATGTGGGGCGGGATGACCACGCCCGACGAATTGCTGGCGATTGCCGCCGCGGCAAAGAAATACGATGCCGCGGTGAAGGTGACGGGCGGCCAGCGGATCGATCTGCTGGGCGTAAAGAAGGAAGACCTTCCCACGATCTGGGCCGATCTCAATGCCGCCGGGATGGTTTCGGGTCACGCCTATTCCAAGGGGCTGCGCACAGTAAAGACCTGCGTTGGTACCGACTGGTGCCGCTTTGGCACGCAGGATTCCACCGGGCTGGGCATCAAGCTGGAAAAGAAGCTCTGGGGATCGTGGACACCGCACAAGGTGAAGCTCGGCGTGTCGGGATGCCCCCGCAATTGCGCAGAGGCGACCTGCAAGGACGTGGGCGTGGTCTGCGTCGATTCCGGCTACCAGATCGGCGTTGCGGGCGCGGCGGGCATGGACCTGCGCGAGACGCAGCGCCTCGTGGATGTGGCGACGGAGGACGAGGCGATCGAATGGACCGCCGCCTTCGTGCAGCTTTATCGCGAACACGCCAAATATCTCGACCGACCCTACAAATGGGTCGACAAGGTCGGGCTCGACTGGGTGAAAGAGGTGCTCTCCAACCCCGCCGAGCGCGCGGCACTCAACGAGCGCTTCGAAATCTCGCAATCGGTCTATCGCAAGGACCCGTGGGCCGAGCATGCGAGCGAGTCCGAAGCAGAGAAATTCAGGCCGATCGCCGACCTTACGATGGAACCTGCCGAATGACCTGGACCGATATCGGCGCGCTGGCCGACATTCCCCTGCGCGGTGCGCGCATGGTGAAGACGGCGAAGGGCTGCGTAGCGATTTTTCGCACGGGCGAGGAAGAGCTGTTCGCCACGTCCAACAGCTGTGCGCACAAGCAAGGCCCGCTGGCCGAGGGGATCGTGCATGGGCGCATGGTCACCTGCCCGCTGCACAGCTGGACCTATTCGCTGGAAACCGGGGAGGCGCAGGGCGCGGATGAGGGCAGCATCGCCACCTATCCCGTGCAGATCGAAGCCGGACGCGTATTGCTGGACGTGAGCGCGCTGGCTGAAAAAGCGGCGGCATGATGCAGGCTGTCGAACCAGACGAGGTTCGATCGACCTGCCCCTATTGCGGGGTCGGTTGCGGCGTTCTGCTGCGACCCGACGGCAAGGGCGGTCTTGCGGTGCGGGGCGATCCCGATCATCCGAACAATCGCGGGCGACTGTGTTCCAAGGGATCGGCGCTGGGCGAAACAGTCGGCCTGACGGATCGCCAGCTTACCCCGCAGATCGGCGGACAAGATACCGATTGGGACGAGGCGCTGAACCTCGTCGCCGCCGAATTTACGCGCGTGCGCGAGGAACACGGCCCCGATGCATTGGCGTTCTACGTCTCTGGCCAGTTGCTGACCGAGGACTATTACGTTGCCAACAAGCTGATGAAAGGCTTCATCGGCAGCGCCAATATCGACACGAACTCGCGCCTTTGCATGGCCTCTTCCGTGGCGGGGCACAAACGGGCCTTTGGCACCGACACAGTGCCCGGCATCTACGAGGATTTGGAAGAGGCCGACTGGGTGGTTTTGGTCGGCTCCA
>JBELIU010000150.1:0-7191 GCA_042090735.1 Novosphingopyxis sp. | reverse complement strand
GCCGGGGAAGTAGTCGCACTGCCGCTCCGCCCGTGACCCGGCGCCCTTCAGCTTCTGGTGCGCCATCCACCGCCACCGCTGCCGCCGCTCGTCGAACCAGAAGAAGACGTCCTCGAGCGCGCACGTCGCGTTGGGCCAGCGCGCGTGCGCCGCGTTCCGCGGGTCCGCCGGGCACGCCTTGAAGTCGTACGGAACGCCGGGCGTCCGCGGGTCGTTCAGCTTCAGGCGGCGGTCCACCGGTGCGCGCGCGCCGCCCGGCTCGCCGATTTCGGCGCCCATATGGGCGGCAACCGCCACATCGAGATCGGTCAGGTCCTGAAAACCGGCAGCAGTGGCGGTGGCCGGGGCAACCGCGGTCAAAGCCGCAGCGGCGATCGCAGTTGGAAGAAGGGCAGGGCGCATGGGCAGGATCCTTGGATCGAAAAGACTTCGGTCCTCTCAAAGCAAGGGCCATGCCAAGATATCAGTCGCTGATGGTTACGGTGATGCCTTCCGGCCCGCCGGCCCGCGTGGGAACCGCCGGATCAATCCGGTCGGACGATATGCCGCCGCGTTCGAGCGCGTACATGATCGCCGCCGTGCGCGCGGCGGCCTGTTCCCAGCCATCAAGGCGTGCGTTGCCGTGCCGGTCATCGATCGAAACGCGCACCGAGACGCGCCGCTTGCCCGCTGTGCGGGCCATCTTTCGAACCCAGCTGTCGCCCTGCACCGACAGGCGAGCTTCGCCAGGTTCGAACAGTCGGCCGATAGCAACGGTCACACTCTCGCCGCCTTCGGACGCCTCGCGTCTGCTGACGAGCGGGGTCGCCGCCAGCTCGCGCTGGTGCAATTCGCCGATCAGCGCGACGGAGCCGAGCAAAATCAGTGAAAGGTCGATGAACCCGACCATGGAGCGTTTGGATGTCATGGAATGGCGGTTTCTCTCGGCTGGAGGGCATCGGGAGGTTCGCCCAGGATCGGCACGACGGCTCGCCGTGGCGCGCGATCCGGATATTCGGCCCGGGCCAATGCAAGAATTCGCTCGGCTATCTCGGTCTGCCAGCCGGCCTCTCGCGCGCCCAGCATCTGCAGGCGGCGGGCAATGGGGCCGGCTATAAGGTGCGCGAAGGCAAGGCCGTAAAGGCTGGTGAGCAGGCATAGCGCCATCGCGGTGCCGAGGCCTTCGACGCTTTCCATGCGCCCGAACATCTCGACGAGGCCGATGACGGTGCCCAGCATGCCGAGTGCGGGGGCGGCGTCTGCAATATCCTCCCATATCTGCACGGCGACGGTGCGCGCGGCCTGGCGGGTTGCGCGATCTGTTTCGACGATATGTGCGAATGCGACAAAATCGGGCGCATCGGACATCTGCGTGGCTAGCTTTGCGGTAAAGGCGCAGGCAAGCGCCGGGCGATCGGCGCAGCTTACGCCCCGGCGGCGTACCTGATCTTCCACGATGACCGCGGAGAGCCTGGCTTGTTCGCCCGCGCCGGCAGTGCGGTGAAGCGATAGCGATGTGGCAAAGCCGATCATGATGCCGCGCATTCCGTTCTGTACGAGCGCGACGAGCAGGCAGCCGAGACCGACCAGCAGAAGCGCGCCCGGATCGAAGAAGCGGGCCCATTGGATCGACATCATATTGCGGCCCTCACTCACCCGGCAAAAACTTGCCGGGCGGCAAAAATCTGCCGCCCGGATGGCAATAGCCCCCCGAAACCGCCTGAAAACAGCACCAAGCCGGTCATGCGCTGAATTGGCACGCCCTTTGCTTAGTCATGCTCGGCAGTCCGATCGCCACAGGTCTTCAACGGCAGATGGTGAGCGGAATTAAGCAGGAAATGATATTATGGCAGACAAAATTTTCGGCATTCACGGGGACGCGCTTCAGCTGCGATCGCAGCGGCTGTCGATGCTGGCTTCCAATATCGCGAACGCCGCCACGCCGGGCTACAAGGCCCGCGATCTCGATTTCGAAAAGGCGATGAGTCAGGTCCGCAAAAGCGGATCGGATGCGATGCAGGCGATGGAAGGCAATGCCGGATATCGCGTGCCGCTTCAGACCTCGCTTGACGGCAATACCGTCGAACTTTCCACCGAACAGACGCTCTTTGCCGAGAACGCGGTCGGCTATTCGACCACGCTCTCCTTCCTAGAAGCGCGCGTGAACACGCTCACCCGCGCGATCCGAGGAGAATAATTCATGTCCGGTCCGATGAACATATTCGACATTTCCGGCCGCGCGATGTCCGCGCAGCTGACGCGCATGAACACTACCGCGTCCAACCTCGCCAACTCGCGCACCGTCTACAAGAGCGCCGAAGAGGCCTATCGCGCGCTGAAGCCGGTGTTCCGCACGGCAACCGGCGGAGACGGCATCGCGACAGTCGATGTCGAGAAGGTGGTGAAGTCCAACACCGAACCGCGGATGCGGCACGATCCCACCAATCCGCTGGCCGATGCCGACGGCAATGTGTGGGACGCAGGCGTCGATGAGGCGGCAGAGCTGATCGATATGATCGAAACCGCCCGCCAATATCAGAACAATGTGCAGGTGATGCAGACCGCAAAGTCGCTGATCCTCGATACCGTGAAGATGGGCCAATGAGCACGATTGACAACACGCTTCCAGCTGGCCTGACCAGGGCACAGCCGATGAACGCCACCGGCGGAGGAACGCTCGACCAGAGCAGCTTCCTGAAGCTGATGACCGCGCAGATCAAATTCCAGGATCCGTTCAAGCCGGTCGATAATCAGCAGATGGTCGCGCAGATGGCGCAGTTTTCCAGCGTCGCCGGCATCGCCGAGATGAACCAGTCGTTGAAAAACATTTCCGAGGCTTTCTCGACCTCGCGGCTTTCGGAAGCCTCGCAGTTCATTGGCAAGAGCGTGCTCGCCAAGGGTGATGTTGCTGCGATGGACTCAAACGGGCTTTATCGCGGCGAGGTCACATTGGCCGGTCCTGCCGACAAGCTTACCATAGAGCTCATTGACGGCAACGGCTCGGTCGTGCGCTCCATGACCGGTGGTCCGATGAGTGCGGGCGCGGTGCCCTTCGCTTTCCAGAGCACTGACGAGGACGGCCAGCCGGTCGATCTCGGAAAGCTGAAAGTGCGGGTTTCGGCCGGCGTCCCATCATCGACCGCCACTTGGCTGCCAGTTTCCGCCGTCGGCATTTCGTCCGCCGGCAACGGCGCGGTGCTGACGACGCCCGCCGGACAAATCGATGTCGCCGCCGTTCGCGGCGTCGGCTGATCACGCACAGCATTCCCAAGAACCGAATTACCCCCAAGGAGAATATCCGATGTCTTTCCTTACTTCTCTCAGCGGTCTCAAAGCTGCCCAGTCTGATCTGTCGGTGGTTTCCAACAATATTGCTAACAGCAACTCGACCGGCTTTAAGAAGAGCCGCGCCCAATTCGGCGATCTCTTTGCAGCATCGCCGACGCAGACGACGAGGATGATTGCCGGGCAGGGGACTCAGCTTCAAAATATCAGCCAGCAGTTCACGCAAGGTACCCTGGAATCGACCGACCGCACGCTCGACCTCGCGGTGGCAGGCGACGGCTTTTTCACCGTCAAAAGTCCCGCGACGACTGCGGCAATCACCTACACCCGCAACGGCTCCTTCAGCGTTAACAGCAAGCGCGACGTCGTCGATGCCACGGGCAATATCGTCCAGCTTCTGCCGGTCGATGCGGATGGAAACATTACTTCGACTGATCCAGCCGACATGACCAATCTGCGCCTGCCCGATGCCGATCCCAATGATGCAAATGCGGTCCTCGCGAATATCGCGGTCGGCACCAACGGCGTAATCACCGCCACTTTCTCCAACGGAAATCAGCAAGCGCTAGGCGCTGTGGCAATGGCGAGCTTCGATGCGGTCGAGAACCTCCGCCCGGTGGGCGATGCGCATTGGCAGGCGACCGGGCTTTCGGGCACCGCGAAACTGTCGCAGGCCGGCACTGGCCCGCTCGGCACCGTGCGGTCCGGCTCGCTGGAGACGGCCAACATCGACATTACCGAAGAGCTCGTCTCGCTCATCGCTGCGCAGCGAAACTTCCAGGCAAATGCGCAGGCGATCGAGACCGCCAACAACATGACGCAGACGATCGTCAACCTGCAGGTCTGATCGGCCTGACGGTTAAGCACCAAGTCTTCGCAGGAGTAACCCCATGGACAGGATGATCCATCTCAGCCTTCGCGCCATGCAGGGGGTGATGAATCGCCAGACCGCGATCGCGCATAATATGGCGAACGCGGACACGACCGGCTTTCGCGCCGAGATCGTGAGCGCCCAGGCGCAGTATCTCCATGGGGAAGGCCTGCAAAGCCGGGCGAGCCCGAACGAATATGTGCTGACCGCCGATCTCAATCCCGGCGCGGTGGAGCAGACCGGTCGCCCGCTCGACGTCGCGCTCGGCGGGCAGACCATGCTCGCCGTGCAGGCGCCGAACGGGGACGAAGGATACACTCGCCGCGGCGATCTGATGATGAACGAAACCGGGCTGCTCACCACCGGAGACGGTTTTCCGGTGCTGGGGGAGGGCGGCCCGCTGGTCGTGCCGCCCGCCGACAGCATCCAGATCAGCGAAGATGGCGGCGTCTGGATCGTGCCCAAGGGCGGCGATCCGAACCAGCCGCAGCAGGTCGATCGCCTGCGCCTCGTCAATCCCAAAGGCAGCGAGGTGGTTAAAGCGGAGGATACCCTCTTCCGGGTTAAGAACGGCGGCGCTCTGCCGTCTGATCCTGATGCAAGGCTGCAAAGCGGCGCACTGGAAGGATCGAACGTCAACATGACCCAGGCTCTCGTCGACATGATCGAGACGAGCCGCGCCTACGAAGCGCAGGTCAAGCTGATGCAGAGCGCCAAGGAAATGGACGATGGCGGCGCCAGCGTCATGCAACTGCCGCGCTGAACCGCGGCACGAATATGCGCCGCGCTGATAGCGGCACGAACGGAGACTGATCGATGAGCAATTCAGCCTTGCAGGTCGCCCGCACCGGGCTCGACGCACAGAACACCAAGATGCGCGTGATCGCCAACAACCTGGCGAACGTGAACACCACCGGTTTCAAGCGGGACCGCGCGCAGTTCGAGACGCTGGCCTATCAGCAGGTCGTCCAGAAGGGCGCCGCGGCGGACCAGCAGAACAAGTTCGCCACCGGCCTGTCGCTCGGCACGGGCGTCGCGGTTGCCGGGACGGCGCGCATCGATACGCAAGGATCGCTGCAGACCACCGGCAATTCCATGGACATCGCGATCCAGGGTTCCGGCTATTTTCAGGTGCAGATGCCCGATGGCTCCACCGCCTATACCCGCGCGGGCGATTTCAGCATCACCGCCGAAGGCGCGATGGTGACGTCTGAAGGCCTTCCGCTGCAGCCGCAGATTCAGGTGCCACAGGGCGCCACCGCGATCACCATCGGCGCGGACGGCACCGTTTCGGCATCGCTCGACGGTCAGGCCGAGCCGAGCGAGCTGGGCCGGATCGAGATCAGCAATTTCATCAATTCCGCGGGTCTCGAATCGATCGGCAACAATTTGCTGAAGGAAACCGCGGCCAGCGGCGCACCGATAACGGGCGCTGCGGGCGAAGAAGGCCGCGGCGTTCTGCGCCAGGGCATGCTCGAGGGGTCCAACGTCAACATTGTCGAGGAGCTTGTTGACATGATCGAAACCCAAAGAGCGTACGAAGTGAATTCTAAGATGATCAAGGCGACGGACGAGATGCTCCAGTTCGCCAATCAGCAGCTGTGAGGGTGATGACGAAAATGAAGAATATGCTCGTCCTTTTCGCCGCCGCGCCGCTGCTGACGGCTTGCTTTGCCAGCGAGCAGGCACGCCCCGATCCGGCCTACGCCGCGACGCTCGCCCCGCCGCCGGTGCCGCAGCCGTTCGTTGCATCGAACGGCTCCATCTTTCAGGCCGCGAACGGATATGCCGCGCTCACCAGCGGCGCACGCGCCGCGCGTATCGGCGATCTGCTGACCATTGCCCTTGTCGAGCGCACGCAGGCGGTGAAGACCAACAGCGCCAATGTGGATCGCAACGGCAGTTTCGGGATCACGCCGCCCGCCACCGGCCCGTTCGCCCTGTTCGATCCGAGCGATGTCAGCGTCTCCGGCGGCACGAAGTTCAAGGGCGGCGGCAGCGCGCAGCAGAGCAATGCGCTCACCGGCCAGATCAGCGTTACGGTGGCGGAAGTCTTCCCCAACGGCACCATGCTGGTGCGCGGCGAGAAGCTTATCCGCCTGAACCGCGGCGATGAATTCGTCCGGTTCAGCGGTCTTGTCCGCATGGCCGATGTGGGTCCTGAAAATGTCGTGCCCTCCACCCGCGTCGCGCAGGCCCATATCGATTACAGCGGCAAGGGCGAAATCGCGCAGGCCAGCAAGCAAGGTTGGCTGCAGCGCTTCTTCAACATTGTGAGCCCGTTGTGATGAAGTCTTTCGCAACCCTTTTCGCGCGCATCGGCCTGATCGTCTCGGCCGCGCTTCTTGCCGCATCGCCTGCATCGGCCGATCGGATCAAGGATCTGGGCAGCTTCCAGGGGCTGCGCTCCAACCAGCTGACCGGCTACGGCATCGTCGTCGGTCTGGCGGGCACGGGCGACGACAGCCTGGAATATGCCACCGTCGCCATGAAGGGCGTCACCACGCGCTTCGGCCTGACCTTGCCGCCGGGCATCAACCCGGCGACCAAGAATGCCGCCGCCGTGATGGTCACCGCCGATCTTCCGGCGATGGCAAAGCCCGGCCAGCGTATCGATGTCACCGTTTCGGCGATCGGCAAGGCCAAGTCCTTGCGCGGCGGCACGCTCATCATGATGCCGCTGCTCGGTGCCGACGGGCAAATCTATGCTATGGCGCAGGGCAATCTCGCGGTCGGCGGGCTGGGCGTCGAAGGACGCGATGGCTCCATCACCACGGTGAACATTCCCTCGGTAGGCCGCATCGCCGGCGGTGCATCGGTGGAGCGCGCGGTCGCCACCGGGTTCGAGCAGAGCCCGTTCCTGACCTTCAATCTGGCGGAGGCCGATCTGACGACCGCGCTGCGCGTCGCGGACGCGATCAACGGCCAGGTTGGCGAGGATCTGGCAACCGCGAGCGACGCCGTATCCATCGCGATCCGTGCGCCGGCCGATCCGCAGTCGCGCGTCATGCTGATGGGCGCCATCGAGAATATGGAAGTCACGCCTGCCGAGGCAC
>JBELIU010000149.1:0-7318 GCA_042090735.1 Novosphingopyxis sp. | reverse complement strand
GCTCGCCGGCGATAACGCCATCGTGGTCGGCGCATTGGCTGCCGGCCTGCCCGCCGCGGACCGCAAGAAGGTGATCCTGATCGGCATCGGCGCCGCGTTGGTGCTGCGGATCATTTTCGCGCTGGTCGTCACCTGGTTGCTCGGCATCGTCGGCCTGGTTTTCGCGGGCGGCCTGCTGCTGCTTTGGGTAGCGTGGAAATTCTACCGCGAGCTTCAGGAAGGCGGCAGCACCTCCGGTGATGAGGTCGGCGTCAAACCGGTCAAGAGCTTTGCCGCGGCTGCCTGGGCCGTCGCCGTGGCCGACGTTTCGATGAGCCTAGACAATGTGCTGGCGGTCGCCGGGGCCGCGCGCGAGCACCCAGGCATTCTGGTGGTCGGCTTGATCCTGTCGGTGGTGCTGATGGGTCTGGCGGCCAATATCATCGCCAAATATATCGAGCGTCACCGCTGGCTCGGCTATCTCGGTCTCCTGGTCATCGTCTACGTTGCCGGAAAGATGATCTACGAAGGTCTCGTAGGCGGCGGAGAGACGATAGGTCTGCTATCGCTCTTCGCTTAAGACGACCCATCATGGCGGCCCGCTGAGGCCAAAGATATGGCCGACAGTGCAACGCACTGCCGGCCATCGTTCTGCGTATCGCCGAATGTGTCGATGACACCCCGTCAGGCTAGGTGCTCGGCAAAGAATTCCATCGTGCGCTGATCGGCCTTGTCGGCATTCTCTTCATTGCGGCGTGCGCCGAATTCGGTTGCGAAGCCGTGATCCATGCCCGGATAATCGTAGAGCGTCACCTTCGGGTGATCGTTCAGCCCTTCATGCATCTTGGCCTGCGTTTCCTTGTCCACGAAACCGTCTTCTTCCGGAATGTGGAGGATCAGCGGATTGGCGATCGCCTCCTTCTCGCGAAGAAGTTCATCAACTCCAACGGCATAATAGCCGACCGTCGCATCGCTGTCCGTACGTGCCGCGGTCATATAGGCCAAGCGGCCGCCCAGGCAGTATCCGACAGCGCCCACTTTCTTGGCCCCGAACTCGGAGCGCGCATATTTGATCGTCGCCTCGATATCGCGAACGCCCTTGTCCTGATCGAACTTGCCCATGAGATCGAGCGCCTCCTGCATCTCGCCCTCGATATCCGGGTCGAGCTCGATCCCGCGTTCGATCTGCCAGAAGAGATCGGGCGCAAGCGCGAGATAGCCCGCCTCGGCAAGCTTGTCCGCCTTCCGGCGAATACCGGCGTTCACGCCGAAGATTTCCTGAATGACCACGATCGCTGCCTTCACCTCGCCGTCCGGCTCCGCGACATAGCAGTTGAAGCTGTTTTCGCCGTCGAGCGTGTCGATGCTGCGCAGTGCGGTCATAGGGTAATTCTCCTGATCATTGCGGACGGCCCACCCGTCGCTATCTTGACTGCATCAGAAACGTGCGGCGTTCATCGCCGTTCCGACCACGCTGAAGGAGACCCAGCACCATGAAGATGAATATCGAGATCGATTGCACGCCTGAAGAAGCGCGCCGCTTCATGGGATTGCCGGACGTTACCAAGGCCAACGAGATTTACGTCGACAATGTCGCGCAGGCGATGAAGGGCGCCACGAATCTGGAGCAGCTGGAGACCTTCGCCAAACAAATGGCGCCCATGGGCCAGATGGGATTGAAATTGTTCCAGAATTTCATGGAGGGGGCGGCAACTTCCGCTGCTTCCGGCGGAAAGAGCTCGGGGAAAAGCAGCAACGGCTGACCCGAACCGGCCCATCCCTGTGTACGACACCATCTTCGCCTTGTCGAGTGGAGCGCCGCCGGCTGGTATAGCGGTGATCCGGATCAGCGGAAACCGTGCGCTCGATGCGCTGACGCGCCTGGCTGGGGAAGGCGTTACCCCGCGGAAGCTGCGCTACCGCACTCTCCGCTCGCAGGGCGACGAAATCCTGGACCATGCGCTCGTCACCTTCTTCCCGGGTCCGCGGAGTGCGACCGGTGAAGATCTGGCAGAATTGCATCTGCACGGGGGCCGTGCCGTCGTGCGCGCCGTGCAGCAAGAGCTGGCAAGCATGGAGGGGCTACGGTCTGCCGAGGCCGGAGAATTTACCCGCCGCGCTTTCCAGAACGGGCGCATCGACTTGGGCCAGGCCGAAGCGCTTTCGGATTTGCTTTCAGCGGAGACCGAATGGCAACGCCGCGCGGCGGTGGATATGGCTGGCAGCCGCTTTGGCAGACTGATCGATGCGTGGCGCGAGCGCCTGTTGTTGCTTTCCGCTTCCGTTGAAGCAGAGCTGGATTTTTCGGATGAGGATGATGTCGCCGGAGCACGTCTGAAGCTGGATGATGCCAGCGATCTTGCAGCCGGTATTCGCAAAGAGCTGGAGGCACCGCCAGCAGAGCGGTTGCGTGACGGCATCCGGGTTGTGCTCGCGGGGCCACCCAATAGCGGCAAATCCAGTTTGCTGAACGCGTTGGTAGCACGAGAGGCGGCCATCGTTTCCGACGTCGCCGGCACGACGCGCGATGTCATAGAGGTGCCGGTCGCGTTTGGAGGGTTGGCGTTCCTGCTCAGTGACACCGCAGGGCTGCGCGATGTGACCGATGATCAGATCGAATCGATCGGGATCGAACGAGCGAAATCCGCCTTGGAACGCGCCGACATACTTTTATGGCTGGGCGAGGAGGGGCAGGGCCCTAGACATAATTTGTTGATCGAGATCGCGGCTAAGTCTGACCTTGGACGAGAGAAGTCATCTCAAGCAATGAGTGTTTCGGCGCGCAGTGGCCAAGGGCTTTCGACTCTCGTCTCTGAACTGATCGCGCGGGCGCAGACGCTCGTTCCAGGCCCGGATCAGTTTGCCCTCAACGAGCGGCAGCGCGGAGCCTTGCGTCAAGCGGCGACGGCGCTTGAAGCTGCGTCGAGCCTTTTGGATCCGCTGATGCAGGCGGAAGAACTTCGGCAGGCGAGATTGGCCTTCGATAGCCTCATGGGGCGGACCCACACGGAAGACATGCTGGACCGCATCTTCGCGGGGTTCTGCATCGGCAAATAATGTTCCACGTGAAACATCACCATTTTGACGGTGGACGCTGCTTGGTTTAGATGACGCGCATGGTTCAAGCGTTCGATATTCTGGTGGTTGGTGGCGGTCATGCCGGTTGTGAGGCCGCTGCGGCGGCCGCGCGTATGGGGTGTACGGTCGGATTGGTCACGCTTGATGCCTCGAAGATAGGGGCGATGTCCTGCAATCCGGCGATCGGCGGATTGGGCAAAGGGCATCTGGTACGCGAAGTCGATGCGCTTGACGGCTTGATCGCGCGCGCGGCGGACGCTGCAGCAATCCATTATCGCATGCTTAACCGCAGCAAAGGCGCCGCGGTTCGCGGGCCACGCGTGCAGGCCGATCGCCGTCTCTTCCGAGCGTCGATCCAAGCAGCAATCGGGCAGCTTCCGAATATTTCAATCATCGAGGGTGAGGCAGCCGCGCTTCAGCTAAAGGGTGGCTGCGTCGAGGGCCTCCAGCTTTCGGACGGCACTGCTCTCGCAGCGACCTCCGTTGTTTTGGCGACCGGCACTTTTCTTGGCGGCAAGCTTTTTTGTGGTGAAGAGCGGTTCGATGGCGGCCGGATCGGGGAGGGGGCTGCGCGTCGCTTGGCAAGCCAGCTGCGCAATGCGGACCTCCCCATCGCGCGACTGAAGACCGGCACTCCCCCACGACTGGACGGGCGCACCATCGACTGGGCAGCATTGGAACGGCAGAAGAGCGACACCGAGAATTGGACGATGTCGCCTTTGAGTACGCGTCGCCAAGTCCCGCAAATTTTCTGCGCCATCACGCGAACCAATTCGGCCACACATGATATAATCCGCAGCGGACTCGATCGATCGCCCTTGTTTGGTGGGGACATCGCAGGTGCCGGACCGCGATACTGCCCTTCGATCGAAGACAAGATTCATCGGTTCGGAGACAGGGATGGCCATCAGATCTTTCTCGAGCCGGAGGGGCTGAGCGATCACCTGATCTATCCGAACGGTATCAGCACGTCGCTTCCGGTCGATATTCAGGAAGGCATGATTCGGAGCATCGGCGGCCTGGAGAATGCTGACATCGCGGTGCCAGGCTATGCAGTAGAGTATGACCATATCGATCCGCGCTCACTGGATCACGGCTTGCAGGTGCGAGCTATCAATGGGCTTTATTGCGCAGGCCAGATCAACGGCACCACCGGGTATGAAGAGGCTGCAGCGCAGGGCCTGGTCGCGGGTTTGGCAGCGGCGAGCCGAACGCAAGGACGCGAAACGCCGACTTTTACCCGGTCCGATAGCTATATCGGCGTCATGATCGATGACTTGGTTCTCCAAGGCGTGACCGAACCCTACCGCATGCTGACGGCGCGTGCGGAATATCGGCTCCGGCTGCGCGCCGACAATGCGTGGGAGCGGCTCACTCTCTTAGGGCAAGCGGTGGGCTGTATCGGCCAGGAGCGTCTTCTCTGGGTTGAGCGAATGCGAGCCGAAAAGCATCGTCTTAACGTGGTGTTGAACGATCTGCCCAACACCCCCGTAGACGGCGGCCAGCATATTTCGGTGCGCGAATTGCTAAAGCGGCCGGGAATGCATGCACGCGACTTTCTCCCGAACGCCGATGAAGCCATGCTCGATTCGATCACCGAAGACATTCGGTACGAGCCTTATCTTGCCCGCCAAGCGGCTGAGCTGCGCGATCTGAAAGCAAGCCAGGAAACCGTCATTCCTCGGCAGCTCCCATTTTCTGGTATTGCCGGGCTTTCAAACGAAATGGTGGAGCGGCTCGAGAGCGCTCGCCCGGCGACACTTGCCGCCGCATCCCGCATTCGCGGGATTACACCCGCGGCCTTGTCAGCCATATTGGTCGCCAGCCGCCGGTTTGAACTCACGCTATGACGAAAGCCTGCTACGGTGGATCGATCGACGTTCCACGTGAAACACAAAAGCGTCTCACAACATTTGTAGAGTTATTACTGGCGGAAAGTAAGCGACAGAATCTTATTGCGCGTTCGACGGCAGACGATGTCTGGAACCGACATATCGACGATAGCCTGCAACTTACCACATACATGGAAGACCATCGCACCCAGAAAATACTGGATCTAGGGTCCGGGCCGGGCCTTCCGGGGCTCGTGCTGGCAATCGCCAGACCAGATTGGGTAATCCACCTGGTCGAATCCCGGCGGAAGCGTTGCGAGTTTTTGGCCGCTGCTATCGATCATCTGGAGCTGCGGAACGCCCGCGTCCACTGCTCCAATGTTCGCACATTGGAGCCCTTCAAGGTGGATGTCATCACCGCCCGGGCTTTCGCGCCTTTGCCGTCACTCATAGACATGGCGAAGCCTTTCGCCCGAATGCGGACGCGTTGGGTGCTGCCACGCGGTGCCAAAGGTGCTACGGAGTTGGCGGAGCTTCCAAAGCGGCATCGGTCTATGTTCCACGTGGAACAAAGTCTCACTGACAGCGATGCCGTGATTTTGGTAGGGAAGGGTGTCCCATGATCACGATCGCCATCGCGAACCAAAAAGGCGGCGTAGGTAAGACCACGACCGCCATCAACCTGGCTACGGCGCTTGCAGCAACGGGATCGCGCGTCCTGCTGATTGACCTGGATCCGCAAGGCAACGCATCCACCGGTCTTGGCCTGCAAAGCTCGAAGCGCGACTGGACCAGCTACGATTTGTTGCTGGGCGAAGGAACGCTCGATGACTGCATCGTGCCGAGCGAAGTGCCCGGCTTGGCCATCATCCCCGCGACCGTCGATCTCTCCGGAGCAGAGATCGAGATGGTGGGGCGTGACGATCGCTCCCACGCGCTTCGTAACGCCTTGGCTGGAGCCGTGCGGTATGACGTCTGTTTGATCGACTGCCCCCCGTCATTAGGGCTCCTAACCGTCAACGCCCTGGTCGCAGCCGATTCGGTGCTCGTTCCGTTGCAGTGCGAATTCTTCGCGCTCGAGGGACTGAGCCAGCTCCTGCAGACGGTCGAAAGGGTCCGCACGCGCTTCAACGATGCCCTGTCCGTCATCGGTGTGGCGCTCACCATGTACGATCGCCGTAACCGGCTGACCGAACAAGTATCGGATGATGTTCGCTCGGTGCTCGGACCAATTGTGTTCGATACCGTCATTCCACGAAATGTGCGCCTGTCCGAAGCGCCCAGCCACGGTGTCCCGGCGCTTATCTATGATCACCGCTGCGCCGGATCGGCAGCCTATATCGACCTCGCCCGCGAACTGATCGACCGACTGCCGAAAGAGGAAATTGCCGCATGAGCTCCACTCGTGATCGGAAGCGCGGTCTCGGCCGTGGTCTGGACAGCCTACTCGGCGATGCGGTCCGCGGCAGGTCTGGCGGCGATAGCGAAGGCGGTGATGCCACTGCCATCCGCACCTTGCCGATCGCCTCCCTGACTCCGCATCCGGACCAGCCGCGCCGCCACTTCGCACAGGCGGCGCTGGAGGAGCTGGCGCAGAGCATTCGCCAGCGCGGCATCATTCAGCCGATCGTGGTTCGCCCCGCACCGCGCGGCAGTGGATACCAGATCATCGCCGGTGAGCGTCGATGGCGCGCGGCGCAGCGGGCCGCCCTGCATGAAGTCCCGGTCATCGTTCGCGAATTCGAGGACAGCGAAGCGCTTGAAATAGCACTTATTGAAAATGTGCAACGTGAGGATCTGAATCCTGTCGAGGAGGCCGAGGCCTATCACCGTCTGACGGAGGAATTCGGACATAGCCAGAAGGCGGTCGCTGCGCTGGTCGACAAGTCGCGCAGCCATGTTGCGAACCTGATGCGTCTGCTCGATCTTCCGCAGCCCGTCCGGGAAATGATCTTGCAGGATCGCCTGCAAATGGGTCACGCCCGCGCCTTGATCGGCCATGACGACGCAGAGGCACTGGCTTTGCGGACGGAGAAAGAGGGACTGACCGTCCGCGATGTCGAACGCTTGGTTCGCAACGCACGGGATGGGGTTTCTTCCGCACCGCGTCGTCAACGCTCCACACATCAACAGCGATCGAACGATCCCGACATCATGGCACTGGAAACGCAGCTGAGCGATCTTCTGGGCTTGGATATCGCCATCTATAGCGAGGGCCAGGCCGGTCGCATGACGATTCCGTACGCCAGCCTCGATCAACTCGACATGCTCTGCCAGCGCTTGAGCGGCGGCGACATCTGATTTTGTGAGACGGCTGACCTGGCGAGCAATCTAGTACGGCCGTCAGCCGCCGATCTGATCGAACATCATGAAAATTGGTGCGGTCGAGAAGACTCGAACTTCCACGGCCTTTCGGCCACAACGACCTC
>JBELIU010000003.1:0-35310 GCA_042090735.1 Novosphingopyxis sp. | reverse complement strand
CTCCGGATGCGTGTCTGCCTCATGCGGATGGATACCGATAGATGCCCAGACATCGGACTCGCGCTCCGCCGTGGCCACGACATCGTCCCATTCGCTCTCACGCGTAGAAATGTTGAGCATGGCCGATACGCCTCGGGCACGGGCTGCCGCCAGCACGTCCTGCTGGCGATCGACCAGTCCTTCGTAATTCAGGTGGCAGTGGCTATCAACCAGCATCGGCCGCCTCCAGCTCAAGGCGCGGGAAGATACCTTCGGGCTTGCCGAGCGGCGCACCGGCGGCGCGTTCTGCGTACCAGTTCTGGTCCGGAATATGGCGCCAGTCCCGCGCCTCGATCCCCATCTGATCGAGCAACTCGGTCGCAGCATCGGGGACGACGGGCGCGATGGCAATCGCCAGCGTTCGGATGCAGATGAAGAGTTGGCTCAGCACTACGCCCATGCGCTCCGGATCGGTCTTTTTCAAAGTCCACGGCGCTTGTTCATCGACATATTGGTTGCACGCGAAAACTGCGCGCATCCATGCTTCAAGGCCATGCGAGAAGGCAAACCGCTCGAACGCATCGGGCAGCTCTTCACCGCAAGCCTTCTGTACGAGCGTATTTAAATCATGGTCCGCTTTGGTCGCTTCCCAACCAGTGGCAAGTTTGCCGTCCAAGTTCTTGTGAATCATGGACAAGGTACGCTGCGCGAGATTGCCGAAGCTGTTGGCCAGATCCGCATTGGCGCGCGTGACGATCGCCTCGTCAGAGATGCTGCCATCCTGCCCGAAGCTGACGTCTCGCATCAGGAAATAGCGAATGGCGTCTGCGCCGAAACGGTTCGCCAGTGCTATGGGATCAGTGACGTTGCCGAGCGATTTCGATTCCTTCTGTCCGCGGTTCAGAATGAAACCGTGGGCATGCACCTGATGCGGAAGCTCGATACCCGCGCTCAGCAAGAAGGCGGGCCAGTAGACCGCGTGAAATCGCACGATGTCCTTGCCGATCAGGTGGACGTTTGCCGGCCAATACTTTTCGACCAGGCCGTCTTCATCACTCGGAAAACCGAGGCCGCTAAGATAATTGGTGAGCGCATCGATCCAGACATACATCACATGGTCGGGATCGTTAGGAACCGGCACGCCCCAGTCGAAGCTGGTGCGGGAGATCGAGAGATCGTTGAGACCGCCTTCGACGAACCGGATTACTTCATTCCGGCGACTGTCGGGCTGGATGAATTCCGGACGATCTGCATAAAGCGCGAGCAGCCGTTCCTGATAGG
Source organism: Novosphingopyxis sp. (assembly GCA_042090735.1). GTDB lineage: Bacteria > Pseudomonadota > Alphaproteobacteria > Sphingomonadales > Sphingomonadaceae > Novosphingopyxis. The sequence continues at coordinate 34,050 of JBELIU010000003.1, read as the reverse complement.
ATGAGAGGCGGAAGAACCAGCTTTCCTCAACGGTCCATTCGACCGGAGTGCCTTGCGGCGACAGCTTCGTGCCCCCTTCCCCATCGAGGAGTTCGCCCTCTGCATAATAGGCTTCATCGCGCACCGAGTACCAGCCTTCGTAGCGATCCCGATACAGATCACCGCTCGCCTCCATCCGCTTCCAGATTTCCTGGGCCGCGATGTGGTTTGCTTCCTCGCTGGTGCTGATGAACCGATCATAGCTGATCCGGTAACGCTCACACAGTTCGGTGAAATGCGGCGTCATCTGCGCTGCGAATTCGGACGGCTCCAGGCCGCGCTCGCGCGCGGTTTTCACCATCTTCAGGCCGTGGACGTCCACGCCGGTTTGGAAACGCACCTCGCGTCCCTGGGAGCGGCGGAAACGGGCGATGACGTCGGCGGCAATCCCTTCATAGGCATGGCCGATATGCGGCTTGCCATTGGGGTAATTGATCGCGGTGGTGACGTAGAATGGGCTGGTGTCTATCATTGCCGTGCATCCCTATGGGCAGATAGGCCTGCCAGCAACCGCGCCATGCGAAAAACCACACTCTGTTTGTCGAGTGTCAGCGGCACCGCGCGAGCGGCGAGGTCGCTCGCCTCTCGCCATGCATCTATCACCGGGGCGACATGGGCGGGAGGCGTCTCGCGCGCGATGGCAGCGAAATAGGCAGGCGCTTGTTCGAGGAAGGCGAGATATCGTTCGTTCGCGGCCTTCAGTGACAGCTTCTGGGCAAGACCCGAGCCGAGGCTGCCGCTACGATCGCCTTCGCGGAAGATCTGCGCGAGCTGCCTGTCGAGCGCACCGAGATCGAGACCGTGCATCGCGATCGCCCGGCCCGGAGATCCTTCGGCGGCCATGACCAGCGCAGCCCTGTCCTCTTCCGAGAGATCGGGCAGAGCCGAGCGCAGGAACCCATTCATCAGTTCGTCGCCGAGTGGATCGAACCGCTGGACGCGGCAGCGCGAGCGGATGGTCGGTAGCAGCCGCTGCGGCGCGTGCGAGATGAGGAAGAATACCGTGTTCTCCGGCGGTTCTTCCAGGTTTTTCAGAAGCGCATTGGCACCGCCCCGTTCCAGATCATCCGCGGCATCGACAATGATGACGCGCCGCGAAGCAATGGACGTCTTGCTGCCCAGAAGTGGTTGAAGCGAGCGAACCTGATCGACGCTGATATTGCGCTTCAGCTCGGCCTCGTCGCTGACATCGTCTGGATCGAGCCCATCTTTCTTGGGCAGGCGCTGAAGGATCTTGAGGTCGGGATGCGATCCGGCACGGATCAGCGCTGCCGCTTGACCCTGCTCCGCCAACGAAAAATCGTCGGGAGCATCGTTATCGCTCAGAAGCACATGCGCAGCGCGCAGCGCGAAACTGGCTTTGCCCATGCCCTTCGGCCCGCTGAGAAGCCAAGCGTGGTGCAATCGCCGTTCGGCGAGGCCGGCGAGAACCGCCGCCTCGGCGCGCTCATGTCCGATAAAATGCGCCATCATCTCACATATAGTCGTTCAGCGCCGATATCAGCGCACGGGTGACATCTTCTGGCGTACCGGTGGCCTCAACCTGTCGGAAGCGGTCCGGTTCGGCGGCGGCAAAGCGGCGGAATGCGGCGGCGACATCGGCATGGAAACTCTCGTCACGGCCGCCGATGCGATCCCCGGCACCGCCGTCGCGGCGGCGTGCGCGGACTCCTGCCTCTCCCTCGGGAAGCTCCAGCAGCAATACGCGGTCTGGCAACAAGCCTCCGCTGCCGATGCGGTGCAGCGTCATCAGATCCTCGTCCGGCAGCCCGCTGGCGGATTGGTAGGCGCGCGAGCTGTCCACAAAACGATCGCTCAAGACCCATTGGCCTTGTTCGATCGCGGGCCGGATCAGCCTTGCAACATGATCTGCGCGCGCCGCGGCGAACAGGAGCGCCTCACTCACCGGCGTCCAGCGGTCTGCCGCGCCGTCGAGCAGCAGGCCGCGGATCGCCTCAGCCCCCACGGTCCCGCCAGGTTCGCGCGTGGTGACAACATCGATACCTTGGCGCGAAAGCTCGGCGGCCAGCGCCTTGACCTGGGTGGACTTGCCCGTCCCCTCGCCCCCTTCGAGCGCGATGAAACGGCCGCGCTTCATCAGGCGAACAGCGACAGGAAGCCGTTCCAGATGCGCGCGAAAATTCCGGCCTTGCCGACGTCTTCCCCTGCTACCAGCGGCATTTGCTGGGTGGACCCGTCTGCCGTGGTTACGATCAGTTCGGCCACCTTGTCGCCTTTGGCGATCGGCGCGGTGAGCGGCCCTTCATAACGGACCGAGACCTTGTAGTCGCCGCCTTGGGTAGCAGGCAGCGTGACCGCCAGATCGCGCGGGGCCACCAGCGGAACGCTGCGCGATCCGCCCTGCTGCACCATTGCCTCGGTTACTTGGGTGCCCTGCTTATAGAGCGGCTTGGTGGTCCAGGCACCGAAGCCCCAGTTCATGAACGCGACCGATTCCTTGATCCGGTTGTTATAGGTATCGAGCCCGGCAACGACCTCAACCAGGCGGCGGCCATTTTGTTCGGCAGAGCCCGTGAAGCCATAACCCGCCTCTTCCGTGTGACCGGTCTTCAGGCCATCGGCACCTTGGACCTTGCCGATGAGGGGATTGCGGTTCGGCTGCTTGATGCCCTGCCAGGTAAAATTATGCTGTCCGTAATATTCGTTGTAGAGCTTCGGATGCTCCTCGATCGTCGCCTTGGCGAGCGTGGCTAGGTCCTTCGCCGTCACATAGGTAACGCCTTCGTCGGGCCAGCCATTGGTGTTACCGAAATGGCTGTTGCTCATGCCGATCTTGCGAGCTTTCTCGTTCATCATGCCGACGAACGCCTGCTCCGATCCGGCAAGGCCCTTGGCCAGCACGACGGTGGCGTCATTGCCTGAAAGCGTGACGATGCCATGCAGCAGATTGCGCACGGACACCTGCTCATTGACGCCAAGGAACATGGACGAGCCCCGGTTATTCCATTCGCGCCAAGAGTCTTCACCAACCAGGATTTTCTTGTCCGCGTTCACCTTGCCGCTGTCGATCAAATCGAAGGCGACCAGCACCGTCATCATCTTGGCCATCGATGCGGGCGGCATGCGCTTGTCGGCCGCGCGCGAATAGAGGACCGCGCCCGAGCTCAGATCCACCATATAAGCGATTGGCGCGGTGCTGTCATAGCTCGGGGCCTGCGCGGAGGCGGGTACGGCGAGCGTGAGGGCGGCGGCGAGGCTGAGGAAATGGCGCATGAAATTCCGTCGATAGCTATGATGAGGATAGGAAAGTTGGATCAGCGATTCAGGATCATCGCGTCCGAATAGCCCGCGCGGCGCGCCGCTTCCACCCCTTCGCGTGCGTCCACTGCAGAAGAGTAGGGTCCAAGCAGCACCTGCCAATAGCCCGGCCCCGTCGATCGGAGGCTTGCGCCAAGACGTAAGGCCAGCCGGGACGCATTGGACTTTTCGGAGAAACTCGCAACCTGAACATAGAGCAGCGCAGATTGGGGCGGTGGCTGCCTCGATGACGTCAAGCCGCCGCCTCGCTCCAGCTTCTCCCGAAGCCCCGCAATTTCGCGCAGTGACGCGCTGGGTCGGTCCACACGCTTGCCTTGGCGCAGGCGTTGTTTCTCACCCTCGCGCGGGTCGACGCGCCGGACCCGTACCGCCGCAACGCCGGCAGCCTTGACGCCAAGCTGCTCCGCGGCCCCTTCCGAAAGATCGATGATGCGCCCAGCCACGAACGGCCCACGGTCGTTGATCCGCAGGAGGATGGTTCGCCCGGTCTCGAGTGCGGTCACTTCGACATAGCTCGGCAGCGGAAGCGTGCGGTGCGCTCCGCTGATCGAGAATTTGCGGAAGGGCTCGCCGCGCGCGGTCGGTTTGCCTTCATGCGCGCCGCCATACCAGCTTGCATAGCCCACCGCATCGTAATCGGGATCGTCGGCGGGCACATAGGTTGCGCCGCGCACGCTGTAGGGCGCACCGATCTTGACCGGGCTATCGGAAATTTCCCTGAGGTTCGGCCCACCGGAGCAGGCCGCTAAAGCCGGCGGTAGCAGCCCGAGAACGAGCCGCTTAGCGCTGGATCTGATCCGCAAGAAGGCCAACTCCCATGGCGTAGAAATTCGAGCAATTGTAGTCCAGGATCGCGCGGTAATTACCGGTGAGCAGATAAGCCGTATTGCTTGGACCATCGGGCTCCAGCAGAGTCGCGAGAATCGTGTTTTTCTCCTGCGGCCAGTAGCCGGTCTGCGGGCGGAAGCCGAGGCGTTCCCATTCCGCCAGTGTCATCCACCGGCTGTGCCGCTCGAAAACGCGCGGGCAGCGCGTCGGCACGGTGCGATTGCGATAGGCGCTGCGATCGAAGCCGGCGGGGACGTCCACCGCTACACCCCAGGGACGGTCCCGCCGCCAGCCCGCGGCAACCAGATAATTGGCGATCGAAGCCATCGCGTCCGCTTCGCTATCCCAGATATCGGCGAAACCGTTGCGGTCTTCGTCTACGGCGAGGCGCAGATAGACCGACGGCAAAAACTGCGGCTTGCCCATGGCGCCCGCCCAGCTGCCGGTGAGTTTGGTGCGCGGTACGCCGCGATCGACCATCTTGAGCGCTGCGATCGCTTCGCCCTCGAACAAGGCGCGGCGGCGGCCTTCATAAGCCAGCGTGGCGAGCGCGCTGATCGTATCGAAATTGCCCGTATAGCTGCCGAAATTGCTTTCCTTGCCGTAGATGGCGAGGATGATGCCGGGCGGGACGCCAAGCTCGCGCTCGATCTGATCGAGTTGTGGGCGCAACTCGCGATACTTGTCGCGGCCCGGCCCGGCCTTGCCGATAATGGCGCGCTGTTCGTCCGATCCCGTGAACATCGGAATGGCACCGCTGCCCCCTCCCCCACTCGCCTTTTGATCGATGCGGATGGCGGTTTCGCTGAAGGTCAGCGTCGGCAGGACGCGATCAAGCGTAGCGGGGCTAACGCCTTCGGCCAGCGCGGCGGCGCGAAGCTGCGTTAGATAAGCCTGAAAGCCTGCGGCATCCTGCGCAAAGGCAGGTTGAGAGCTTGCGAGCACCAGAGATGCAAGACCGGTTACAAACGCCAAAACAATACGCGGCATGAAGAACTCCCTTGGGGCACCGGTTTATGATGCAATGGCGTTGTCGCACGGATGAACCGCGCGCGAAACCGCAAATGATCGCCCTTGCGCCACGTTTCGGCGCAAGGCTAGGCATCGGCCTGGCAGCGCGCTACAGGAGCCCGCGACGGGATCGCCCAGCAGGGTTCGTCCTGTGCCGGAAGGGTGGCAGAGTGGTCGATTGCAGCGGTCTTGAAAACCGCCGATGCGCAAGTATCCGTGGGTTCGAATCCCACCCCTTCCGCCAACATTCGTTCTATCCTGATCCGTAGTCGTCCGCAAACTCCCGCAGGCCTCGACATTTGCGCGGTTTTCGAATCGCTAGGCGTCCGCCCGTCTCCCCACCAATCGATGACGATTGGGGGTGGCGGATGCTTACGGGCAGACAGGTACCGAGGGCAAAGCTGCGCGAGAAAGCGTACAAGTAGCCAATCGCAATAGCCTCTTTCTTCATGTGAGCCCTAAGGGGCATGAGAGCTTTCGCTACAAGTATCGCTTCGAGGCAAGGAGCAGTTGCTGGTGATCGGCGCCTATCCGGACATCGGTCTCGGAGATGAGCGGCTTATCGACTTTCCGTTGGAAAAAGGCGGAAAGCCGTCGCCGATCGCTTCAGGTATTTCGGGCACGCCACTCCCGCAGGTGATCCACCAGTGCGCGCAGCGTTATCGGCAGGTGGCGGCGGCCGGGATAGAACAGGAAGAAGCCCGGCAGCGGCGGGCAATATTGTTCGAGGACCGCGCGCAGTTCACCGCTGTGCAAAAACGGCGCGAAAGTATCGGCCATGCCGATAGTGAGGCCGGCACCGGTGCGAGCCATATTGACCATCAACGCCATGTCGTTGGTCGTCATCTCGGGCTCGACCGCAACGGCGAACTCGCGATTGTCCTCTGTAAATTCCCAGCGGTAGGGTGCGACCTCGGCGGACGGTCGCCAGCCGATGCACCGGTGCTGCGTCAGTTCGCGCGGGTGAAGCGGGGTCCCCGCCCGTGCCAGATAGGAGGGTGCAGCGACGACGATCTGGCGCTGATCCTTGCCGACCGGCACTGCGATCATGTCCTGCTCGATCACCTCGCCCAGCCGCACGCCGGCATGGAAATTGGCATCGACGATATCGAACTCCTCGTCGGTCACAAGAACGTCGAGCCGCACATCGGGATGGGCATCGAGAAAGGATGCCAGCAGATCCCCGGACAGGAAGCTTTCCGCGATCGAAGAAACGGCGAGGCGCAGGAGGCCGGTCGGCCTTCCGTCATGCGCAGCAGCGGCCTGTGCGGCTGCGTCGATCTCGGCGAGGGCGGGCGCGACGCGATCCAGCAATGCTTCACCCGCCTCGGTCAGCGCCACGCTGCGCGTCGTTCGTCGCAGCATCGCAGTGCCGAGCGCGTCCTCCACCTTGCGAACCGCCTGGCTCACGGCGGATCGCGTGACGCCGAGCTGATCCGCCGCGGCACGGAAGCTGCGGGCGCGGGCGACGGCGGCCAGCGTGGCCAGGGCGTTGAGGTCGATCGTCATTGTCCAGCATGGCTTACCAACCCATCCATGATTGAGGCAATAGTCGAGCTAGTCTTGCCCCCCTATTTCTCCGGTCATCCCTGAAAGGAGAAAACAATGAGCAAGATTGTACTGATCACAGGCGCGAGCAGCGGCATCGGCGAAGCGACGGCGCGCATTCTGGCGGATGCCGGGATGACCGTGGTGCTGGGCGCGCGGCGGACGGATCGACTCGAGCGGCTCCGGGCCCAAATCGCAGAGGCGGGCGGCACCGCGCGCGTGCGTCGCCTCGACGTGACCGACCGCGACGATGTGACCGCGTTCGCGCAGGCGGCGATCGAGGAGTTCGGTCGTATCGACGTGATCGTCAACAATGCCGGCGTCATGCCGCTTTCGCCGATGTCCTCGCTAAAGGTCGACGAGTGGGAGCGCATGGTCGACGTGAACATCAAGGGCGTGCTGTGGGGCATCGCAGCGGTTCTGCCGACGATGAACGCGCAAGGCGCGGGCCACATCATCAACATCGCCTCGATCGGTGGTCTGCAGGTTACGCCGACCGCAGCGGTCTATTGCGCGACCAAGTTCGCGGTGCGGGCGATCTCGGACGGGCTGCGCCAGGAGAATGACCGCATCCGCGTCACCAGCGTGTGCCCGGGCGTGGTCGAATCCGAGCTGGCCGACAGCATCTCGGACGATGCCGCGCGGGCGGAGATGGCGACCTTCCGCGCGGTGGCGCTTCAGCCCGACGCAATCGGGCGCGCCATCCTCCACGCGATCGTCCAGCCTGCGGACGTGAATACCACGGAGATCGTGGTGCGTCCGGTCGGAAACCCCGCATGAGCGCACCACTCCATCCCTATGTCGGCATGTGGGTGACGGAGGACGGACGCATCCGGCACGAATTGCTGCCGGACGGCCGTTACGACGAAGCGCGGGACGGGCGGGCGCACGCCTATCAGGGGCGCTAACGGATCACGGGAAACCACATCGACGATACCGACGACACAGGGTTGACCGCCGATGGCGATTTCGTGGCGGCAGATGTTCTTCATCATACCGGAATGGTTCTGAAAAAAGAGACGGAGATGAATCGACATGGATGATAGTCGTTACCAGCGCGGACTGGCGCAGATCGAGGCCATCAGCGGCGCACACGGCGCGAACGTCGTGAAGAGCCTGGAGGATATCGCGCCCGATCTTGGGCGCTACATCGTGGAGTTCGCCTATGGCGACATCTTCGCTCGCCCCGGGCTGGACAGGAAAACACGCGAGTTGGCGACAGTTGCCGCGCTGACGGCGATGGGCACCGCTGTCGCCCAGCTCAAGGTTCATATGCAGGCAGCGCTGCACGTCGGCGCGAGCCGGCAGGAAATCATCGAGACGATCCTGCAGATGATCCCCTATGCTGGCTTCCCTGCCGCGTTGAACGCCGTGACGGTCGCCCGCGAAGTCTTCGAGGCCGAGTAGGAGAACACCGTTGTTTGGCCTCCGGCAGGGCCGGCAGCGGATAGCGGTTCGGCGAGACGCCGATCGGCTATGTTACCCGGTGGCGGATGATGCTGGCGAGGGGGAGGATCAGGGCTCGTCGGGAGCCACTCGACACGATCGCAAGCGCGGTGGGCTGCAACTCCGAGAACGCTTTCAACACGGCCTTCCGGCGGATCGTCGGGTGCGCGCCGCGCCGCTATGCGCGCGGTGAGGTTTGAGAGCTGGCCGCGCCTCAAGCTGGCGCGTCCGTATTCACGACGGTTTCCAGGAGCTTCTTCACCCAGGCCAAAGCGGGATCCAGTCCGGCGCGATCATGCCAGATCATGCAATAGGTGAACGGTTCTGCCTCCGGGAAGGCCACAAGGGCCAGTTCGCCTGGCGCAGCCATGAGCTTAGCCATGCGCCGGGGAACGCACAGGACGAAATCCGAGCGGCTGACCGAGAGAGGCGCCGACAAAAAGTGAGGTGTCCGAAGGTCGCCCGGTCCGAGCGGCCGGCCATAGGCTGCCAGGGGATCGTCCACGCCTGTGCCGGTACCATCGGGATACAGCATGACGACACGCGGCAGGGCAGCGAGCGCCGATGGCGCGATATGACCCGCTTCATCGCGCAACGCGAGAATGGGGTGATCTTCGCGCAGGAGGAATGCGAAGCCCTCCTCGAACAGCGGTCCCTGGTGGAAGGCCGGTGGCAGCGCTTCGTCGGTGTACAGGGCAAAGTCGACCCGACCCTCCTCCAGATCGCGCAGCGTGTCGCCGCTCCAGGCGCACAGCTCGAGCGAAACGCCGGGCGCTTCTGCGTGAAGGGCGCGCGCAAGTGACGGAACGACCACGGCCGCACCGTAATCGGTGGTAGCGATCCGGAATGATCGCTCGGACGTATGGGGATCGAAGACCGGCCGGGCAAAGACCTGATCGGTCGCGGCGATCGCTTCCTTCAGCTTTGGCAGCAGCTCGGTTGCGCGAGATGTCAGGGTATATCCATTGCTGCCGGCGCGCACGAGGAGGGGATCGTCCCCCAGAGCATGTCGGAGTCTCGCAAGGAGACGGCTTGCCGCCGGTTGACTGAGTCCCATCGCCTTCCCGGCGTGAGTGACATTGCGGTGTGTCAGGACCTCCAGCAGGAAGCGCAGCGCACGCAGATCGACATGACCGAAGCCAGGGGTATGCACATTTTGCATGATGGCCAGTCGTATATCGTCATTTCACGCATGGGAAGCGCGCATTAGATCCATTCGCAACAAGGTCGTTCCCGACGGCCGTCGAATGGAGCCAAGCATGGCGAACAACAATGTTGAGCCGCCGCTTTCCGAAGCACAGATCACCGATCGCCTGAAGGACATCGCCAAAGGATGGGCCTACCCGCCCCGCTCGCCGGTGCTCCGCACCCCCGCCGATGAAGGGCTGGAGCATGAGGACGTGACGTTCCCTGCGCAGGACGGCGTGCCGCTCGAGGCATGGTTCATCCCCCGTGCGGGTTCCGATCGCCTCGTGATCGCCAATCATCCGATGATGTTCAATCGCTACGGCTTTCCGTCGCACCTGGCACCATGGCGAACCTTCGGTGAGACGAGCGGCAACACGTTCGAAGTCGACTACGTCGCCGACTACCGCATCCTTCACGAAGCCGGATACAATGTGCTCACTTATGACGAGCGCAACTTCGGGCTGAGCGGGACAGGCAATGGCGGTCTGAACAGTGGCGGCCGGTACCAGGCGCGGGATGTCATCGGCTCCCTGCTCTATGCGCGCAGCCGCGAGGAAATGAAGAACATGGCGATTGGCCTGTTCTCGCGCTGCAACGGTGCGAACGCGAACCTCTACGCAGTCCACACCCAGCCACGATATTTCGACGACGTATGCTGCATGGTGCTGTGCCAGCCGCTCTCGGTCGGCTCGGTGATGAAGCAGACGTTGGAGGGCATGGGCCTTGGCGACCGCATCGATCAGCTCGATCGCGAAATCCAGCTGGCGGCCAGCCTCACGTTTGCACAAATGTCTCCCAACGACTGGGCGCGCAGCGTGCAGACCCCGACCTTCATCTATCAGGTTCACGACGACGTGCTGACCACGCCAGCCGATGTTCAGGCGACGTTCGACGCCATCCCCATCGCGCAGAAGAAGCTCCACTGGGTTCATAATACGACAAAACGCTGGGACGGTTATCTCGAGTTTCAGCGCCGGCCGGAGCCGATGCTCGCGTGGTTCGAGGAGCACATGGCGTGATCGGTTCTGCAATCGACGCCCGGGAGATCGCACGCTTCGACGGGGTGCAGGCGGCGACCCGTCAGCACCGGCGCCGTCACGGCTGCAACGCCTATACGTTCGAGGACGGCGCCGGCCTGCTGGCGATCGCGCGCGCCGATCCTGCTACCCGCATCCTCGAGCTGGGGACGGCGCTCGGCTACACCGCCTGCGTCCTGGCGACCGCGACCGAAAGAACGCACGTCGATACGATCGAGGGCGATCCAAGCCACGTCGCACTCGCCCGCGACCATGTCCGCGATCTTCACCTGGCTGATCGGGTGACGGTCCATTCGGGTGACTTCTTCGAAGTCATGGCCGAACTTGATGGGCCCTACGACCTGGCCTTTTTCGACGGGATCGGCCCGACGCTCCGCACGGTCGAGAACCTTCGGAGCCTGCTGCGGCACGGCGGTCTCCTCGTCTGCGGCAATCTCGCCCACGCCAGCGGTGCCGAGCGACGGCCGATCGCGGCCGAATTCGGGCAGGCCGAACGATGGCAGCCCGCCGGCAGCATCGAAGGGGGCGGCACCCTCGCATTCCGCAAGGTCGATGCACCTGCATCGACGCCAATCACGAAAGGAAATTGACATGACGACCGACCAGCAACAGATCGAGGCGCTCAGGGCCGAATGGATCGCGGCTGCCCAGTCGCGTGATCTCAATCGCATCATGGCGACCTATTATCCGGGTTCCGACTACCTCGCCTTCGACGTGATGCCGCCGTTCAGCTTCGAGGGCTGGGATACGTTCCGCGCGCACTGGAAGCGGTTTTTCGAGATGTTCGACGCCGACCCCGTCTTCGAGCGAGCCGATACCCGGATCCACTGTTCGGGAGAGCTTGCCTTCTCGACGGGCTTCACCCGGTTCGCCGCGTCGGTTGGCGGCGAGGCCATCGACCTGTGGACGCGCGAGACGCTGTGTTACCGCAAGTTCGAAGGTAGCTGGCGCATCTTCCACGACCATGTCTCGGTCCCGGTCGACCTCGAGACCCATATCGGCGTTACCGACTTCAGGCCGGACGCGGAAAAGATCACGCCCCACACCGTCGAAGGGGCCTGAGCATGGCCCGCACTACGCCGGACGTCGTGCATCCCCGCCTGTTCGCCGTCCGACGGCACCCTTGTCGTCAGCGGTGAAAGCGGCCCTCGGCGCCACCTGAACGGCGCCCCCTGTCGCCGTCATCGGGCGCCCGAACCTTCGCGAAACCGACGCGCGGGGGACAGCGGGCGCCCATTATCTACTGCAGCTTGCTTCATGGCGTCGTCGCGTCCGGCCCCGCTTCCTCGCTTCCTTTCAGGGCCGTCAGCAGCTCCTCCAGCGTGGCGCAGACCTCTCTTACCTGTGAGGCCGTGAGATTGCGGCCCAGGGCCGCTGCCCAGGGACGTTGCAGCTCCATCGACCGTTCGAACACGGTATGGCCGTAGCATGTCAGCTCGACCAGTTGCGCGCGTTTGTGGCGGGGGTTGGGGCGGAATGCGACCACGCCCTCGGTCTCCAGTTCATTCACGATTCTCTGTACGGACTGTCGCGTGACGCCGATCTCACGGGCGAGCTGCGCGACCGACAGAGCCTCATCGCGATCCGCGATGCTGCCCAGCAGCTGCCAACGCGCGCTCGTTAACCCCAAACCCTTCACCAGTTGGTCACCGGCAGCGAGCAGCGCGCTGTTCGCGCGAAAAATGCGCAAGATCAGCTCGGTAACATGTTCGGGTGCGGCGGGCTCCGATTTGGCGGCTGGGGAGAAAGTCATGTGAGCATAAGAAGCATATTGACAGCAGGCTGTCGATCCAACATATTGACAGCACGTTGTCAAAAGGGCCCTTGTTATGCAGATGAAACCGCTCGATCCCGCATTTCCGGTACAGCAGCAGCTGGGATTGTCCCACGAGGGGCCTGTGGTGCTGGTAAACCTCTTCACCCTGGACGCCGCGGACGAGGATGCTTTCCTCGCCGCTTGGGCGGCTGATGCCGCGTATATGAAGGCGCGGCCGGGGTTCATCTCGACGCAATTGCATCGCGCGCTCGGTCCGAGCCCTGCCTATTTCAATCATGCGGTGTGGGAGTCGCTGGAGGCATTTCGCGCGGCTTTCACTGACCCCGCCTTCCAGGCGAAGCTGGCCGACTACCCTGTAAGCGCCGTGGCATCGCCGCACTTGTTCAAACGTGTTGCCGTGCCCGGTATCTGCACCGAATGAGGGCAATCGTGCCTCGGATGGATGCTTGGGAAGTGGCGGGCAAACGTCAGATCGTCGAAGCATCCAACGAGCTTGCGCGCGACGCGGCCAAGTCGACCTGGTGACCGAAAAATTCCCAATTCTCTTCGGCAACCTTATGGATGACGACATACACCGGCGCGACCGACGTTCCTGATTGATGATCGTTGGTAGGGAAAGCGAACGCCTTCCCAAAACCCGCTCAAGCAGGATTTCGGGCCGCTCGGGCTAGGCAGCGTTGCTCATCCGCTCCCGCGCCTGTCGAACATCGCGGGCTGGAGGCTGTCCGAACATTCGGCCATATTCCCGCGTGAACTGCGGTACGCTCTCATAACCCACGCTATAGGCGGCATCGCTGATCGCCTCACCCAGCGAGAGCATCCTGCGCCGCGCCTCGATGAGCCGAAGCTGCTTTTGGAACTGCAACGGCGATAGAGAGGTGATGCGTCGGAAGTGAACGTGGAAGGCTGACAGGCTCATCCCGGCCGCCTCGGCCAGCGCCTCGACCTTCACCGCTTCGGCATAGTGCGTGCGGAGCATGCCGGCAACGTCTCCACCTTCCCGTCCTTCGTGGAGACGCTGCGCGAAGCGCTGACCGGCACCTTTGGGCGCGAGCGCGTGGACCACCTCGTCAACAACGCCGGCCACGGCGAGATGGCGGACTTCGCCGCCACCACGGAGGAGCAGTTCGACAAGCTGTTCAGCGTCCATGTGAAGGGCGTGTTCTTCCTGACGCAGGCGCTGCTCCCCGTACTGGCCGATGGCGGGCGGATCGTGAACTTCTCGTCCGGCCTGACCCGTGTGTCGTTCCCCGGCTTCTCGGCCTACTCGGTCGCCAAGCGCGCGGTCGAGGTGCTGACCGTCTATATGGCGAAAGAACTGGGCGCGCGTGGCATCACCGCCAATACGGTCGCTCCCGGCGCGATCGAGACCAACTTCCTGGGTGGCGCGGTGCGCGACACCCCCGACTACAACACCGCCTTTGCCGGCATGACCGCGCTCGGTCGCGTCGGCCTGCCCGACGATATCGGACCGATGGTTGCGAGCCTGCTCGGCCCCGACAATCGCTGGGTCAAAGGCCAGCGCATCGAGGTGTCGGGCGGCCAGACGATCTGACGCCCCATGCGGGTGTCGCGATGCGGCACCCGCTCTTCTGGTCAAAGGACCGCTCTGCGTGCAAGCGCACCGGATGCACTTGCGATCTGATGTGAAAGCGTTCCTGCAAACGAACGTACGGCGGGACAGCCAAGGCGGGACCGGTATCCGATGCACCCGGGTTTAGCCATGTTCCTGAAACCTGTTTCCGATTGGATTATCCCAAGACGGTCCGTCGGACACGGAGAAACGGAACTGGTACAAGCTGATGAAGCGGCCGGTATGGGAATACCCCGCCGATCTACCGAACGGCCAGAAATGGGCCAATTGCGGAACGGCCGCTTTACGTGTTTTGCATGTCGAAGCGGACGGTCAGCAACATCCACTGTTAAAAGCGCTAGTGCCGTCTCTGCACCTTAGGCGCTATCGCGAGCGATCAGTTTTGGCTGCATGACAAGGCTTCCGGTTTCCTCACCGGCAAGGCGTCGTAGCAGGAGATCGACCATGCCGAAGGCGCCGGCCCGGATATCCTGTCGCACGGTGGTGAGCGGCGGGGCGGTTTGGCTTGCCAAGGGGAGATCGTCGAAGCCGACCACTGCAATATCATCCGGGACTTTGATCTGCCGTTCGGAAAGTTCGGCCAGGCAGACCATGGCCAGAATATCCGTCGCAGCGAAAATGCCGTCGATGCCATCCATGTGGCCATCTATATTGGCGGCGACTTCCTCTGCCATCCTGTCCGGCGCGAGATGCGTGGGGAGTGTGATCATGGACGCGCCCTGCGCTTCTGCCGCGAGCTTGGCACCTGTGTAACGCGCCGCGAACTCCGTGGCGGTGGGATCTCCCAGAAAAGCCAGTCTGCGTGCGCCCGCGGCGAGGAGGCGTTCTGCCGCCAGCGTGCCGCCCAGCCGGTTATCGGAGCCGACGACACAGTGTCGTTGCCCTTCCTGATGGTTTCCCCACACCACCATCGGGCGATAGCGATCGGCCACCTCTTCGATCCGGTCATACTGATCCGATTGGCCGATGACGAGCACGCCATCCACCATGCCGGAGCCGATGAAGCGATCCAGCCAGTCCTCATCCCGGTCCGGGATGACGCGGCGGAGCATCAGATCATACCCCTTTTCCGTCAGCGCATCGGCCAGATAGCCCAGCAGCGTCATGAAGAAGGCATCGGATATCTGCTGGCGCCGGTCGTGCCCCAGCGGGATCGCGATGCCGATGACACCGGTGCGCTTTCGCCGCAGATTGCTGGCGACCTGATTAAGGCGAAAACCGTGCTGGCGCGCGAGCTCTTCGATCTTCTCGCGGGTGTCGCTCTTGACCAGGCTCTTGCCGGCCAAGGCACGGCTGACGGTTCCGGTCGACACGCCGGCAAGCCGCGCCAGATCGGCCAGCGTGCGTACCGGCTCTGCCGATTTCGCCGCGCCGTGTGCTGTCGCCTCGTCTGCCTCTTTTTCGGTCATCCTTCCATCCGCCTAGCACAGCTTTGCCGCAGACAAAGCCTCTAGCCGGTAGCGCTCATCGGTTTGCGCTGCACGCGCTGCCCGGCATCGACAAACAGCGTCGCGGCTGCACCCAGCAGCATCAGCGCGCCGCCGAGCATCAGCGCGCTGCGCGGATCGCCGCCCAGAACGGGATCGTAGATCAACGGCATGGTCAACGTTTCGATCAGCATCGGGATCACGATGAACATGTTGAAGATGCCCATATAGATGCCGTTGCGCTCGGGCGGGATGGAATCGGCCAGCATGACATAGGTGTTGCCCATCATCCCGGCCCAGCCGACGCCGATGCCGAGCATCAGGCTGAACAGGCCGATTTTGTCGCTCATGCCAGGGATCAGCAGCATCGCCGCACCGGATGCGGTCAGGCAAGCGGCGTGCACGGATCGCGCGCCCAAGCGGCGAACGATAGGGATCAGCACCAATGCCGATAGAAACGCAATGAAGTTGTAGAAGGCACCGATCTGCTGCGCGGTCAGAGCCGCCTCCCGAAAGCCTGCGCTGCCCGTATCGCTGGTGCCGTAGAGCGAGCGCGAAATGGCAAAGGCGATATACTGCCAGTAGACGAACATGGCGTACCACTGGCACAGCATGGCGAGCGCCAGCTGCCGCATGGGCTTCGGCATCTCGCTGACGGCCGCAGCGATGTCGGTGAAGGTGGAGCGCGCCGTAAGTGGCTTGCTCGCAAGATCAGCCTGCTCCCCTTCCGTCAGCGGTAGTTCCGGCACGCGCCAGACTGACCAGACGATGGTGGAAATAGAGAGGATCGCGGCGATGATGAAGGCGATGCGCACCACCACCGGAATGCCGTTGGCATCCAGGACTTCGCTCGCGACGATGCTGGTGAGCAGGGTCGGCGCCAGATAGGAAAGCGTCTGCGCCAACCCGGTGAATGCGCTCTGTGTCAGGAAGCCGACAGATCGCTGGTCCGGTGCCAGACGGTCGGCAACGTAAGCGCGGTAGGGCTCCATCGTGATGTTGTTGCCGGCGTCCAGGATCCAGAGCAGCGATGCCGCTATCCAGAGCGCGCTGGAATAGGGCATCAGGAACAGACTGATCGACCAGATGATCGCGCCGATGAGAAAATAGGGTGTGCGGCGGCCGAAGCGGGTGCTGGTCCTGTCGCTCATCGCGCCGATGATCGGCTGCACGATCAGGCCCGTCATCGGCCCGGCAAGCCACAGGAGCGGCATCGTCGCCTCGTCCGCGCCAAGGAAGCCATAGATCGGCCCCATATTGGCTTGCTGCAGACCGAAGCTGAACTGGAGGCCGAAAAAGCCGATGTTCATTTCGACGATTCGCAGCAGCGAAAGCCGCGGTTTTCCGACGCTTGCCAACGATCCGATCCTCTCCATCGCCATGAGACGCTTGTTGTTGTGACCTAGCAGATACACCAGCCGCCCTATTTTGCAAACGATTGCATTTCTACTTTGCAAACGATTGCAGTGTGCCTATTGCGATCAGCGAATCGCGCTAGCAAAGCGTGAGCGAGAGGAGCTGAAACATGAAACTTCGTCATTTGCTGGCCGCGGGTGTGGCCTTTTCCGTTCTGTCCGCGCCGGCACTGGGCCAGACGATCGATCAGGCTTCCGCCGATGACAGCAATGCCCCGCCCGAACTGGATGCCAGCACAATCGTGGTGACGGCCGTTGCGCGTGGGCAAAACCTTCTGGAATCCTCGGTTTCCGTCAGCTCGCTGAACGCAGATACCATCGTCGATCTTGCGCCGCGCTCCTCGGCCGAGCTGCTCCGCCAAATCCCCGGCATCCGTTCGGAAAGCTCGGGCGGAGATGGCAACGCCAATATCGCCGTGCGCGGCCTGCCTGTTGCATCCGGCGGCGCGAAGTTCCTGCAGCTGCAGGAAGATGGTCTGCCCATCCTTGAATTCGGCGACATCACGTTCGGCAATGCCGACATCTTCCTGCGCGCCGATTACAATATCGCCCGCGTCGAAGCGGTACGCGGCGGCTCCGCTTCCACCTTCGCCTCCAACTCACCTGGCGGCGTCATCAATTTCATTTCCAAGACCGGCCAGAGCGAAGGCGGATCGTTCGGCGTGACCGCCGGGCTGGACTATCGCGAATTTCGCGCCGACTTCGACTATGGCGGCCGCATCGGGCCGGACACGATGTTTCACATCGGCGGTTTCTCGCACATCGGCGATGGTCCGCGCGAGGTAGGGTATGACGGCAGCCGTGGCGGCCAGATAAAGGCCAATATCACGCAGCAATTCAGCGGCGGCTATATCCGGCTTTACGGCAAGTATCTGGACGATCGCTCGGTCGGCTATCTACCCAATCCGGTGCTGGTGACCGGCACGAACGAGAACCCCGAATATACCAGCCTCCCGAACTTCGACATCAATTCCAGCTCGCTGCATTCGCCCAACTTCCGTCCGGTGCAGTCGCTTGACGGGAATAATCAGCCTGCGCGCTATGATATCTCCGAAGGCATGCATCCGATCGTCGCTGCCGGTGGGCTTGAAGCTGAATTCGATGTCGGCGGACTGACGATCACGGAGCGTTTCCGCTATTCGGACATCAGCGGCGCATTCGTATCGCCATTCCCCGGCAGCGTCGGTGCTGCACAGGCCGCGGCCAATGGCGTCGGCGGCCCGGGCTCCACCCTGTTCTACGCCAGCGGCCCGCAAAGCGGTCAGCAGGTTGGCAATCCAGCGGCGCTGGGCGGCAACGGGCTGGTAGCCAATATCGTCCTGTTCAACACGCGTCTTAACAGTCTGGATAACCTGACCAATGATATCCGAGCGACCGGCGAATTCGATTTCGCAGGCGGATCGGCCACCGTCACGGGCGGCTTTTACTTCTCCCGCCAGGAAATCGACACCGACTGGCTTTGGACAGCGCATCTCTATTCGGTGGAAGGCGAAGGCCGGGCCGTGCTGCTGGACGTGCGCAACGCGGCGGGCAATCTGGTCACCCAGAACGGCACGGTAGGCTTCGGCGCAACCTTCTTCGGCAATTGCTGCCGCCGCTCCTATGATCTGCAATACACCACGAAGGCGCCCTTCGGCTCGATCAGCCTGGAATTGGGCGATCTGACCCTGGACGGCAGCGTCCGTTATGATTTCGGCGATGCGCGAGGTACGGTTTCGGGTGCGGATCTGGGCGGTGGCCGCAACGGCATCACCGCGTTCGATTTCAACAATAACGGGGTGATCGATCCGGCAGAAGCGCAGACCAGCGTCATCCCGGCCGGCAGCGCTCCGGTGGATTATGATTACGACTATTTCTCCTACTCGATCGGCGCAAACTACCTGCTGACGAGCGATCTCTCCATATTCGCCCGCTACAGCAAGGGCGGCCGCGCCAATGCCGATCGCATTCTGTTCAACGGCAACAATGTGAGCACCACGACCGGTGCGCTGCGCAGTGACGCGGTTGCGATCGACTTCGTCAAACAGGCCGAGGCGGGCCTGAAATATCGCGGCGGTGGCTTGGCACTCTACGCGACCGGTTTTTACGCGGAGACCGAAGAGGAAAACTTCGAAGCGACATCGCAAACCGTCTTCAGCCGCTCTTACGAAGCCTATGGCGTCGAACTGGAAGGATCCTATCGAGCGGGCAATTTCAGCCTCTCGGCAGGCGCGACCTACACCGACGCGCAGATCGAGGATGACAATATCAGCCCGGCAAATATCGGAAATACGCCGCGTCGTCAGGCCGATTTCATCTTCCAGGCCACCGCCGCTTATGACAGCGATATCTTCGGACTTGGGGTGAACGCCGTCGGCACCACGGACAGCTTTGCGCAGGACAACAACCAGTTGGTCCTGCCCGGCTTCACCACCGTCAACGCCTATTTCAACATCCGGCCGATGGATAATGTGACGCTGGCGCTGAATGCCAACAATGTCTTCGACATCAATGGATTCACCGAGGCCGAAGAGGGCGCAATCCCCGGCAACGGAATCGTGCGGGCTCGCTCGATCACGGGGCGCACCTTGTCCGCCTCGGTCCGCTTCGGTTTCTGAGCCACGCCGCATTGCCGAACCGGCCGGGATCATCTGCCCGGCCGGTCCATCCCATCCGCACGAGGAACGGTACCGATGACCACGGCATGGACGGCCGCCCAGGTTCGCACCATAGAAAAGCAGCCGATCAGCCGAGTCCCGGTGCTGACCACCCTGGACGGACTGCGCCCGATCGGCGGTGAAGGCCTGGTTTACTGGGACATGTGGCCGGTTCAGGACGTTCATGGCGCCATCGCGCCCATCGCCGGACGCGAAATGTGGATGGTGTTGAGCGCGCCCGACCGGGGAGACCCCGCGCTGCGGCATTTCGAAGCGAAAATTCGCTGGCTGGAACGGGCAGATGATCGCTGGCATGATCGCGGGCCGGTCCTGCCCGACTTCGATACCGACTATGAACGCGAGTGGGCCGGCACGGCGCTGCTCGATAATGATCGCATCACGCTGCATTACACCGCCGCGGGAACCGACAGCCGTCCCGGCGGCTATCAACAGCGTCTGTTCGAAACTTCCGCCCCGCTGGATAAGAATGGCGCGATCGGCAGCTGGTCCGTCCCCAAACCATCGCTGAGCGCGGTGACGCCGGACTACATGATGGCCGATCAGCATGAGGGAGAAGCCGGCACAATCAAGGCATTCCGCGATCCCGCCTATTTTCGCGACCCAGCGGACGGCGCGGAATATTTGGCTTTCACCGGTTCCCTTGCCGCATCGCAGAGTGAATTCAACGGCGCGTTCGGGCTGGCGAAGCGTGACGGCGACGCCTGGCGGCTCGCCCCTCCCCTCATCCACGCCGACAGCATCAATAACGAGCTGGAAAGGGCGCATCTTGTGAGCCACGGCGGACGCTATTACGCTTTCTGGGTGACCCAGCGATCCACCTTCTCGCCCGATTTGCGCCATGCCCCGAACGGCCTTTACGGCATGGTCGCGGACAGCCTTTCCGGCCCCTACCGCCCGCTGAACGGCAGCGGTCTGGTGATTGCCAATCCCCCGAGCGCCATGGCCCAATGCTACAGCTGGTTTGTTTCGGCCGATTTGCTGGTCTCCAGCTTCGTCGATGTCTGGCCCGCCGTCGGTGCGGACGATGCCTCCGAAACGCCGGGCAAGACGCTGCCCTTTGGCGGCGTCCCCGCCCCGTTGCTGCGGCTGCAGATAGACGGTGACACATGCATGCTGAGCGATGAGGGTTCGGCGTGATGGCCGGTGACGCACCTCTGCTGGGCGGTATCGAGGCGGGTGGCACGAAATTCGTGCTCGCCGTCGGCACGGCCCCGAATGCCATTATCGATCGCCATGTCATCGCCACACGCGATCCGGAAACGACGCTGGCCGAGGCGGCCCGATGGTTCGCCGATAAAGGCACTATTTCCGCCCTCGGGATTGCCAGCTTCGGGCCTGTCGAACTGGACCGGAAGGAAGCAGATTGGGGCCACATCCTCAGCACGCCCAAGGCGGGTTGGTCCGGCTTCGATCTAGCCGGCTTTTACCTAAATCGGCTTGATGTGCCGATAGGGCTGGATACCGACGTCAACGGTGCCGCTTTGGCCGAATATCGGTATGGCGCGGGACGCGGAGCTGCGTCGCTCGCCTATATGACCGTCGGCACGGGCATCGGTGTCGGCTTCGTGATTGACGGAAAAACGATACACGGCGCCGGCCACCCGGAATTCGGTCATTACTTCCCAAGGCGCGATGTCGAAGACCGGTCCTTTGCCGGCATCTGCCCCTTTCATGGCGACTGTCTTGAGGGCCTTGCCAGCGGCCCGGCCATTCTGGCGCGCTGGAGCCATACGCTTTCCGACCTGCCGATGGAGCATGAGGCGCATGATCTTGTGGCGACCTATCTGGCGCAAGCGTGCCATACCATCTTTGCCAGCCTTGCCTGCGAGGTGATCGCCATCGGAGGCGGCGTCGCCAAGACACCGGGACTGGTCGAGCGCGTCGCGGCAAAGACGGCCGCCATCGGCGCGAACTATCTGCCCGGCCACACAAGACAGGTTGTTCGCGCGCCAGCTCTTGGAACCGACGCCGGCATCATCGGCGCATTGGCCGTCGCAACCACCGCTTCCCGCTAGCAATTCGGCGCCGAGCTAGGGTCCGACGGAGTAGAACACCAGTAACCCGCAGCCGATCTATAAGGCGATCGCTTTCGACGATCGCAAGGATCGGCGGCTCAGTCGTGCGGGTGAGCCGAAAGCTAAGTCGCGAGATCAGCAATATTCGCGACTGTCAGGCCTTCTTTCGCGATCATATCATCAATGTCATTGATGCGGGCCATTTCGCCGTCGTCTCGCATGATCGAACAGATCACTGCTGCGTCGCCTGCGCCCGCCATCCGGCAGAGTTCGATGGAGCCTTCCACTGCCGACATGCGTACGCTGGTGCCTTCGGTCCGCGCTATCAAGGGAAAGACGTGGCCCGGGCTGACGAGGTCTCCTGCAGTCGCGCCCGGTTTTACGGCCATCTGCACGGTGCGGGCGCGATCGGCGGCGGAAATGCCCGTAGTGATACCATCGGCGGCTTCGATGGAGTTGCCGAAGGGGCGCCCGGTCTGGTTGTGCGCGGTGGGGTTCATCAGCGATATGCCCAAGCCGACGGCACGCTCCGAAGTCATGGTGAGGCAGATCAGCCCGCGGCCATGGCGGGCCATGAAGTTGATCTTGTCCGGCGTGATCAGGCTGGCGGGCGTGCAGAAGTCGATATCACCGCCGCGTAACCGGTCACCGGTGATAATCACGATTTCGCCGCGGGCAAGTGCGTCCAGTGCTTTCTTGAGGTCGCCCATCACATTTGCTCCGGAAAACCTTGGAAAGATACAGCACCGCTGAGGGATTGCTCGCCAACCAGACGCAGCTGCATGCGCGCGCGATCGTCCAGGCATTCGCCCTCCGGGGAGAACAGACCGGGATAGGTCCGCACGGTCGCGCCCATGGGCGTGGGCCAGCCGCGAAGTGCGTGGACGATGCTGCGCATGGTGAGCAGCGTGCTCATCGAAGCCTGATCGCCATAGGCCGTGGCGATCAAACCAACCGAGCGGCCGTGGAGATAGGGCCGCGAATCCTTTGCCAGGTCTTCCAGATAGTCGAGCGCGTTCTTCACGAGGCCGGAGACCGTACCGTGATAACCCGGCGCTGCCAGGATCAGGGCATCCGCTTTTCGAACGGCTTCCACCATCTCGTGGCCGGTTTCCTTCGTATAGCCCGGTCCACGATAGTGCGGCAGAGCGCTGAGATAATCTCCGCCGAATACGTCGACATGCGCGCCTGCCTCGATGGCGGGCTGTGTCGCCGCGCGCAGAGCCATTTCGGTGGAGCTGGGACTGGAAACAGTACCTCCTATGGCCACGATTCTTACGCTCATACTGCTCTCCGCTCTTCCAGATAAATTCTCAGGCGATGTCGCTCGTTTTCGCCTAGCCGCAGGCCGAGCTTGGTACGCCGCCAGATGGTATCTTCAACCGTCCTTGCCCATTCCCTGGACACCAGATGATCCACCTCTCGCTGCGTCAAGCCGTGGCCGAAATCGATTCCGCAATCTTCGGCCGCCGTCGCCGCACCGAGGATCGTAAGTGCATCGGACCCATAGGCCCTTGCCATGCGGCGGCAAGTGAATGGATCGAGGAAGGGGTAGCTGGACCCCAGTTCGGCGATCACGCTGTCGATTTCGCCGGCTGCGAAATCGCCGCCGGGCAGAGCCTCGGTTCCCGTCCAGGGTTGGGGGCGTGGCAGCGAGCAGTGCTGGGCAATCCGATTGACGGCATCCTCCGCCAAGTGGCGATAGACCGTAAGCTTGCCGCCAAATACATTGAGAAGCGCAGCCCCTCCTTCTTGGGCGGACAATTCGAGGCTGTATCCACGCGTCGCCGCTTCCGGCTTGTCCGTGCCGTTATCGAGCAAGGGACGAACGCCGGCATAGCTCCATACGACATCGGACGGTGTGATCGAGTTTTTGAAGAAGCGGTTCGCTCCCTCGCAGATATAGGCGATCTCGTCCTCGCTCGCCGAGACTTCGTTCAAAGTGCCCGCATGATCCGCATCGGTGGTGCCGATCAGCGTGAAATCATCCTCATACGGAATGGCGAAGAAAATGCGCCCGTCGGGAAGTTGGAAAAAATAAGAAAATTCGTGATCGAACAGGCTTGGGACGACGATATGCGACCCGCGCACGAGGCGCATTTTGCGGGTCTCGCTCACCCCGCCGGTCGTGAGCAGTTCGAGCGCACCCGGCCCGGCGGCGTTCACCAGCACGCGTCCTCGAAAGGCCCCCTGTTCCGTCTCCAGATGCCACAAACCGTCCTGGCGGTGGAAGCCCGTGACCTTGCAGTACGTCCGCACATCTGCGCCTCGGTCGGCTGCGTCGCGGGCGTTCAGGATAACCAATCGGGCATCGTCCGCCCAGCAGTCCGAATAGACGAAGCCTTTTGCAAATTCTGTTTTGAGCGCCGCTCCGGCGGGATGATCGCGAAGGTCGATCGTTTCTGTTGAGGGAAGCTTCTTGCGTCCACCGATATGATCGTAAAGAAAGAGGCCAAGACGCAGCAGCCAGCGTGGTCTCAGGCCCTGCACGTGGGGCAGGACGAACCGCATCGGGCGGATGATGTGGGGCGCAATGCCCCACAGCAATTCACGCTCACTCAAAGCTTCTCGGACGAGAGCGAATTCCCGGTGCTCCAGGTAGCGCAGGCCGCCGTGGATGAGTTTCGAAGAGGCCGAAGATGTGCCGCTGGCGAGGTCCCGCGCCTCAAGCAGAAGCACCCGCGCTCCGCGTCCGGCCGCATCGCGCGCGATCCCGCAGCCGTTGATGCCGCCGCCAACAACGACGATGTCATACACATCATCGCCCATCGCGGCGCTTTGCGGACCTTCGGGCGGCATCGTCGATACCCCGCCGGCCTAGAATTTCAGCGGGCCATGTTCGATCTGCGGCAGGACGTGGCGGGCGAACAGGTCTGCTTCCGCCGCATGCGGATAGCCCGACAGAATGAATGCTTCGATCCCCTCGTCCTGATAGGTGCGTAGCTTGGCCAGCACCTGATCGGGATTGCCGACGATGGCCGCGCCGCAGCCGGAGCGGGCGCGTCCGATGCCGGTCCAAAGATTGTCCTCGACGAAGCCGTCTCCACCCGCCGCGCCGCGCAGTTCCTGCTGGCGCTGGACGCCGTAATTCTTAGCATCGAGAGACTTTTCGCGGATGGCCCTGCCCTGCTCATCGTCCAGCTTCGAGAGCAGCCGATCGGCATAAGCGCGTGCCTCTTCTTCGGTCTCGCGCACAATCACATGCGCGCGATATCCGAACTTCAGCGTCCGGCCATATTTCGCCGCGCGCTTGGTCAAATCGGCTATGTTCTCGCGTACTTTGTCCATGGTGTCAGGCCACATCAGATAGACGTCGCACGCCTCGGCGGCGCATTCGCGGGCCGGGTCGCTCAATCCGCCGAAATATAAGGGCGGGCATTTGCCGGAAAGAGTGGTGATTCGCGGCGGCTCCAGTTCCATCTGGTAGAACTCGCCCTTGAAATCGAGATGCTCGCCGTTCAGCAGCGTGCGCACGATCTTCATGATCTCAGTGCCGCGGGCGTAGCGCGGTTCGCTCTCCATCTTTTGTCCGGGCATGTCAGACGAGATGATGTTGACGTTCAGGCGGCCGCCGGTCTTGTCCGCATTCCAGCCCAGGATGCGATCGAGCGTGGCGATGCGGCGGGCAAGCTGCGGCGGCCAGTCTTCCCCCATGCGGGTCGCCCAGAGCAGCTTCAGCCGTTCCAGATAAGGTGCAACCGCGGCGGCAAAGATCGTGGTGTCGACACCCAGCTGATAGCCGGAAGGCAGCAGGATGTTATCGAACCCGCCCTCTTCGGCGCGCAGCACAAGATTGCGGCAATGCTCCCAGCTCGACGCGAGCTGCGCATCGGGCACGCCGAGAAATTCATAATCATCGTCGCACAAGGCAGAGAACCAGGCGATTTCGCACTGGCGCTTCTCTTGGGTGGTCATGGCAAATCCTCTCCTCTGGCGGCGACAAGCACCGCATACCAGTCCTGCCGCGTCCAGCGCACGTCGAGAGCCTCTGCACCCTCGGCGATGCGCTTTGCGCTTTGCGATCCGATGATCGGCACGATCCCTGCGGGATGCGCCATCAGCCAGCTGTAGGCAGCAACCGCGCGGCTGACGCCTTGGGCATCGGCCACGGCATCCAGTGCTGCCGCCACCTGCTGGTCTCGTTCGCTTTCCGCATTGAGCAGGCGTCCGCCGCCTAGAGGAGACCAGGCCATCGGCGTCAAACCAAGCCGCATCGCCTGATCGAGCTCCCCATTTTCAAAACATGCGATCCGCAGCGGGCTGATTTCCGGCTGGGTGGTGACCAGCGGCGTGTCCAGAAAATGAACGAGCGCTTCGATCTGAGCAATCGTGAAATTGGAAACACCGAGCGAGCGCACCTTGCCCGACGCCACGGCATCCTCCAGCGAGCGGGCGACTTCCTGCGGGTGAGCAAGAGTATCGGGCCGGTGGATCTGGTAGAGATCGATGGTGTCGGTCTTGAGGCGGCGCAGCGAAGCGTCGAGCGCTTCGGCTAGATAAGTGGGCGACTGGTCATAGGGCAGAGGCGGGCGGATGCCGCCCTTGGTGGCCAGCACCATGCGTTTGCGCAGTCCGGGCTCTGCCCTAAGCACATCGCCCAAGAGAGCTTCGGCATCGCCAAAGCCCCCTGCCCCGTCGAACCCGTAGATATCGGCAGTGTCCAGCAGCGTGATGCCGGCATCGAGCGCCGCGTGGACGAGGCGCGCGGCCTCGCCCGCGTTTCGTCCATTATCGGCGAGGCGCCACATGCCCCAAGCAATCGGCGAGATCGCAATGTCGCTGGTACCGAGGCGTCGCTCGGCCGCTGGAGGGTTGAGATCAATCATTCAGGGTCCTTCGAGAAAGGCGGCGCGACGGAGCCGCGCTCGATCAAGTCATGCGGGAGGCGCCTGTGGGTAATATCGCCCCCGGAAATCAGAATTTCAGTGGCCGCGCGGGCCAGCTCGGCCATGGGCTGATGAATGCTCGTCAGCGGCGGCCAGACGGTGCGGGCCAAAGGCGTATCGTCGAACCCGACAACCGATAGCTGATCCGGCACCTTGATCTCGCGCTCATGCGCCACGCTCAGCACGCCGGCGGCCATGTCATCATTGGATGCAAAGATCGCGGTCGGCGTATCGCGCCGGTCCAGCAATTCGCGGCCTGCGCGAATTCCACTTTCGACGTCGAACTCGCCATTTTCGATCAGGCTTGGCTCGAAGGCGATGCCTGCTCGATCGAGCGCGCGGCGATATCCGAACAGCCGCTCTTCGCTCGCCATGTGGTTCGGATGGCCTTTGATAAAGCCGATCCGGCGATGGCCGTAATTTATGAGGTGGGTGGTGATGTCGTCCGCCGCCTGCGCGTCATCCATAAAGACCGAGCTGGTCAAAGCGTGGTTGGTGCCGGGGGAAATGCGGACGAACGGAATGTCGAGCTTGTCGAGCACGTTCAGCACCGCTTCGCAATCGGTCACCGGAGACGAAAGCACGATGCCGTCGACCTGTGTCTCGGTAATCAGCCCGCGCACCTGCTGCCCCACGGCCGGATCGTCGACATCGACGGGCTGCGCGAGCAGGCGGATGCCGTTCTCCTTACAATAGTTCCAGCATCCGGACTGGATCTGAAACATGTAATAAGGGCTGTGATTGTCGTAAATCAGCGCAATCTGGTTCGATTTCGCGCCGGATAATATGCGCGCGGCCACGCTGGGACGGAAGTTCAATTCCTTCATCGCCCGCTCGACCTTCGCGCGGGTTTCGTCGCGGACATAGGGATGGTCGTTCAGGACGCGGCTTACCGTTTTCACCGCCACGCCTGCACGCTCGGCCACGTCCTTGATGTTGGCCCGCTCGCTCATGCCGCAAGCTTCCCGGCCATGGCCGCGAACAGCGCGGCGTGATCGCTACCCTGGCGATAAAATACCGGTGGCCGACCGATCGGCGCGGCGATCTCGCGCGTGCCGGGCGCATGTTCTTCGCCGGTCCAACAACAAATCCACGGAGCGTTTCCGGGGAAGACGACGCTGCGCGTGTCCACACCTTCTTCGATCACGGGGGCAACCAGCAGGTCTTCCCCGTAGAGATATTGATTCTGCAGCTCATAGAGCGAGCGATCGTCCGGATAATGCAAGAAGAGCGGTCGCTGCGCGGGCAGACCGGCAGATTGCGCCTCGCGGCACAAATCCCGGACGTAAGGGGCGAGATGGGCGTGCATACGGCTCCAGCGTGCAAAGCATCGCAGCAGTTCCGGCGTCGAATCATATTGCAGATTGTCGGCCGGGCGATTGCCCTCATGCGTGCGCATTACCGGGGCAAAGGCCGCCAGTTCGCACCAGCGCCGCATTAGTTCTTCGCTGCGGATATTGCCGTGCAGCGACGTGTAGCCGCCGCAATCGGAATGGCTGTAGGCATTGCCCACAAGCCCAGCCGACAATGCAGCGGTAATCACTGTGCCGATCCCGTCATGGCGTGTAAAATCGACCGATTGGTCACCTGCCCAGAGAAGCTGGCAATGCGCCTGAACGCCCGAGAACCCTGCCCGCATGAAGAACAAGACGTCGCCCGTTTTGCCTCGGCTGGCCACGGCCCGGGCGTTCACCTCTCCCCAGAGGACGGGATAAAGATTATGCGCTTCCATCGCGTCGGACCCGTCGGCCAATCTTAGATCGGTCGGCAGATATTCGCCGAAGTCCGCCATCCAGCCCATGATCCCATTGTCCAGCATCTCGCGGCCGATGATGCGTTCGGCGAACCAGGTCCTGGTCTCCTCCCGCGTGAAATCCAGGACGCCGCAGTCGAACTCGCCGAAATCCACCAAATGCGGCTCGTCGCTCGTCAGACACCGACAAAGATGCCCGCCCGATTTCGCTTCGGCAAACAGCTCACCGTCCACGGCCAGATAGGGGTTCACATAAGCAAGAAAACGGATGCCGCGCGCGGCAAGCTCCGCGATGCGTTGCCTGAGGTTCGGGAATCGCTCTTCACTTCGCGCGCCAAGCTGCCAGTCCCAGAATAAGCGCCGCCCGAAGCTCGTCTCCCGGATGCCGGCCCAATCCTCGCACCACAGGCCGGCGACGGCGGTGCCCGCATCCAGAAATTGGTCTAGCCGCTCGAAGCTCTGCTCGCCGCCTTTGAGGCCGATAATCGCACCGCCGATCGCCCAGTCGGGCAGCGGAGGCTGGCGGCCGAACCGGGTGGAGAGTTGCGAAACCAGAGCGCATGGGTCTTCAGCCGAAAAGATCTCGAATTGCGCGCTATGGCGCCACACTTCGACGGCATGATGCTTCGGGTCGCTGAAATCTAGCACGCTGTAGCAGCTTTCCGCGCAGTGCACGGCAAGCCAGCGCGACGTGAGGAAAGTCGGTTGCGGATAGTTGGTGTTCCAATAATCGCCGCCGGCCATCTCCTCGTCCATCAGGCGCGTGAGCGGCGTGCTTTTGTCGCGCCCCACCCCCGGCTCGCTGGTCCACATCGGGAAGCGCCGGCCGTTCAGCGCGAGATAGCTCATCTGCTCGCCGCCGCCCCACACTGCTTCTCCGGGCTCGGCGACGAAGCGCAGCCGGATCCGATCGAAAGCCGGATCGATCGATGCGATAGTGAGGCGATTGCCGGTGATCGAGATGCGCGCATGCCGGCGTCCATCTGTCAGCAAATCGACCGTCTCATTCTGCAGGTCGAAGTCCGCCAGTTCGATGGAGTCGAACGGTGCGTCATCGATGCGGAAATTTCCGCGATACATGGTGATATCCGGCGCGCCGCGCGCAATGGCCACCGCAGGACAGGACCGCGTGTGACGAAGAACGATCTTCGCACCGATGCGGACTTCGAAGCCGTCTGATACGGCACTCAACTGCAAAGTTGTGACCAAAAATCCACTCCCTGATCCAAATACTGCCTAGCCAGTCGACATTAAGCAAGCCCGTTATGACAACGCTTGACATAAATCGCGCCGCCTCGCATCACGAAGCAATGTCGGGGGGTCGAGAGGTGCGGCAAACGCACTCTGTTTTCCCGGCATGGTGACATGGGAGATGGATATGGGGACTTTTCGCCTTACTCGCGTGCGCGCGCTCGGCTGGACAGCCAGTGCGATCGCAATCGGCCTTTCAGGCGCTGCTTACGCTCAGACCGCCGAATATCCTCAGGAGGCAGAGGGGGAAGCCGTCGAAACCCCGTCCGGCATCGACACCATCGTTGTTACCGCCCAGAAGGTGGAACAGGATGTCCAGGATGTGCCGATTGCCATCTCAGCGTTTAGCGGCGAACAGCTACAGGCCAAAGGCGTCGACAGTATCGAAGATCTCGCCGTGATCGCGCCGTCGGTCAGCTTCCGCAAGGGCACGACCAGCGCCAACAGCGCCATCGTGATGCGCGGCGTGGGCACGATCAGCTTCTCGATCGCCGCGGAGCCTAGCGTATCGACGGTTGTCGACGGCATCGTGCTCTCTCGCTCCGGACAGGCCTTCATGGACCTCGTCGATCTGGAGCGGCTCGAGGTGCTGCGCGGTCCGCAGGGCACCTTGTTCGGCAAAAATGCCTCCGCAGGTCTCGTCAACATCGTCTCGCGTGGTGGCTCCGAAACTTTCGAAGGGGAAGTTCGTGCGGAAGCCTATACGGATGACGAATACCGCTTCCGCGGGACGGTCGCCGGACCACTGGCACCCGATCTCAGCGCGCGGGTGACCGGCTTTTACGGCACCTATGACGGCAATATCACCAATGTGTTCAACGGCGAGAAGGTGAACGGTTACGAGCATTATGGCGCGCGCGGAATCGTGGATTATCGCGGCCAGATCGCCAATCTTCGCTTCATCGCCGATTATTTCAAAGCCGATGACGATTGCTGCGCCGATGTGCGCGGCGTCAGCGCAGGGCCGGTGATCGATGCCGAACTCAACCTTCCGGAAGGCGTAGCGCTTGGTGAGGACCAGCGCTTCGTCAACCACAATCTGGTAACCCGCACGCTCGACACGCAGTGGAGCCTGACGCTTTCCGGCGATGTGGAGCTGGACGAAAAGCACACGCTCAGCGTGGTCACCGGCTATCGCAATTGGGCGAACGAGGAAATTCGCGAGGGCGATTTCACGCCGCGCCCCCTCACCACCCAGTTCCAGCTGCATGACTTCGGTGAGGTGACAACCGAGCAGATGTCCTTCGAAGCACGGGTGGCTTCGGATCCGACGGCCCCGTTCTTCTATCAACTCGGCGGGTTCCTCTGGCACTCGAACAACACGCAGGTCTTCACGCGCAGGGACATCTCCTGCGCTTCCTCCACCTTGCCGATCGATCCGCTGACCGGAGGACGGCCTTGCAATCTGTCCGATCCTGTCAACACCGCCTATCCCACCGCGACGTCGAACAGCGACGTCAACTCCAGCAACTACGCGGTCTTCGGCCAGGCCACCTGGCAGATCACCGATGCGCTCGGCTTGATCGGCGGGCTTCGCTACACCTGGGATGAGCTTTCCTTCACCCACATCCGCGCGCCCGGCGTCGATGCCCGCACGGGCCGACCGGCCACGGGACCCGGCGTGAGCGGCAATCCCGCAGGCGGCACGATCGCGTCCGGCGGGAATGGCACGAACACTTCCAGCGGATCGCAAAATAACGGCAACCTCTCCGGCAAAGCCGTGGTGACGTTCGAGCCGACCGACGATATCCTGCTCTACGGCAGTTACACGCGCGGATATAAGGGCCCGGCGTATAATGTGTTCTTCAACCACACCGCGCCCAACAACGCGGTGCCGGTTTCCGAAGAGACGTCCGATGCCAATGAAATCGGGCTAAAATCCCGCTTCTGGGACAACAAGG
This sequence comes from Novosphingopyxis sp., assembly GCA_042090735.1. GTDB lineage: Bacteria > Pseudomonadota > Alphaproteobacteria > Sphingomonadales > Sphingomonadaceae > Novosphingopyxis. The sequence continues at coordinate 2,998 of JBELIU010000003.1, read as the reverse complement.
TTCAGGCCAACCTTGCGGCGTTCACGGTGACCTATGACGGTTTCCAGGCGAACAACTTCATCACGCTCAACGGCACGATCATCACCAATTTGACTAATGCCGGATCGGTGAAAAGCCAGGGTTTCGAAGCGGACCTGCTGTTCGTGCCGGTCCCCGGGCTGACGTTGAACGCAAACGCGGCTTATGCCGATGCGCGGGTGAAAGAATTCAACCCCAACCCGCTCACGAATGCGCCCGACGCGCGCAACGGCACGCGGCTGCCGCTGGCGCCCGAGTTCACCTACACATTAGGCGCGGATTACGAGGCCGACCTCGGCAGCTTCATCGCTTATTTCAACACCAATTATCGGCACACGAGCAGCCAATATTCCGATCTGGGCGAGCAGGGGCTGATCGATCCCTACGGCCTTTTCAGTGCGTCGATCGGCTTTTCCGATCCCGCGGACAATTATCGACTGACCTTCCAGGCGCGGAACATCCTGGACGATAGCTATGTGCTGCTGAATGTGGGCGCCGGATCCCGTCTTCAGATCCCGCGCGATGCCGATCGCTATTTCGGCGTCAGCCTGCGGGCTCGCTTCAACTAAGCCGCTATCCTCTCCCAAGGCGAAAGCGAAAAACCCCCGGTTCGCGCCGGGGGATTTTTGCGTCTGCAGCCCCGCCATACTCCGGTCGAGAGAAGGCGGGACGCAGTTAGGCTGCGGGCGAAACGCCTCCTACCTCCGATCATGATAGTTGGTGGAGCGGATCAGAAACCCTACCGCAAATTCTGTTATCTCAGAGTAGCTCTTGGCAGAGCCCCGATGAACGCGAATGCGCTTCGCTCCTGAACGCTTAAACTTCCTCGTCCGCCAATTCCAGGCGGGGCAGGATCAGCTGTACCAAAACCAGCGCGGCCAGATAAGCGCCCCCGCAAATTACGAACATCGGCGTGTATCCGTGCCCGTGGGTCAGCGACCAGCCTGCGAATTCGATCATCGCCGTGCCTGAGATATTCCCCGCGATCGCGCCCACCGCGATCACGCTGCCGACCCGAATTGCGGGCACGACATCGGTGGTCAGGCCGAAGATGTTCGTCGAAAAACCCTGATGCGCGAACAGCCCCGCCCCGATAAAGATGGCGGCAAGCCAAGGGCTGCCAGTGGTGAGCGCGAAAGGCATGATCAGCACCGCAAGCGCAAACACCAGCATGGACAGTTTGCGCGCGCCGTTGACCGAGAAGCCACGGCTCAGCAAAATGGGATAAAGCGCGCCCGATGTAATCGCCCCGATGGCGGCGAGCGTGAAGATGATCGCCACCGGCCAGCCAAGCTCTCCCTGCCCCATGCCGAATTCGCGGCTAAAAAAATCCGGCATCCAGAAGAGCACGAACCACCAGACGCAGTCGGTCAGGAATTTTGCGCCGGCCACTGCCCATGTGCGCCGATCGCTCAGTAGCGCGCCCCAGTTCACGGGCGCGCGCTCGGGCACCTTGGCCACCGGCTCCAGCTTGCGCATCGCGGGGATCCAGAAGATGAGCCAGATGAAGCCAAGGGCGCCGGTGACCAGAAATGCAGCGCGCCATCCGAAGGCGACGGCGAAAGGAGGGATCAGCAGCGGCGTGATGATGGCGCCGAGATTGGGCGCCGTATTGATCGCGCCGATTGCAAGAGAGCGTTCGCGCAGCGGGATGTAGACCGCAGCGGCCTTCATCGCAGCCGGTGTGTTGACCGCCTCGGCCGCAGCCAAAACAACCCGGGCTGCAACAAATTGCTGCACGCTCGCCGCGAGCGCATGGGCCATGCCCGCGATGCTCCAGATGACGACGGCGAAACCGTAGGCAAAGCGCACGCCAAAGCGGTCCACGAACCATCCCACACCCAAAAGCGCGAGAGCCGCGGCCAGTTGGAAGGTGGAGCCGAGATGCGCGAATTCCTGGTCGGTCCAGCCAAATTCCAGCTCGAGCGTCGGTTTCAGGAGCGCCAGCACCTGCCGATCGACATAATTCAGCGCTGTTGCAAAAAAGATCAGCCCAACCAGCAGGATGCGAATTTTCCTGCCGGTTGCATGCGCGTTCAAGAAATCGCCCGTACCCTGCATCCCATCCTCCCTCGGCACCGCCATGTTCCCGGCGGTTGCATCCAGTTAATCGCTTGACTATCAGTATGACAACGATGGACATAATAGCAAGCCATCGCGAAGGAAGCAGCGATGAATTCCACCAACGGAGGGGGCGGCGTGCAAGATCACGTCCAGGATGGTCCATCGGACGAAACCGAATGGCACAGCTATTACGCCGGCGATCTTTACGGCGAAATGGAGCTGGCCGAAAGCAGCAAGGAAGGCCCCCGCTCCTTTCGAGCGATTCTGACCAGCCTCTTTCCCGGGTTGCTGCTCTGCGCCACGCTGGCGATCGCCGCGGCGTGGATGAGCGATCATTATGGGCCGCCAACCATCCTGATCGCTCTGCTGCTGGGTCTGTCCCTGAATTTTGCGGCGCTCGATCCGCGTACGCATCGCGGCCTCGACCTGGTTGGGCGGGAAGGTCTGCGGATCGGCATCGTGCTGATCGGATTTCAGGTCACGCTCGGGCAGATCGCGGGCATTGGGCTCGTGCCCTTCTTTGCACTGCTTTGCATCGCCGCCGTCGCATTTTCCGGAGGAATGCTCGGCGCGCGTCTTTCCGGTCAGTCGCGTTTCGCGGGCATTCTCGCCGGCGGGGCCACAGCGATCTGCGGGGCGAGCGCCGCGCTGGCTTTATACGGCGTGATCGGGCGCGATCGGCTTCCCCAGGCACAGTTCGCCCTCACCTTGGTGGGGGTAGCGCTTGCGAGCGCGCTTGCGATGGCCAGCTATCCCATTCTGGCCGCGCAGCTCGGTCTCAGCGATCGCGCGGCCGGATTCCTGATCGGCGCGTCCATCCATGACGTGGCGCAGGCGATCGGTGGCGGCTATTCCTCTTCCAATGCTGCGGGAGCCGAAGCGACAATCGTGAAGCTTGCGCGCGTTGCCTTGCTGG
>JBELIU010000148.1:0-7474 GCA_042090735.1 Novosphingopyxis sp. | reverse complement strand
CTATGCCGCCGCTGCCATCATGAACCCCAGCGTGGTGCCGCATTGGGACCAGTCCGGCATGCCCGAGGGCAGCTGCCGCTTCATCATGTCGCTGCGCACGGTTGGCGAAGGGCATATCAGCTCCGTCGCCTTTCGTGAGGGGATCGCGACGGAGGACGGCAAGCTGAAACTGGCCCCCGAACCGCCTTTCGCTACCGCCACGGATACTGCGCAAGGCGAGGAGGAGGTCCCCGAGGGCCCCGTGACGGTGATCCGCCACCGCGACAGCACCTTGTCCGGGACGGTCATCTTTCCGATCACCGATGCGCAGCGCAACGGATTGGAAGACCTTCGTCTCGTCCAGTTCACGCATGAGGACGGCTCGACCGAATGGCTGGGCACCTACACCGCTTATTCGGGGCGCGAGATCCAGTCCGAGCTTATGCGCACACGCGACTGGCGCCATTTCGATCTGAAACCGATCGCCGGTGCCGCCTCGCGCAACAAGGGCATCGCCCTGTTCCCGCGCAAGATCGGCGATCAATATATGGCGATCGGGCGGCAGGACGGGGAGAATTTGTTCCTCCTGAAATCGGACTCGCTGGAACGCTGGGATGGCGGCGACAAGCTGCTGGAGCCCAAATATCCTTGGGAGTTCGTACAGATCGGCAATTGCGGTTCGCCGATCGAGCTGGACGAGGGGTGGCTGCTGCTCACCCACGGCGTCGGTGCGATGCGCAAATATGCGATCGGCGCGGTGCTGCTCGACAAGGACGATCCGTCCAAGGTGATTGCACGTGCCAGCGAACCGATCCTGACCGCCGCCAATACGGACCGGGAGGGCTATGTGCCGAACGTGGTCTATACCTGCGGGGCCATGCGGCTCGGCGACACGCTGTTCCTGCCGTACGGCATCGCGGACAGCTCGGTGGCGTTCGCGTTCGTGCCGATCAAGGAACTTCTTGCGCGGTTGAAATAGCTTTCACGGTCTGGCGGTCGATCCCGCTTGTCCCTGCCCACTCCCTCGCTACGGTAGCGTGAAGTCCGTGAGGGAGAGACAATCATGAACTACGCGCTGCACGGCGTCATCGCTGCGCTCCTTGCCTTGCCTGCCGTCACCCCATCAGCGGTTCGGGCGCAGGAATATGGCGATCCGCCGCCGCTCGAACAGACCGAGGGGCCGGAGGACGAGGTCATCTCCAGCACGGCGAAGGATGAGGATCCCTCGCAGCTACCGCAGTCGGACGAGGCGCCTGCACCTGCCGCCACGCAAGGGCCGAACGCGCTCGATCCGGCAAGCGTGGACACATGGGACGTCAACGATCCCCCCGGTTTCCAGATCACTCAGGTTCCGATCAATGTGGATGAAGGCAGCTGGATCGATCTCGACGTCAGCCCGGACGGGCGCACGATCGCCTTCGCGCTGCTCGGCGATATCTACACCATGCCGATATCGGGCGGCACGCCGATGCGCATCGCCGAGGGGCTGGCCTGGGAAGTGCAGCCGCGCTTCTCGCCGGACGGCAGCCGCATCGCCTTCACCTCGGATCGGGGCGGCGGCGACAATATCTGGATCATGAACGCCGATGGTTCGGACAAGCGCGAGGCGACGAAGGAGGAATTCCGCCTTCTGAACCAGCCGAGCTGGTCACCGGACGGACGCTACATCGCAGCCAAGAAGCATTTCACCACCGGCCGTTCGCTCGGCACCGGTGAGATCTGGCTCTACCATGTCTCGGGCGGATCGGGCGTACAGCTGGTCGAACGGCCCAGCGAGCAGTGGCAGAAGGAACTGGGCGAGCCCGTCTTCGCGCCGAAGGGCAATGCGGTCTACTACACCAAGAACGTCACGCCCGGCCCGATCTTCGAATATGCGCAGGATTCGAATACCGATCTGTTCGATATCCTGCGCTACGATCTGGAAACCGGAGAGACGACCACCGCAATCAGCGGCCTGGGCGGCGCGGTGCGTCCGCAGCCTTCGCCCGACGGCAAGCGTATCGCCTTCGTCCGGCGCGAAGACGGCAAGTCCAAGCTGTGGATGAAGGACATGACTTCGGGCGCGGTGAAGGAGATCTATGGCGATCTCGACCGCGACGTGCAGGAGACCTGGGCGGTCACCGGCGTCTATCCGAACATGGCGTGGACGCCGGACAGCAATTCCATCCTCTTCTGGGCGGGCGGCAAGATTCGCCGCATCGACGCGGATGGAGGCAATGCCGGTGTTATCCCGTTCCGCGTGAACGACACGCGCGGTGTTTCCAAGGCACCGCATCCGGTGATTCCGGTGGGCGCGGACAGCTTTACCGCGAAGATGCCGCGCTTTGCCGAAGTCTCGCCCGATGGTCGACGCGTCGTCTTCGAGAGCCTCGGAAAGCTATATGTAAAGGACATGGGATCAGGTGCTCCGCGCCGCCTGACCAGCGATGACGGCACTAGCCGCGAACTGTTCCCGAGCTGGTCGCGCGACGGCGGCAGCATCGTCTATGTCGACTGGACCGATGAGGGGCTGGGTACCATCCGCACCGTTGCGGCCAATGGCGGCAGCGGACGCGCGGTGACGAACCAGCCGGGCCATTATGCGCGCCCGCATTTTGCGCCGGACGGCAAGCTGATCGTGTTCGAAAAGCATGAAGGCGGGTACCTTACCGCACCCGAATGGTCCGAAAATCCCGGCGTCTATACCGTGCCCGCATCGGGTGGCACGCCGAAGCTGATCAACCGCGACGCCGCGCGCGGGCAATTTGCCGCGGACGGCGCGCGCATCTTCATGATCGATCGCTCCGCCGACAAGACCGAACTGTTCAGCACCGATCTCAATGGCCAGGACAAGCGCGTCCATGCCAATGGTGATCTGATCAACGACTTCGCGGTGGGGCCGAACGGCGATTATCTCGCCTTCCGCCAGAATTACGAAGCGTTCGTGGCGCCGCTGCTGCCGGGCGGCCAGAATGTCTCGCTCTCACCCGATGCCAAGGCGCTGCCCGTGGTCCGCGTGAGCGAGGGCGGGGCGGACTATATCCATTTCCAGGGAGACGGTTCGCGCCTCCACTGGTCGATGGGGCCGACGCTCTACACGGCCGATCTCGCGAACCTGTTCCCCGCCGCTCCGCCCGCCGAGGGGCAGAAGGCAGCCGCCTTCGCGCCGCCGCGCTCCGGCGTGTCGCTGGCGCGGACGGTGCGAGCGGACAAGCATCAGGGCCGCATCGCACTCACTGGCGCGCGCATCGTTACCATGGCGGGCACGGATGGCGGCGTGATCGAGAACGGTACGGTGCTGATCGACGGAGACCGGATTGCCGCCATCGGCCCTGCCGCCTCGGTGCAGGTACCCGCCGGCACGAAGACGGTGGACGTGACGGGCAAGACCATCATTCCCGGCTTGGTCGATGCGCACGCGCACGGGCCGCAGGGCACGGATGAACTGGTGCCGCAGCAGAACTGGTCCGCGGTGCAGAACCTCGCGCTCGGCACCACCACGATCCACGATCCCTCCAGCACGGCGAGCGAGATCTTCGTCGCCAGCGAAATGCAGCAGGCGGGCGATCTGCTTGCCCCGCGCATCTTTTCGACCGGAGAGGTCATCTACGGCGCCAAGGCTTATGGCGTCTACGCCGAGATCGACAAATATCAGGACGCGTTGGACCATGTCCGGCGGCTGAAGGCGCAAGGCGCTTATTCGGTGAAGAACTACAACCAGCCCCGGCGCGAGCAGCGCCAGATGGTGGTCGCCGCCTCGCGCGCCGAGAACATGCTGGTCGTGGCCGAGGGCGGTTCGCTCTACGGCATGGACATGAATTTGGTCGCCGACGGCAATTCGACGCTGGAGCATAATGTCCCGCTCGAGACTTTTTACGAAGACGTGCTGCAGTTCTTCGGCCAGTCGGACACCAACAATACGCCGACGCTCGTGGTCACCTATGGCGGGCTGGCCGGCGATCCCTATTGGCGCCAGGCGATGAATATCTACGAGCATCCGCTGCTGAAGGCACACACCCCGCCGGCTGCGCTGGCCGCAGCGGGCAAGCGGGTGACCAAGGCCCCCGAAGACGCGTTCGTGGACGATGACAACGCCCGCGAGGCGAAGAAGCTTGCCGAGCGCGGCGTGAAGATCGCCATCGGCGCGCATGGCCAGCAGGCGGGCATCGGTTCGCACTGGGAGCTTTGGAGCTTCGTGCGCGGCGGCATGACCCCGCTGGAAGCGCTGGGTGCCGGCACCATCGTTGCTGCGCAGTCGCTCGGCATGGAACGCGACATCGGCTCGCTCGAGCAGGGCAAGCTGGCCGATCTGGTGGTGCTGGACGCCGACCCGACGGTGGATATCCGCAATTCCGACGACATCGCCTATGTCATGCTGGGCGGCCGTATGTACGATCCGGTGACGATGAACGAAGTCGAGACCGGCGATGCGAAGCGCATGCCCTATTTCTGGGAGGATTGAGGCCTAGGCTCGAATGTAAATGAAAAGGCCGTCCCGCATCGGTTGCGGGACGGCCTTTTGGCTTGTGACGGAACACGCAAGATCCGTCACCGGTTCCAATCCGAACGGGCGCTTCAGGAAGGCCGGGTCTGGCCTTCGCCGTGAACGACCGTTTTGTAGGTGGTAAGGCCTTCCAGAGCTACGGGGCCGCGGGCGTGGAGGCGGCCGGTGGCGATGCCGATTTCCGCGCCGAAGCCGAATTCCCCGCCATCGGCGAACTGGGTGGAGGCGTTGTGCATCACAATGGCGCTGTCCACTTCGTTGAGGAAGCGGGCCGCGATGCTGTTGTCTTCGGTGACGATCGAATCGGTGTGGTGGCTGCCATGCGCCGCGATGTGCCGCGCCGCGCCGTCCACGCCGTCCACCAGCCGGGCCGAGACGATGGGCTCCAGATATTCGGTATCCCAATCCTCATCGCTGGCGGCTTTGACGCGCTCGTCCATCTGCTCGACCTTGGCATCACCGCGCACTTCGCATCCTGCATCGAGCAGGCCCTTGATGACATCGGGCGCGAAGCTCTGTGCGGCTTCGTCGATCAGCAGCGTTTCCATCGCGCCGCAGATGCCGGTGCGGCGCATCTTGGCGTTGACCGCGATCTCTCGCGCCTTCTCGGGGTCGGCCGCACCGTCGACATAGACGTGGCAGATGCCGTCGAGATGGGCGAGTACGGGAACGCGCGCTTCTTCCTGCACACGCGCGACAAGGCCCTTGCCGCCGCGCGGAATGATGATGTCGATCAGGCCTGCCGCCCTCAGCATGGAGCCGACGGCGCCGCGATCCTGCGTCGGCATCAACTGGACGGCGTCACCGGGCAAGCCTGCTTTTTCGACGCCTTTGACGATCGCGGCGTGGATCGCACGATTGGAATGCACCGCTTCCGATCCGCCGCGCAAAATGGCGGCATTGCCGGCCATCAGGCAAAGAAGGCCCGCGTCGGCGGTGACGTTGGGCCGGCTTTCGTAGATGATGCCGACCACGCCCAGCGGCACTCTGCGACGCTCGAACTTCAGGCCATTGGGCTGTTCCCACTCCTTGATGATCTCGCCCACCGGATCGGGAAGGCTGGCCACCTTGTCGGCCGCGTCGGCGATCGCGGCGAGGCGATCCGCAGTCAGCTTCAGCCGGTCCTGCATTGCGTCCGGAAGATCGCTGGCATTATCCATGTCCTTGGCGTTCGCTTCCAGGATGGCGGTGCTGTCGTCGCGCATCGCCTGGGCAGCGGCCTTGACGGCGGCGGCTTTCTCTTCCGTCGTGGCGAGGGCGAGACGCATCGCGGCGCTGCGGGCTTTCTCGCCCATGTCCTGGATTAGCTGATCATGATTGTCGGCCATGGAAAATGGGTCTCCTTCGAATGTTGGTGCCGGCGAGTGTGGCGGCGCAAAGGCGCACGAACGCGGCCCGCCAGGCGGGAATGTTTCATTTCATCAATGAACGGGCGGGCAGTTGGTTGCCCGCCCGGACGCGCTGCCGGATGGCTCAGACGAGCAGAACGAGGTTGTTCTTGTCGATCAGCGAGCCGCGCGGCGCATAGCCCAGGATCGATTCCTGTTCGTCCGCGTCCTTGCCGGCCAGCGCCTTGGCGTCGTTATCGTCATAGCTGATGAGGCCGCGAGCGAGCAGCTGGCCGTTCGCGTCATGAATATCGACCGAATCGCCGCGCGAGAACTCGCCTTCCACCTTGGTCACCCCCTCGGTGCGCAGGCTCTCGCCCTTCAGCAGGTGATCCTTGGCGCCCTGATTGACGTGCAGCGTGCCCCGCACGTCGATCTTGCCGGCAATCCAGGCCTTGCGCTTGTCCACGCCGCCCTCTGCGGTGAAGACCGTGCCATCGCCGGTGTCGCGGAAACGGATGATCGGGTTCGGCTTCTGGCCATCGGCAATGGCAAGCTCGATACCGCTGGCGACCGCGATGCGCGCAGCCTCCACCTTCGATCCCATGCCGCCGGTGCCCGGGCCGGTTGGCGGACCAAGATCGACATCGAGATCGGCGACGCTGTCTACCGTCTTCAGGAAGATCGCGTCAGGGTCCTTGCCCGGATCGGCCGAGAACAGGCCGGTGACGTTGGAAAGCAGCAGCACCATGTCCGCATGCGCTGCCTGCGCCACGCGCGCGGCCAGCCGATCATTGTCGCCGAAGCGGATTTCGCGGGTGGTGACGCTGTCATTTTCGTTGATGATCGGCGTGACGTCGAGCGACAGCAGTCGCTCGATCGTGTCCGAGGCGTTCAGATAGCGGCGGCGGTCCTGCAGGTCTTCCAGCGTTACCAGGATTTGCGCGGCGCGGCGGCGGTGTGCGCGCAGCAGCTCGGAAAACAGGCCGGACAGTTCGATTTGGCCGGTGGCGGCGGAGGCCTGGCCATCGTCCAGGCTGCTCTTGCCGCCTGCGGGCAGATCGAGGATGCGCGCGCCGAGCGCGACGGCGCCGGATGCGACGATGATCGTCTCGATACCGTTTTCGCGCCGCAGCGTCTCGATATCGTCGATCAGGCTGGCGAGCCAGTAGCGCTCAACCTCGCCTTCGGGGGAAACGAGCAGGGCGGAGCCGATCTTCACGACGAGGCGCTTCACGCCATCGAAAGGGGAGGCCATGGGATATCCTTCGGGACAGTTCAGGTCATGGGCGGCGCGGCGCGATACGCAAAACGGCGCTGCGCCGGGCGGAGGCACACATAGGGAGCGAAATTGCCCAGGTCGAGGCCGTGCAGGACTTTTTGTGCAGTGCGGCAAGGTTGCGGTGCTACTTGCGCCCCATGCGGTCGGCGCAAAAAGAGCCCGCTGAGTGCTTGCCACCGGGCCCGGCGGCTTTCTACTATCGCGCGATGTTTTTGCCTTGGGGACCTTGTGCCGCGCAAGCCATGGCCGCCCGGTCGCGCGTATCGAGAGAATGGATGTTCGAAGCATGAATAATGCGATGGCGAGTTTCCACAAGCGCGGCTGAGTCTGCACCCAACCCTTAGTTCTTCCTGTCAGAAAGCGATGTGTTCCATGCGTTATCCCCTCCTCCTTGCCGCCGCT
>JBELIU010000147.1:0-7489 GCA_042090735.1 Novosphingopyxis sp. | reverse complement strand
GGAGATCGGATCGTCCATCGAGCCCGTGGTGTCGAGAACCATGGTGATATCGATGTTGGTGACATCAAGGGCGGACGAGCATGTGACACTCAGATCGGTGTGGGCCATGCCGAAGATAAACATGACGAGATTGGGCACGCGCACGCTGGCCACACCGTCCACCGTGGTGCCGTTGTTCACAGAGCTCGAAACGAAGCTGAGCTGCGTGCCTTCCTGATATCCCGCCGGAAAGTTCGCGTTGAAGAAGCGTGCTGCCTGCGCTTTTGCAGCGTCTCCGTAGGTTCCGTTGCCGACGGCCTTGCGCCCTGCGAGCACACCGGCGTCGCAGGCCTGCTGCAGCCGCGTCTTCACCATGTAATCGCGGCTCATGTCGACGGCCCCGCCAACCATGGCGAGAAGGGGGACGAGGCCGGCAGCGACCATCGCAAGGGTGTTGCCACCCTCGTCGCGTAACAGCCGCGTGATCGCGGCGCGTGCCAGCCTTGCCCTTTCGTTTCGCATCGCGAATACAGCCCTTGATTGCCCAAACCTGGAAGAGTTCACCCTGCGCCATAGAGCGGTAATGGTGCAGGAGCGCTCAACGCCCATGGTTAACGGTGCTTAACGATCGCGCTTAACCAGGCATTTTCATGCGGCCTTGATTGTTCTAGGGACGAGCCTGTTTTCATGACCCCGCCCAATGATGCCAAGCCCTGGAACGCGCTCGCGCTGACCGCCGCCCTGCCGCAGGACAGGGAACTGCTCGATCTGCTGCTCGAGCTGGACCGAAGGCTCGCGCGGATCGTCGATACCAGTAGCGAGGCGATGCTTGGCCAGATTCGGCTCGCCTGGTGGCGCGATGTGTTGCAATCGGATGCTCCGCCCAAGGGCGAACCGCTGATCGCCCGCATCCAGCAGGCGCAGGCGCAGGCGGACTGGCCGATTAAACCGGCAATGCAGCATATGGTGGACGGCTGGGAAGCGCGCCTCCTGAAGCCGGACGAGGCGGACATCTTTGCGCGGGAGCGGGGCGGGGGGCTGTTCCGCGGTTTTGCCGGACCGGATGCGCCGGAAGACGTGGAGACGGCGGGCCGCGCCTGGTCGCTGGCTGAGCTGGGAGGGGCCAGCAATCTGGAGTGGACGCGAACGCGGCGCTGGCCGCGCCGCCTCCGCCCCCTGTCGCTTCTGCTCCTCGCCGCGCAGTCCGAAGGCCGCTTCGCAGGTCTGCGTCTTAGCTGGCACGGCTTGACGGGACGTTGAAGCGCGCCATGATCGTTCCCTGGGGGGATCGATCATGAGCCGATTTGTCGCGGGCATATTGGGAACATTGCTGTTGCTGGGGGCGGGGCTGCTGTGGTGGCAGGGCCGCGCTCAGGATGAAAAGCCCGTAACCGGGCCGCCGCCTCCGCCCGAAGTTATGGCGACCGGCCTACCCGATGCGGGTGATATCGGGAATGCGCGCGGCCCCGCGCCGCCGGTTCCCCCCGAAGCGCCCAAGGTCTCGCGCGAGCAGGTGCGCTTCAATCGCTACGACCGGGACCGGGACGAGCTGATCAGCCGCACCGAACTCATGGGCAGCCGCACCGCCGCGTTCCGCAAACTCGATATCGACGGCAACAATCTGCTGACGTTCGAGGAGTGGGCGGTCGCAACGGGGGACAAATTCAAGGGCGCGGACCAGGACGGCAACGGCCTTCTCACGCGCCAGGAGTTTGCGACCACCGCGCCCAAGCGGAAGACAACGGCGAAGTGCCGCTGTTAGCTCAAGCCGCCACCACGGGGCGCATCCATTCGGCCATGTCGCGCTTTGCCCGCTCGGTGTAGAACAGCTTGCGCTCCTTCTTCTTCACCTTGCCCTCCGGCGGCGGAAACAGGCCGAAATTGACGTTCATCGGCTGATAGTCCTTGCGCTCCGCATCGCCGGTGATGTGACCGAGCAGCGCGCCGAGCGCGGTCGTCGGCGGGGGCGGCGTGAAGGCGTGGCCGTGAATTTCAGCGGCCGTCATGAGCCCGCAGGCAAGGCCTACGGCGCTGCTTTCCACATAGCCTTCGCAGCCCGTGATCTGTCCGGCGAAACGGATGTGGGGCGCTGCCTTCAGGCGCAGTTGATGGTCCAGCACGGACGGCGAATGGATGAAGGTGTTGCGGTGCAGGCCGCCCAGCCGCGCGAACTCCGCTTTCTCCAGGCCCGGAATGGTGCGGAACAGCTCCACCTGCGCGCCATATTTCAGCTTCGTCTGGAAACCGACCATATTCCAGATCGTGCCGAGGCGGTTGTCCTGGCGCAGTTGCACCACCGCATGCGCCCAGCGGCCCGTGCGCGGATCGGTGAGACCAACGGGCTTCATCGGCCCGAAGCGCAGCGTTTCCGGCCCACGTTCGGCCATCACCTCGATCGGCATGCAACCCTCGAAATAGGGCGTGTCCTTCTCCCAGTCGCGAAATTCGGCCTTCTCGCCATCGATCAGACCCTGAACGAAGGCGTCATATTGCGTCTTGTCGAGCGGACAATTGATATAGTCCTTGCCGTCGCCGTCCGGACCGACCTTGTCCCAGCGGCTCTGATACCAGGCGATGTCGAAATCGATGCTCTCATGATAGACGATCGGCGCAATGGCGTCGAAAAAGGCCAGGCTGTCTTGCCCGCTGCGCGCCAGGATGTCTTTGGCAAGGCCGGCGGCGGTCAGCGGGCCGGTAGCGACGATGGTGAGGCCCTCGCCGGGAAGCGTGTCGATACGCTCGCGCACGATCTCGATATTGGCATGATTTTCCAGCGCCTTGGACACCTCAGCGGAGAAAATATCGCGATCCACCGCGAGCGCCGATCCGGCGGGTACTTTCGCCTCTTCAGCCGCGCGCATAACGAGGGAGCCGAGCCCGCGCATTTCGTGGTGCAGCAGGCCGACCGCGTTGGCGGTATCGTCATCGGAACGGAAACTGTTGGAGCAGACCAGCTCGGCCAGCTCCTCGGTCTGATGCGCAGGCGTGATGTCGCCGCCGCCGCGCATCTCGGACAGGCGCACCTTGACGCCGGCCTCCGCCAATTGCCACGCCGCTTCCGATCCGGCGAGCCCGCCGCCGATGATGTGCACCTGATGTTCCATGGGCAGCCCTCTAGCAAATACGGGGGCGATGCGACAATGATCGGTTACAAGAGGAGATGCTCGTATGTTCGAAGCCCGCTTCGCAGAGGATGGAACGGTGCTGGCGCCGCGGGTTTCGCCGCCCGCAGATGACGGTCACAAATATGATCGCGGCCATGCCTTCGTCCTCTCCGGTCCGCGCCACGCGACGGGTGCCGCACGCCTTGCCGCCATGGCTTGCCTGCGCGTGGGTGCGGGGCTGGTAACCGTGGTGGGGGAAGCCGCTGCACTTGATGAACATGCCGCGCACCTTACGGCGATCATGCTGCGCCGTGACGATGGCGCAAACGCCTTTATCGACGATCGCACTGGCGCGCTGGCGCTGGGGCCGGGCCTCGGCGTCGGTGAGGGAACGCGCGCGAAAGCGCTGGACTGGCTGGGCAGGGGTTTTGCCACCGTGCTGGATGCCGACGCCCTGACGTCATTCGCCGAGGACTCCGCCAGTCTTTTCTCGCACTTGCGCGAGGACGTGGTGCTGACGCCGCATGCGGGCGAATTTGCGCGGCTTTTCCCGGATATCGAAATGGACGATCGCGCGTCGGCTGTCCGGTCCGCGGCTGAGCGAAGCGAGGCCACCGTGCTTTTGAAGGGAGCCGCAACGCATATCGCGTCACCGTCCGGCCGCCATGCCGTCAATCGTCACGCGACGCCCTGGCTCGCAACCGCAGCGGCCGGCGACGTGCTCACCGGCACCATCGCTGGCCTGTTGTCGCAGCATGACGATGCCTTTGAAGCCGCGGCGATGGCGGCGTGGCTGCATGGCGATGCGGGACAACGCGGGGGCGCAGGGCTGATCGCGGATGATTTGCCGGGTCTGCTTGCCCTCACGCTCGCCGATTTGTGCGAGGAACGAGCATGAGCGATCAGGGTCTTGCCACAGCGCGGCCCTGGTTGCTCGCCAGTCTGTTTTTCGGGATCGGTTATGTGTTCGTGGAGCGCAGCGCGATGCTTGGCGGCCTCGCGGTCCTCTGGAAAGGGGCCTGCGTTGCCCTGCTGATCCCCTATGCGCTGCGCTGGCCTGCTGTGCGGCAGCGCGCGTTCGTCGGACTGTTTCTCGGCTTCTACGCTGCGGGCGATGTCGTGCTGGAATTCGATCTGGTGAACGGCGCGTTCCTGTTCGTCTGCGGGCATCTTGTCGCCATCATCTACTTCTGGCTCAACCGGCGATCCGATCCCACGGCAAGCCAGCGGGCGCTTGCGATTATCATTCCGCTCGCCGCGCTGGTGAGTGGATGGTTCCTGTCACCCACACCGGGCGATGAACCCGGATTGCTGGTCTATGTCAGCTTCGTTTCGGTCATGGCGGGAATGGCATGGTACAGCCGTTTCCCGCGGTACAGGACCGGTCTGGGCGGCCTGCTGTTCCTCGCATCGGACATCGTGCTGCTGGCGCGTGAGGGCGGCTTGCTGGCGGACAGCCTCGCGAGTTGGCTGGTCTGGCCGCTTTATTACGTCGGCGTCTTCATGATGACGACCGGCATCGTCCAGCGCTCGCGCGAAACCGCGTCGGGCAATCCCGCGATACGGACGGATCGATAAGCCAACGTGCCGGTCCGGATGAGCACATCATCCGGCCCGTTAAAAGATTCCTGGGACGCAGCCTTACTGTGCGTCCGGATCCTCTTCCTCGACATTCTCGCTGAGCGTCTCGCGGCTCGTGCCATCGTCGAGGTGGACGGCCTTGGGATCGCCCTCTGCCATTTCCTCGGCGACGGCCTCTTCGGCCTCGTTCTCGGGCGTTTCGTCTTCATCGATCCGCGCAGCGCCCACGACATGCTCGTTCTTGGCCACATCGAACAGGCGAACGCCGGCCGAGTTGCGCCCGATGACGCGCATGGTGGTGAGACCCAGGCGGATCATCTTCGCCTGATCGGTCACCAGCATCAGCTGCTGGCCGGTGACGACCGGGAAGCTCGCCACGACCGGGCCGTTGCGCGCGATATTGTCGATATTGATCAGGCCCTTTCCGCCGCGCCCGATCTGGCGATAGTCATAAGCGCTGGAGATTTTGCCATAACCGTTGGCGCACACCGTCATGATGAACTCTTCGGTGTCGCGAAGATGGTCCATCCGGTCCGCCTCCAGCGTGCTCTCGATCTCGTTTTCCTTCCACGGCGCGGCCCGCAGATAGGCATCGCGTTCCTCGGACGTGGTATCGTCGGTCCGCAGCGTCGCCATCGAGACAAGCTCGTCGTCGTCCGCCAGGTTCATGCCGCGCACGCCGGTGGCAGTACGGCTCTGGAATTCGCGCACGTCGGTGGCGGCAAAACGGATCGCCTTGCCCTGCCGGCTCGCGAGGAAAACGTCGTGTTCCTCGGTCAGCAGGCGCACGCCGATCAGCCTGTCTTCGCTACCCTCGTCGAAGCGCATCGCGATCTTGCCGTTGGATGGCACGTTGGTGAACGCATCCATGCTGTTGCGGCGGACCATGCCGCGTGCCGTCGCGAACACGATGTGCAGATTGCCCCACTCGCCCTCGTCCTCGGGCAGCGGCAGGACGTTCGTGATCACTTCGCCCTCGCTCAGAGGCAGCAGGTTTACCATCGGGCGACCGCGGGTTTGCGGGCCGCCTTCCGGCAGTTTCCAGACCTTTAAACGATAAACCTGCCCCTTGTTCGAGAAGAACAGGACCGGTGTATGCGTGGAGGTGACGAACAGCTCGGTAACGGCATCCTCGTCCTTCGTCGCCATACCGGCGCGGCCCTTGCCGCCACGCTTCTGCGCGCGGAAAGAGGCGAGGGCGGTGCGCTTGATGTAGCCGCCATGGGTGACGGTCACGACCATCTCCTCGCGCTCCATCAGGTCTTCGTCCTCAAGGCCTTCCCAGCTCGGCGCGATTTCGCTGAGGCGCGGTGTAGCGAACTCGTCGCGGATCGCCTCGAGCTCTCCGCGCATCACGTCGTACAGTTTCCGGCGGTCGGCCAGGATCGCGAGATATCCTTCGATCTTGTCCGCAAGCTCCTGCAATTCATCACCGATTTCGTCGCGACCAAGCGCGGTCAGCCGGTGCAGGCGCAGGTCCAGAATGGCCTTCACCTGTCGCTCTGACAGGCGATAGGTGTCGCCATCGACTTCATGTTCGACCGCTTCGACCAAGGCGATGTAGCTCGCGATTTCGGCAACCGGCCATTCGCGCGAAAGCAGTGCAGCGCGGGCAGCGGCGGGGCTTGCCGAACCGCGGATGATCCGCACCACCTCGTCCAGATTGGTGACGGCAATGACCAAGCCAAGCAAGAGATGCGCCCGCTCGCGCGCCTTGTTCAATTCATATTTCGTGCGCCGCGTAATGACTTCTTCTCGGAACCTCACAAAAGCTTCGATGATGTCGCGAAGGTTCAGCACCTCCGGACGGCCGCCGCGAATGGCGAGCATGCTGGCGGGGAAGCTCGACTGCGCGGGCGTGTGGCGCCACAGCTGATTGAGCACCACTTCGGGCGTCGCATCGCGCTTCAGATCGATGACGATGCGTACGCCCTGACGGCTGGATTCGTCGCGAATGTCGGAGACGTTCTCGATCCGCCGGTCCTTCGCCGCCTCGGCGATTTTCTCGACCAGACCGTTCTTGCCCACCTGGAACGGGATGGAGGTCAGCACGATGGAGCGGCGGTCGCTCCGCCCATCTTCCAGCTCATGCCGGGCGCGCATCATGATCGATCCGCGGCCTTCCATATAGGCCGCGCGCGCACCGCCCTTCCCCAGAATGATCGGCGCCGTCGGGAAGTCCGGACCGGGGACGATCTCGATCAGTTCCTCGATCTCGATGCCCGGATTATCGATATAAGCCAGCGCGGCGGCGATGACTTCGCCCAGATTGTGCGGCGGAATATTGGTCGCCATGCCGACCGCGATACCGCCGGCGCCGTTGACGAGAAGGTTGGGAAAGCGCGCGGGCAGAACCTGCGGTTCTTCCCGGCTGCCGTCATAATTGGGCGTGAAATCGACCGTATCCTTGTCGAGATCGGCCAGGATCGAGTTCGCCACCTTGGCGAGCCGCGCCTCGGTATAGCGCATCGATGCCGGCGGATCGGGGTCCATCGATCCGAAATTGCCCTGGCCGTCGACCAGCGGCACGCGCATAGACCAGTCCTGCGTCATGCGCGCCAATGCGTCGTAGATCGCGCTGTCGCCATGCGGATGGTAGTTGCCCATCACGTCGCCGACAATCTTGGCGCTCTTGCGATAAGGCCGCCCGGCGACGAAGCCGCCCTCCTGGCTGGCGTAGAGGATACGCCGATGCACCGGCTTCAGCCCGTCGCGCACATCCGGCAGCGCGCGGCTGACGATCACCGACATCGCATAATCGAGATAGCTGGTGCGCATCTCGTCGACGATCGAGATGGGCGAAATATCGCGGGGGGGTTGGCCGG
>JBELIU010000146.1:0-7497 GCA_042090735.1 Novosphingopyxis sp. | reverse complement strand
CTTTCTTCTTTTCCTTCTTTTCCTTCTTGTCCTTCTTGTCCTTCTTTTCCTTCTTTTCCTTCTTCTTACCGACGTTTCCAATGGGTTTAATCCTGGCCAGGGTAGCGTACACGTCGTCTAGCGCGTCGCCGTCGTTGGTCCTCCAGCCCTCCGTGCCACGGTCGCTATCGTCGTTATCATGATCTTGCAGTTTATTTTGACGTGGGTCGTCCTTCGCTCCAAGTTTGTCGCGCATCTGGTGAAAGCATCCCCCACCCTATTGACCCATAAGGGCCAATATATCGACTCGGCCCTACGCAAGACCCGCATCTCTAGAGAGGAGATCTGCAGCGCATTGCGCGAACATGGCCTAGCCACAAACGATGCGAACTGGGTGGTCCTGGAAACCAATGGCCGCCTCACGGTAATACCGAAACAGGACATTGATCTGGACGAAGCGGAAGCAATGGGGAATGTCGAGAGACCGGAGCAACTTCCACCTATCTGATCCTTATCCCAACCTCATTCGACCTGTGTCCCGACCTAAGATAACCCTAACTAAGTGCGGCCCTTGCGTGCGCGGTTTAACCGGTTGGTAGTGTCGGGGGTGCCCTCGCCAGCGATGGAACTAGTTCTAAGCTTAGGGATTTTCGATTCCATGCTTATCGATGATGCAACCCGGATTGAGGGAGAGGAACAACTGCGCGCCCAGATAGCCGAGCCGGACTTCCCCTGTGTGGGAGCAAAATCTGCTTTGGCGAAGGGAACTCTCAAGGTCCTCGTATGCCATAGCCTCGATAGTGGATGGGACGATGTTCGGATCCATCGCGAACTCATGGAATGGGCTGAGGACTACAAGGCTGATCCCAGCGGACTACGCAGTCTCGCGGTTGTATTCTTAGGGCCTGAAAACCTGGATGAAGCCAAGTTCGAAAAACTGATGTGGACCCGCATTCAATCGTTCGCCGATAAGGACCATTGGCTTGGTCAACGTTACGATCATCGCGTTAGCGCCGACCCTTCAGACCCACACTTTTCGTTGAGCTTCGGCGGTGAGGCATTCTTCGTGGTCGGTCTCCATCCTCTAGCATCTCGACCTGCACGTCGCTTTCCACGACCAACACTGGTGTTTAACCTTCACGCTCAATTCGAACAACTTCGTGAGGAGGGAAAATATGAACGCATGCGCGAACGGATTCTCGAAAGGGACCAGGAGCTCGCCGGCTCTCTCAATCCCATGCTGGCGCGCCACGGCGAAGTAAGCGAAGCCCGCCAGTACAGCGGCCGAGTGGTAACCGAGGAGTGGGTATGCCCCTTTCGCGACAAAAGAGCGAGCTCCAAAGCTTGACCGAAGTCATTGCTCCCCGCAGCGGGACCACCTTTAATCTGGAAAGCGGACAAGTTCTGAGGGTAATCGACTACGAGGGCTAAAGTGAGCAATCTGGTCGCGTTCGCCCCCTACAATGCGCGCGAAGTGCTCTCGAATGGGCGGACCTTCGACTACGAAGAGACACTCCAGCTTAGCGAAGGTGATAAGGTGTGGTCCAACCGATCAGAAACTATGCGGACCATCATCGAGGATAAGGTCGGCACGCATGATTTTTTGCTGACGCCCTGCAGCGAAGATACCTTCCGGCATTTTTATCCCGAGAAGCCTGTCCACTGCGGCTGCTTCGGCAACGTGGCTGAGGCACTTGCACCCTACGGGATCGAAGCCGACCAAATTCCTTGTGCATTCAACGTTTTCATGAATGTGCGGGTGGCTCCCGATGGCGCGCTCCGTGTCGATCCCCTGATTAGCAAGCCAGGGGATTATATTCGACTAAAAGGCGGAATTGATCTGGTTATACGCCTTACCGCCTGTTCCACATACTCCTCCAACAATGGCAGTTTCAACCCGATCCATTACGAAATTGAGCGCTAGGCGTCATTTAGGGTGGCTTGGTAGAAGCGTGGCGACTTTTGGCACCGGGCTAAATCAATGATGTCCATTTTCGCCAATCTCTCTCCGACGCGTTTGTCATACCGCAATTCAATGACCACAAGCATACAGTGCGCGGGGCAGCGATGAATATCCAAAACTATGGTTCTGGCCCCTGCACCTCGTCGGGCAAGAAGCGAACGTTTTCACTAAGCACCGGAACCGCTGCATCCGTGCGCGGCCCGGGATACCGATAATACCGCGCGAACCTCGCTCATCCCGTCCGACGGACGAAGGGGCAGATCTGCTCATAGCATATCAGTCTGAGTGCGAGCCATTGCACCTTATTGGTTAATTAACTACCGCTATACCCGTTATTAGGAGGAACCGTTTTTCAACGGCGTTTGCCGACAATCGCCAAGATATTCCAGCATATCGATAGTTACGGCTATACCGTTTATCCCTTGGATTTAAATTGTTCGAAACCAAACGGCCCGCTCAGAGATTACCCAATCAGAAGCTGCCGTGAGTTTTCATGGCCATCAAAGAGGAGACCTACTGTGTCTGCACCGAAAAACCTTGAAGATTGCTACAAGGAAGAACTGGCCGACAACTGGTCTGCAAATGATCAGATGTCGAAAATGGTCAGCCAACTGGCCGACAAAGCGAGCGATCCCAAGCTCAAGGAACGTCTCAGCAAGGCTGCCGAGGGTATCAAGGATCATACCGCGACCCTGGAGAAGCTGCTGAAGGATTGCGGCGAGAGCGAGAAAGAGCATTGCAAGGGCATGGAAGGCCTCGTCAAAGAGGCGAAGAAGCATGTCATCGATGCGGATATCGACGATGATGATGTTCGCGACGTCGTCATCGTGTCGCAGTATCAACGCATGTGCCATTACGGTATTTGCGGCTTCGGCACTGCCAAGGCGTTTGCCGAAGCGCTCGGCAAGAATGACCACGCCGCCAAGCTTGATACAATTACGGCCGATATCTACGGCGCGGACGAAAACATGACCGATCTGGCGGAACGATCGGTCAACCTCCAAGCCAAGGGCTGACATGATGATGGGTGCTGGCCCCTTGACCAAGTGGGTCGGCAGCCGATGCATTCGCACCTCGTCGATCATCGAGGAAGCGGTTGCCGGGTTGCCGTTCAAGAACCGGATTGCCGTCGGAACGGTTGCCTCGTCACTCCCCGCAAAAGTGGATTTCGCTATCTGCGTTCCCGCCCGGAACGAGGAGCATACCCTGCCCGCTTCTCTGGCGTCACTCATCGATACGGTTGAGCGCAGCGGCGCGGTAGGGGCAATTGTCCTGCTGATCAACAACAGCGCAGACCGTTCTTGGCAGGTCGCCTCCAACATGCTCGAGGCTTCGGGATGCAACTATCTACTCGTCAAGGTTTCGCTGCAGCCAGCCGTCGCCGATGCACCGCACGCACGGCGTCTCGCGCTTGATATCGGGGCACTACTCGTTCCGGATGGCACGCTACTCTCAACCGATGCCGACACCCTTGTCGCTCCGAAATGGGCGGCGGCGAACCTTCGGCATATTCGCGATGGTGCAGATCTGGTGTGCGGCAGCGTTTCGATCGTCCCGCAAGAATATTCCAGCCTGCCCCACTCCGTTCGGCATTGCGGGGAGGTTGAAGCAGCTTACTCGGCAGAACTCGAACATCTGTGGCAACGTTGGACTGGCGGGGATGCGCCGAGTTTCCAGATCGCCGCGATGGGAGCCAGCCTGGCGCTGCCGACTGCACGCTATCGTGCGATCGGCGGTATGCCGATACCACCTGTCGCCGAGGACAAAGCGCTGGCCAGTCTCGCCCGTCGCCTTGACTGGTCCATCAAGGTAGCGAGCGACGTGACAGCCAGTACATCCGGACGACTTTTTGGGCGCGCGGCTGGCGGAATGGGCGATGCATTGCGCGACCGTGCCACGCACGACGATCCTTACTGCGATGAGCAGCTGGTGCCACTCGCCCTGCTGCAACGCCTTGCGGATGTCTGGAATGGTTTGCAATTCGGCATGGGGAGATACGCGCAGTTCCAGGACGCAATAGCGCGCGATCCTGCATTGCAACATCGCCGGATGCGCATGTCCCAGGTCATGGTCAACCTGTCCAATGCTCGAAAGGAGACACTGGATGACACAACGAGCGCGCTTCGCGCAGCGGGTGTCAGAGCGTGACTGACCGTTTGGCAAGACCCGGCATCAATCGAGCAATATTCTCTTCGCGGACCGGGCACCTCCAGTCCGCTGCCGAAGAGCAGGCACCCCGATGCCAAAGCGCGTCTGCATGGATGCGTCCATACCGGGCCGCTGCATGATAGCGCCCCGGCCTGATCCCCGTAAGGAAATGCTCGCTGCCATTGCCGCCCGCGCGGCGGCCAGTGACCGGATGGGTGGTGACCTCTCCCACGATGTCGCGGCGCTCCACGATGCTGGGTGGCTTGCCTCCTGCCTCCCGCTAGAGCACGGCGGACAGGGCTGGGGTTGTGCGCCGGAAGGGGTGGCGGGGGCATACGCAGCCTTGCGTGATCTGGGACGGGCGAATCTCTCGGTCGCGCGATTGTTCGAAGGCCATATGAACGCGGTAAAGCTGGTGGTGTTTTATGGCAGGGAGGGCACGCAGCAACGTCTCGCGCACAGTGTTCATGCAGGCGAGCTGCTCGGCGTATGGGGTGCGGACGATCCAGACAGCCCGCTGACACTCTCGAACCAACCCGCAGGCATTGCGCTGGGGGGTGCCAAACGCTTCGCATCGGGCCTCGGCCTCGTTCGCCAGGCGGTGGTGGCGATCAATGGAGAGCAGGGCGCCTTGCTGGCACTCGCCCCGGCCAACGAACCTGCGCGCTGCGATCCTTCCGGCTGGAACGTCTCGGGGATGCGCGCCACGCGATCCGGGCGTTACGATTTCACCGGGGTCGAACTTGCAGACGATGCCGTGCTCGGCGAACTGGGGGATTATTCCCGCGAGCCGCATTTCGAGGGCGGGATCTGGCGCTATTGTGCTGCACATTGTGGCGGTGCCGAGGCGCTGTTCGCGCATTTCCGCGAAGCCTTGCAGGAGCGCGGCAGGATCGAGGATCCTCACCAGCTCGACCGTATCGCGACCGGCGCTATCGCGCTCGAAACCATGCGGCTGTGGCTGTGGCGAGCAGCAAGAGCGGTAGAGACGCGCGATGCGAAGCCCGACACCGCCACCCTCTCGCTACTGGCGCGGCAGGTGACCGAGGACAATTGCCGCACTGTGCTGGCGCTCGTCGAGCGCGGGCTGGGGATGGCAGCGCACGAGGAAGGCACCGCGATCGAACGGATCCGCCGCGATCTGGGGCTGTTCCTGTGCCAGGCGCAGCCTGATGCCAAGCGTCAGCGCGCCGCGCGGGCTCTGGCCGGGCGCGGGTTGCGGGCAGAAGATCTGTGAGCGTTCCTGCCATCGCGCATGGCAGCGTGCTTCGCGCTGCGGAAGGCGGGGCCGCGATCCAACTGGACGAGCTGTCGCCACCCGGCGGGCTGCTGCTGGTGATGCCGCATCCCGACGACGAGACGCTTGGTTGCGGTCAGGCTCTGGCCGCAGCGGCCGATGCGGGGCGAACGATCGGGGTGGTGCTGGTGACCAATGGCGAGGGTTCGCACCCCGGCTGCGATCGCGCCAAGCTGGTTGCAATGCGCCGCGCCGAGCTGAAGGAAGCGCTATCAAGCCTCGCCCCGCGGCGTCCGGCCGCAGTTCATGCGCTTGGACTGCCCGACGGGCAAAGTCGCCAGGGCGATCTCACCGACGCGGGCCAGGAGGCGCTGTTCGCCTTTGCAGACATCATCGATCCGCAGGCGATCTGGACCACCTCTTATCTCGATCCGCATTGCGATCACATCACCGCGCATGCGATCGCGCGCGATCTGGCACAGATTTACCGGGTACCGCTGTGGAGCGCGCCGATCTGGGGGCGATTTGGCGAACGACGGCTGCCCGAGACCGAGCTTCGCCTGTTTGAAGCGCCTTCGCTGGCGGAGCGCAAGCGGCTTGCGCTTTCGGCCTACCGGTCGCAATTCACCGACCTCATCGACGACCCGGAGGCCTTTATGATGCCCGCACCGCTGCTGGCGCATTTCGCCGCGCATCCGGAGATATTCCACCGTGACTGAGGCACCCAGCGAGCGGCAGGCACGCTTCGACCAGTTGTTCGCCGAAAACCCCGACCCCTGGGACATCGACACCAGCGACTATGAACGCGACAAGCGGGAGGCTGTGCTCGCCGCACTGGGCAAGCGGCGCTTTGCACGCATGCTGGAAGTGGGATGCGCAGGAGGGGCGCTGACGGAACGCCTGGCAGAACTTGCCAGTTCGATAGTGGCACTGGATGTCTCGACAAAGGCGATCGATCTGGCGGCCAAGAGGCTACCTCGGTGCGACAGTGTCGAGTTCGTTGTTGCCGAAGTGCCCGATTATTGGCCAGCGGGGCAGTTCGACGCGGTGATCCTGTCAGAAGTTCTCTATTTTCTCAGCGTCGGGGAAATTCACCAGGTCTCGCAGCTTACCCATGAAAGCTTGACCGGGAACGGGCTGTGTCTGCTGGTCAACTGGATCGGCCCCAACGATCTGCCCGTCGATGGTGATGCCGCGGTCAAACTGTTTCTCGACGCCGCGCCCTGGCAGGTGGCCAAGGCGCGGCGCGAGGAGTTCTACCGACTCGATCTGCTCGTGCGGACGCCCGGCGACTAGTTCGTCGCAGGCGTGTCCATACCCGGCTTGAGCACCACCTTGGTCCAGCTGTCCTGCTCGGTGCGGAAACATTCGTAGCCACGGGCTGCGTCCTCAAGCGGGAGGCGATGCGAGATCAGGAAGGTGGTGTCGAGCGTTCCGTCCTCGATCTTCTCGAGCAGATCTTTGGTGTAGCGCTGGACATGGGTCTGTCCGCTGCGGATCTGGAGGCCTTTCTCCATCAACGCACCCAGCGGGAATTTGTCGGTCATGCCGCCATAGACGCCGGGTATGGAGACACGGCCACCGGGCCGGACCGCAAGGATCGCCTGCTTCAGCGCACTGGCGCGATCGGCACCCATGCCGACCTTCTGCTTCACGACATCGACCATGTTGTCGATCGCGAAACCGTGGCTTTCCATCCCGACAGCATCGATCACCGCATCGACACCAATCCCGCCCGACAGTTCCATCAGCGCTTCGCGGACGTTCGTCTTGCGGAAATCGATCACCTCGGCACCCAGCTGTTTGGCCAGCGCGAGGCGGTTGGGATAATGGTCGATGGCGATCACCTTGCTCGCGCCCATCACGATCGCGGACTGGATCGCGAACAGGCCGACGGGGCCACAGCCCCAGACCGCGACGGTATCGTCGGGCTGGATCTCGGCGTTTTCCGCCGCCATCCAGCCGGTGGGCAGGATGTCGGAAAGGAACAGCACCTTATCATCGTCAAGATGGTCGGGGACCACGATCGGGCCGACATCGGAATAGGGCACGCGGACATATTCCGCCTGGCCGCCCGAGTAGCCGCCGGTCATGTGCGAATATCCGAACAGCGCCGCCATGGAGTGACCGTAGAGCTTGGCCGACATATCCTGCTTTTCTGCCGGATTGG
>JBELIU010000145.1:0-7498 GCA_042090735.1 Novosphingopyxis sp. | reverse complement strand
ATCCGGCGGCACCCGCGCAATGTCAGCGTGCTACCGAAGTCGCGCGACTTTCACTGAGGCGCGTCGATGCTGCAATATGTGGGGAGCCGAACCCGGCTCAGGCGTCGCCGCGCCCCTCGGCGATCGTATCGAGGCGCTCCATCAGCTCCTCGAAAGGCTGGCTCTCGCCCGCCTTGGCATCAGGCAGCGGATCGTCGCCCGCCATGATTTCCTCCAGCGCGGTGCGGGCCCGCGCAACGCGGCTCTTCACCGTGCCCACCGCGACGCCGGTAATCTCGGCCGCATCTTTGTAGGAAAAGCCGCCTGCGCCGACCAGGATCAGCGATTCGCGCTGACCGACCGGAAGCTTGGCGAGCGCGCGCTGCATATCGGCCAGCTCGATATGACGTTCCTGATGGACGGGGCTGACCAGCAGTTTTTCCGCCGCGATCTCGTTCCATTCGCCCTTGAACTTGGACCGGCGCATTTCGGAGAGAAACAGGTTGCGCAGAATCACGAAGATCCATGCGCGGAAATTGGTGCCGGCCTTGAAGCTCGCCCGCGCGCTCCAGGCGCGCAGCAAGGCGTCCTGCACAAGATCGTCGGCAAACTCGGGCTGACTGCCGGTTAGCGAGCGTGAAAAGGCGCGCAGCTGCGGGAGCACCTCGGTAAGGTGATCACGGAACTGCTCGTCTGTCAGGACTTCGTGCGGCTCTTTTTCAGCCATCAACTCGCTTTCAACCCAAAAAACCGGCCCTGCCGGGCCGGTCCAACCATTATTTCGAACCCGAGATCCAGATGATGCTGAGCGCAACGACGGCGATCAGCGTACCGATCGCCAGAACGTAACGACCTATGTGCGGCGTGGAGCCAGCGCGGGCGCGATCCTTCTCGAGATCAATATCTTCGTTCCGGTTCTCATCATTCATGGCAAACCCCTCTTCTCCGCCCCGCCTAGATAAGCGGGACGGTCCTGTCCACAAGATGTAATTCGCGCGCGGCCTCAGGCCGCGACGTTCATCCCGTCGAAGAACAGCGCCTGTGCGATCGCCGTCTTCACCGTATCGCGCTGGAACGGCTTGGTGATGAGGAACGCCGGTTCCGGCTTCTCGCCCGTCAGGAGACGCTCCGGGAACGCGGTGATGAAGATCACCGGCACCTTGTGATCGGACAGGATGTCCTTCACCGCATCGATGCCGGAGCTATTGTCGGCCAGCTGGATGTCGGCCAGTACCAGCG
Source organism: Novosphingopyxis sp. (assembly GCA_042090735.1). Classification (GTDB taxonomy): domain Bacteria; phylum Pseudomonadota; class Alphaproteobacteria; order Sphingomonadales; family Sphingomonadaceae; genus Novosphingopyxis. The sequence continues at coordinate 6,280 of JBELIU010000145.1, read as the reverse complement.
TCGGATTATGCTCCTTCGCTGCGGCGACTGCTTCGTCGCGCGTCACGGCGATGGCGGCAACGTCGTGACCCGATTCGGTAACGATCGTCTCGATATCCATGGCGATGATCGGCTCATCCTCGATAATCAGCACGCGCGCATGGGTCTGGCGGTCGATCTCGTCGGTCGCCTCGCGCACCAGCGCGCGCACGCTATCCACATCTTCGCCAAGAAGCGTCGCAGCCTCGCTTTCGCTGAAGCCTTCCATGGTGGTCAGAAGCAGCGCGCGGCGTGACTTCGGCGTCAGATCGGCCAGACGCTTCTGAACGATGTAGTCGCTGCCCGCGTCCGGATCCGAACCCTGCGGGCCGGCTTCCTCGCTGGCGCGCCAGAACGCCTCGAAAGTTTTATACAGTGCGATGCGCGGCTCCAGATCGCGCGGAAATTCTTCCGGAGCCTCGACGATAGACTGCAAGGTAGCGCGAACGATCGCGTCGCCCGACTGCTGGCTGCCGGTCAAGGCACGCGCATAACGGCGCACATAGGGGAGATGGGGCGCCAGTTTTTCGCCCAAAGTTTTTTCGCTCATGAGTTCCCTGAAATCCGTGTTGATCGTTTCCGCCGGCGAAGCCAAAAAGCCAATGCTGGCCGCTCCGCCCCGCGATGAAACCTTTTCGAAGCCAATTGGTTTCGGCTCGCACCAACAAAGTAGCGGTGATGCCGCTGATTGGCAAACGCATGCATATTCCGCGGAGGGAAAGATTTGACTGGCCACCACCCCATGCTAGACGCGACGGCCTGAATGTCGGACAAGATAAAGAAGGATCGGTCGGTGGGTAAAGCGGAGAACAACCGGAAGGACGATGACTCCGCGTCCAAACCACGAGACTCCGATCCCATCGCGCAGGCATTGCGCAATGCGTATCAGTCCACCGTCGACGAAGGCGTCCCGGACGATTTTCTGGATTTGATCAAGAAGCTCGACTGACCGGCGAAACGCCGGCGGCGGGAAATTCCCGCTTCGGCGGTCCGATGAAGGATACGGGCAGCCGCATTTCAACACAAAGACCGTCATCGAGCCAGTGCTCGGTAAGCTCTCCGCGCAGGGCGTTCCGCACGCTCGTCGCGATCAGGCGCGAGCCGAAGCCGGGCGATCCGCGATTTTCCAGCGCATTGCACCCGGTCTCGCGCCAGCGCATGAAGAGATACGCTTCCTCGCCCGCGCCAGTGACGTTCCAATGGATCGACAGGCGGCCGCTGGGGCAGGACAGCGCGCCGTACCGCCGCGCGTTGGCGGCCAGTTCGTGCAGCGCCATCGACATGGCGAGCGAGGATTGCGGCCCGAATTCCAGCGACGGCCCCGCAATGTCGAGTTGCCCCCGACGGTCGTTATAACCGAATTCCTGGTTCACAAGCACCGCCAGGTCGATCGATTCCCAGTTGCGCTCCGACAGCTTGCCATGGATTTTCGCAAGCGCCGTGATCCGCTCCCGCAGAACCTGCAGTACATCTTCCTTGGATCGATCGGACCGCAGCGCCTGCTCGACAAGGGCCATCACATTGGCCAGCGAGTTCTTCACACGATGCTGAAGTTCCCGGATCATGTGCTTGGCGAAAAGCTCGTGCCGTTCGGATTCGGTCGCGTCGGAAACCAGGACTGTGACGCTTTCCACCTCATCGCCCGACATTACGGGATACCAGTCGACGTCCAGAACTCTCGAAGATTGGCTGCGGTTATTGATGAAGCCCATGACGCGCTCACCACGGATCGGTTCGCCCGTTGCGAGAACCTGCCCGATCGAGGCTTCGGCGACTTGGCTCATCTCCGGCACGATGTCGGCGACCGGACGGCCAAGATGCTCTTCGGCGGGAATCCCGTTCACTTCCGCAAGCCATCTGTTGATGCGGATATAATGCCCCTCTCCATCGAAGGTCGCCACGCCGATCGGCGCGTTTTCGTAAATCGCCTGAAGTTCGGAGCGGCACTGCGACAGCTCGCGGCGCAGCACGTCGCGCTCGGCGCGAAGCCGCGTCAGATCGTCCCGAACACCCTCCGGCATTTCCGAGGACGGGGCATCGGTATCTGGATCGCTATGGCTCATGAGCCTCGCTTGCTCCGATATGGCATCAACAAAATCAAGTCCCGATTAATCCAAAGCGAGTTTAGGCTTTTTGTTTCGGCCGACCGGGCGGTGCGCCGATTCTTTCGAGGTTCAACTGCTGTCGTTTGCGGGCTCGAAATGGGAACGCATCATCGTCGCGGCGGTTTCCTTGCTCGCTCCACAGGCTCGCGGGGCCAGGACGAGGAACGACCCTTGGGTGAAGCGCTGATTTATGTCGATGACGATCTTCCGGGCATCACCCGCCAGAAAAAAGGCAAGGGCTGGTGCTATTTCGATCCCGACGGCAAACGCATTACCGATAAGCAGCAGATTCAGCGACTGAACGCCATTGCCTTTCCGCCCGCTTATCGCGACGCCTGGTTCAGTCCCGCATCCAACGGCCATATTCTGGCAACCGGCTATGATGAAAAGGGCCGCAAGCAATATCGCTATCATCCCGATTTTCGCGCCCAGCGCGAGGGCGAGAAATTCGAGGCCTGCCGCACCTTCGGCCACAAACTGCCCTTGCTACGCGCCCGCCTCGACGAGAATTTGAGCGGCACGAAGCTCGACAAGGACCGGGTGGTCGCTGCGATGGTTCGCCTTCTCGACCTCACCTCGATCCGTGTCGGCAATGAACAATATGCGGAACGCAACAAGAGCTACGGCGCCACGACGCTGCGCCGCCGCCACGCCAAGCGCACCGGGCGCAAATTAACGCTCAGCTTCAAGGCGAAATCGAACAAGCACCGCGAGGTGGCCATCACCGATCGCAAGCTGCTCTCCATCGTCAAGAAAATGGACGACCTGCCGGGCCAGCATCTGTTTCAATATATCGACGAAGATGGCGAAGCGCATGCCGTGCAGAGCTGCCATGTGAACGATTATATTCGGGAGAGCATGGGCGAGGCTTTTTCGGCCAAGCATTTCCGCACCTGGTCGGCCTCCGTCCATGCCTTCGAACTGCTGGCCGACGGCGATGGAGATATGACGCTGAAATCGGTGATGGATGACGTCGCGGCTGATCTTGGCAACACGCCGACCATTGCGCGCAACAGCTATGTTCATCCCGCAGTCGTCGCGTTGATCAAGGATGGACAGCAGGTATGGCGCGAAAAGCTGGAGCTGCCGCGCAAGACCAAATATCTAACGCGTCACGAGCGCGGATTGATCGATTTTCTGGACGGCTGGACCGCCGCGGACATGGTGACCGAGGACTAGGTACGTTCGGCGACCTCGCGCCGCGCGCGTGCTGTCAGAAATCCCAGCAGATGCCTTCGCGTTCCCAGTCGCCGTAGCGGACCGGGCTCTTCTCCAGCTCTTCCTTGCGCTCGTCGCTGATCGGCTCCGGCTCGGGCACGGGTGGGCTCGGCGGCAGCGGATCGACCGGATCGAGATGGGGCGGGCGTTTCCTGGCCACGGGACGGTCCATGGTGATTACCTTTCGCTCTGCGCAAGGCCGATTGAAGGCACGGCCATCGCCTCCCATATTGTTCGCAGGGGCTCCTATCGCAAGCACAGGCGAAGAGAGGACAGATGAACCAGTTCAAGACGATGATGCTACTGGCGGCGCTTACCGCGCTATTCATGGCTCTGGGCTTTGCCATCGGCGGGTCGAAAGGCGCGATTTTCGCGCTGTTGATCGCCGCGGGCATGAACCTGTTCACCTACTGGAATGCCGACAAGATGGTGCTGAAAATGCACAATGCCGTCGAGGTCGATCGGCAGAGCCACCCTGAATATTACGGCCTCGTCGCCGGGCTCGCCCAGCGTGCGGGCCTGCCGACGCCCAAAGTCTATATCGTTGACGATCCGCACCCCAATGCCTTCGCCACGGGCCGCGATCCGGAGCATGCCGCCGTCGCCGCCACCAGCGGCCTCTTGAACATGCTGAGTCGCGAGGAAGTGGCGGGCGTGATGGCGCATGAATTGGGCCATGTTAAGAACCGCGACACGCTGATCATGACCATGGTCGCGACGATCGCCGGCGCGGTTTCGATGATCGCCAATTTCGGACTGTTCTTTCGCGATCGCAACGCCGGAATGGCGGGTCTTGCCGCCGTCATCATGGCGCCCTTTGCCGCGATGATCGTGCAGATGGCGATCAGCCGTACGCGCGAGTTCGGTGCCGACAAGGCAGGGGCCGAGATCAGCGGCGATCCGAACGCCCTTGCCAGCGCGCTTGAAAAAATTTCGCGCGGCGCCCAGGCGATCCCCAACCATGCTGCCGAGCGCAATCCTGCCGCGGCCCAGCTTTATATTGTTCCTGTGGGTATCAAACAGATGTTCTCGACACACCCGTCGACCGAAGACCGCATTGCAAAGCTGCGCGCGATGGCGGGATCGCCGCGCACGCCCGGTGTCGATCGGCTGCGCAGCGACATGTACGGCAAGCGCATGCCCGGACCGACGGTGCCCAGCAGCGGCTCACGCCCTGCTCGTAGCGCGCTCGATCCGCTCGGACGCGGCCGCTGACCTCCCCCGCACCGGTCGAGGGCCTCGGCGCCCGGCGTGCGGCCTTGCGCCTGCTCGATGCCGTGCTGCGCCGCGGCGAGGCGCTCGATCAGGCCATGGGAGCAGCAACGCAAGGTCTGAAGCGTCCCGACGACCGTGCCCTGGCGCTCGCGATAACCTCCGAAACCTTGCGTCGGCTGCCCGATCTCGATGCGCTGATCGACAGCGCCACGAAGCGGGCGCTGCCAGGCGATGCCAAGGCACGCAGCGTGTTGCGGATCGCGCTCGTCCAGGCGCTCGTCCTCGGCACGCCGCAACATGCCGCCATCGCCACCGCGCTGCCTTTGGTGGTGGGAGGGCCGCGCCGCCTGGTCCACGGGGTGTTCGGTACGCTCATGCGCAAGCATGCGAGCCTGCCCGAAACACCTCGATTGCCGGAAGACGTGGCTGCGCGCTGGACCGAACATTGGGGCGCGGACATGGTGCAGGCCGCTGCCCAGGCGATCGCTGCGCCGCCTCCGCTCGATCTTGCCCTGAAATCGGGGGAAGACGCCGCCGCTTGGGCGGAACAGCTCGGCGGAATCACGCTTGCCCCCGGCCATGTTCGCTTGGCGCGCGGCACCGATTTGACCACCCTTCCCGGGTTTCGGGACGGCGCTTGGTGGGTGCAGGATGTCGCGGCCTCGCTCCCCGTCCGGCTCCTTGGTGACGGGAAGGGGCGCGCCGTGCTGGACCTGTGCGCCGCGCCCGGCGGCAAGACGATGCAACTCGCCAGCAATGGCTGGACCGTCACCGCGCTGGACCAGTCGAAACGCCGGCTCGAACGGCTGCGCGACAATCTGAAGCGAACGCAGCTTGCCGCAGAGACGGTCACCGCCGATGCCGCCGAATGGCAGCCGCCGCAGCTCTACGATGCAGTGCTGCTCGATGCGCCCTGTTCGGCCACGGGCATTTTTCGCCGACACCCGGACGTTCTTCACCGCATCACCGCCCGCGACATCGCCGAGCGGGCCGAACTTCAGTCCGGTCTGCTGGACCGCGCTGCCGCGGCCGTCGCGCCTGGCGGACGCCTGATCTACGCCGTGTGTTCGCTGGAACCCGAGGAAGGCGAGGCGCAGGCTGCGGCTTTCCTCGAACGCCACGGCGATTTCACACTCGCGCCGGTTAAATCGGACGAGTTGCCCGGTTTCGTCGCATCGAACGAAGACGGTACCATCCGCACACTTCCGACCTTGCTTGCCGACGACGGACGACTCGACGGATTTTTCATCGCACGTTTCGAAAAAGCGTTCTGATCCACAGACTTTGCACGATTTATCCACAGGCGCAGGTCCCGCGCCCGTTGCGATCACGCGCCTGCATCGCTAGTCCGCCCCGATGGCCCATCCCGCCGTCCGCATCGCCCCTTCGATTCTTTCCGCCGATTTCGCGAAACTCGGTGAGGAAGTGCGCGCTATCGACCAGGCCGGAGCCGACTGGATCCATGTCGATGTGATGGACGGGCATTTCGTGCCCAACATCACCATCGGCCCGGCCGTCGTCAAAGCGTTGAGGCCGCATTCGGCCAAGCCGTTCGACGTGCACCTGATGATCTCGCCGGTCGACCAGTATCTAGAAGCCTTTGCCGAAGCGGGCGCCGACATCATCTCCTTTCACCCGGAAGCCGGCGCACATCCGCACCGCACCGTCCAGTCGATCAAGGCGCTGGGCAAAAAGGCGGGTATCGTGCTGAACCCCGCGACGCC
>JBELIU010000144.1:0-7531 GCA_042090735.1 Novosphingopyxis sp. | reverse complement strand
CAGGCGCGGCCCGGGCACGGGGGAAAAGGGCGCGGCGATCTGAAGCTTGGGATAATAGCGCCCGCCCGCGCTCTCGAACGCATGGGCCCAGCTCTGGTCGAACACATATTCACCTTGGCTGTGCGACTTCAGATAGGCGGGCAATGCGGCGGCGATCGCACCGGCATCTTCCTCGATCAGGATGGGTGCGGGCGTCCAACCGCTGCCGCGCCCCACGCTGCCCGAATCCTCCATGGCGGAAAGGAAGGCATGGCTGAGAAACGGATTGCCCGCTTGGTTGCAGGCATCCCATTCCTTCGCCGGAAGCGCCGCAACACCGCGGCCGATCTTGGCGATGATATCCCCGTCAGCCACGGTGCAGGACCGCGCGCGCGCAGCGGTGACAGGCTATGGCCGAAGATCGCTTCAATGTCGGCGTCGCTCCTTAGCCCTTCAACGCCACGATCGCGTCGACTTCCACCGCTGCATCGAGCGGCAGAACCGGCGTCGCGACGGCGCTGCGGGCATGGCGGCCGGCCTCACCGAACACCTGCTCCATCAGGTCCGACGCGCCGTTCACCACCTTGGGCTGATCGGTGAATTCGGGCACCGAGGCAACGAAGCCGCCCAGCTTCACGATCTGGCCGACACGCTCCAGATCGCCGCCAAGGGCTGCCTTCATCTGCGCGATCAGCATGATGCCGCAGGCGCGCGCGGCTTCAACGCCACGTTCCAAAGAGACATCCGCGCCCAGCTTGCCGGTCACGATCGTACCGTCGATGAAGGGCAACTGCCCGGACACATAGAGCATGCCGTTGGCTTCCACCGCCGGGCGATAAGACGCCACCGGCGCGGCAGGCTCGGGCAGGGTGATGCCGAGATCCTTCAGTTTCTGTTCGATGCTCATGCGGTTTCTCCCTCTTCGCTTGCGACCGGCTCCGCCGCGCGGCCATCGGCCAGACGCGCCTCGATCCATTCCAATGCCTTGTCCCACCGATCGATCCGCGCATGCGCATGAGCGGCAGGCTCGATGCTGCCGGCCAGGCGCGGTTCGCCGACCATGTGGAGACGCCATACGTCCGGCCGATGCTTCGCCACCGATTCGTGATGAATCGCCAGATCGTCGACGAACACGACGACGCTGGGATCGAACCGCTCCGCGATCTCCGCCAGAGGCGCGCCCTTGCCGCCCTGGTTGCAGCGCACCTCGTGATCGATGCCGACGGCCTTGAGTTGCTCCGCGCGGGCCTCCCGCCGATGGTCGAGCAGATTGGTGAGCACCACGACATCGGCCTTTTCGGCAAGCGTGCGGATGGCCTCCACCGCGCCGTCGATCGGCTGCTGGCGGCTCATCTCGCCATCGAAAAACTTATTCAGAAGCGGCCAGACATTTTCCTGAGCCACCACGGTGCCGTCATGCTTGTGGCGCAGTGCTTCGGCAAAACCGCCCTGATCGAGATCGAAATGGATATTGTGCGCCTCGTCCAGCCATTCGGCGAACGGCACGACCATGTGCAGCAGCACCTCGTCGCAATCGGTAATGATCAATGGGCGGCGGGCGTTTTCCTGGGTCAAGCGTCCAGCTTCCTCATTGTTCAAGCCTTTTGGCGGCATCGGGGATCAGCGAGGGGTCGATCTGGCGTTCCTCGGCATAGCTTACAAGGTCCGGCTCATAGCTTTCGAGGAAACCGAGCACGGCGCGGTGGGTGGCCCGATCGGCCAGCCCGGCGCGCAGGCCGTCCGGTGTAAGGCCGGTAAGATCGAGAAAGCGCACCGCCCGCTTGTCGTCCGCCATGATCCAGGCGAGCGCATCGAGTGCGAGGGCTTCCGGATCGGCGGGGGCGGCGGACTGGCGCATGCCGCGGCTCTAGGGCATAGGGGGCCGAGCGCCAAGCGGGGTTGGAGTAGCGAAATGGCCAAACGCATCCTCATCGTGGAGGACAATGAGCTCAATCTGAAGCTCTTCACCGATCTGTTGCGCGCCCACGGCTTCGTCGTCGAGCCGCTGACTGACGGGCGTGAGGCGGTGGAGACGGCGCGCGGGTTCAAGCCGGATCTCGTCATCATGGATATTCAGTTGCCGCATGTCAGCGGGCTCGATCTGATCGGGCAGATGAAGAAGGACGGCGCGCTGAAACCGATCCCGATCCTCGCCGTCACCGCTTATGCGGGCAAGGGCGATGAGGAGCGCATCCGCGAAGCGGGCGCGGAGGGTTATGTGTCCAAGCCCGTTTCGGTGATGAAGTTCGTCGAGGCGGTGCAGGAGGCGATGCGCTGATCGCCGCCCGAGATCTCAAATGCGAGAGTAGCTGATGCAACAAAGCAATCCAGGGCCGGCGTCGTAACGCTGAGGCCCTGGATTGCTTCGTCATCGGATCGCAATGACGCCGATCTTTCAGCAGGAAAGGGAGGCGCGGAAACGCCTCCGCCAGATCACTTGATCTTGGCTTCCTTGAATTCGACGTGCTTGCGCGCAACCGGATCATATTTCCGGAAGGTCATCTTCTCGGTGATGTTGCGCGGGTTCTTCTTGGTGACGTAGAAAAAGCCCGTGTCGGCGGTGCTGACGAGCTTGATCTTCACGGTGGCGGGCTTCGCCATGGCACTTTTCCTAAGCTTAGAGAATGAAGGCGGGTGGCTTCGATTCGGTTGCCATCCGCAATAAGGCGGCGGCGATGGCGGTTTGCGCCCGCAAAGTCAAGGGCACGCGGGGGCTGGAGGCAAGGGTTTCTGCTCGCGCATCGCCGGCTCTCAGACCGCGATCAACGCCCGCAGGCTTCGGCCGGTCTCTTCCGCTACCGGTTGCAGCAGCCCGATCAGCCGTCCGGAACGCGCATCGTCGCTCCGCTCGATCGATTCGCATAGCGCCGCGATTCGCGCCGCGCCGATGACGAGGGCTGCGCCTTTGAGATAATGCGCGCTCGCCCGCGCCGCGGCATGGTCTCCCAGCGCCCATTGCTCGGCGATGATCGCAGGGCGATTTTCCAGTTCGCCCGAAAAGTTAGCCAGAAATTCGGCAAAGGCCTCGAACCCGGTGGTCTGCAGCAGATCCTCGGCCTGTTCGGCGTCCAGCAGCGGTGCGGCCAGTGCAGCTTCGCCCGTTTCCAAATAGCTCATTGCTCGATCCTTGCCAGCATGAGGATCGCCTGCGTGCGGTTGGGCACCGAAAGCTTCTTCAGGATGGCCTTCACATGCGCCTTCACGGTGATCTCGGACAGGCTGAGATCGAAGGCGATCTGTTTGTTGAGCGCGCCGTCCTGCATCGCCACCAGCACGCGCATCTGGGCGGGGGTGAGGGAGCGAATCCGCTCCAGCTCGGTCGGTTTGTCGCCATGGTCCTGTGCGCCGGAAAACCAATCGCCATCGTCCAGCACGGTCCGGATCGCCTCCACCATGTCGGACATCGACGCCTCCTTCGACAGGAAACCGTTGGCACCGATGGCCGAAACCTCGCGCTCGATATCGGGATTGCTGTTGCCGCTGATGACGAGCAGCGGAATGTCGGGATGTTGTTCGCGGAATTCGGAAAGGCCGATCATCCCGCGGCTACCGGGCATGGCAATGTCCATTGCCACCATATCGGCACTGGCGGCAAGGCGCCGTGCGTCCTCCAGATTATCGGATTCGACCAGCGTCACGGCGGGGTCCGCCGCGTGAAATGCCATCGCCGTGGCCCGGCGACACATTGGATGATCGTCAACGATAATGGCCGTCCGGGCCATGGTCGAGCTCCCGCTAGCGCCCACCAGATGTGGGGGAGGAAAGGAAGGCGCTAGCGGAAGATGGTTAAGAAACAGTCAAGCTGCTTCCGTTCGGACTTTGATGCGCTGCCGGCTTAACGATGCACGACGGCGGTTTTGAGGGGGGAGGCGGCGGAACTATCTACCGCGGAGAACAGGGCGTCCATCTGCAGACGGGTGACGTCGCTGCCCCGATCCTGCTTGGCGTCATCGCGCCCCAGGGCCGCAACCGCGGCGAGCAATGTGCGCTGATAGGCGCCGCATTCCTCGCCGCGTACATTGCGGGCGCATGCGCTTTGCGTGCGGGCGATCAGCTCGCCCACGATTTCAGACGTCGGAGCGGAAGGCGCAGTCGAGGCGGGAGCCGATGCAGCGGCAGCCGGGACATGGAATGTCAGGGCGCCCAGCGTGGCGGCTGCGGACAAGATGATTTTCGAACGAACCATGTCGGATCTCCCAACTCTTAGCCGGCACGACATCGTCCCGGCGACACCTCACTTATGGCCGGATGGTGCGGGAACCGAAATTACCCCTTGGGGTTAGAAACGGCATTTTTCACATCAAATCAGCTTTTTACCGTCCATTAACCACATCGGTGCAGGATGATCGCGAAGGGTAATATTCACGGGGAACTCGTTCGCAGGAAGAGGGCAGGGGCATGTATCACGACAGCAAGAGTTTCGATCTCGGTTACCGGCGTGACTGGGCGATCTACACCGAGTTTCGCGCGCTTATCGACGAACTCGAGTCCATTCGTGCGGATCGCGATCCAGCCTATTACCTCTTCAAGCTTGAGCAGTTGCGCGTCGAGGCGCGCCGTTGCCGCCTCTCCGCCCTCGTCTTCGTCACCGAGAAATGCGAACTCGCGCTCACCCGCGCGCTGCAGGCCGACAATGTCCGCCATTTCGAGCGGGATTACGCGCTATTGATGCGCGAGGCGGTGGAATGCGGGGAGGCAACGCCTGCGCAGTCGGAGGCGCTGCTCGCGTCGGTCGCCTATCGCATGACCGGCTGAGGCGTGGATGCACTTCTGACCGGAATGCTCGCCGTGCTGCTCGCCGAAACCGGCGGGCGCACGCAATTGCTGGCTGCCCTGTGCGCGATCCGGTTCGAACGGGAAGGGCGGGTGATGGCGGGGCTGCTTTGCGCGATCCTGCTGAACGTCGCGGTCTCCGCCTGGCTCGGCTCCTTCATCCATGCCGCCATCAGCGAGGATGCGCTGGTTTTCTTCTATGCGCTCGCCTGCCTGTTCGCGGGGCTGATGATGCTCGCACCGCATCGCCGCGTGGACGAGCCGGAGCAGGGCCTTGGCGCGTTCTTCGGCAGCTTCGTCGCGCTGTTTCTCTCGATGCTGGGGGACAAGAGCCAGTTTCTGATCGGGGCCACCGCGGCGCGCACCGACATGCCGCTATGGGCGGGCATCGGCGGCTTCCTCGGGCTCGCCCTGGCCTGCATTCCCGCGGTGATCTTCCGCAACCAACTCGCGCGTGCGGTGCCGCTGATCTGGGTGCGCCGGGTGGGCGGGGCCGTTTTCACCGCCCTGGGACTGATGCTGACGGTTGCCGCGCTGGGCCTGATCTGAGCCCGCCACGCGCCGCAATCAGCCGCCGTGATCGAAACGCTGGATCGCTGTGAGCGGCAAAGTCGAAGGAAACTTCGCGCTGTCCCGAGGGTTATTCTGGCATAGCAACGAAAACTGATCCCAGAAAGGACCGACCTTGACCGACAAGCACCCCGGAATCGACGACAACAGCAAAAAGGCGCTCGCCGAATCGCTGAACGGCGTTCTTGCAGACAGCTACGCGCTGTATCTGAAGACCAAGAATTTCCACTGGCACATGCACGGGCCGCACTTTCGCGACTATCACCTGCTGCTCGACGAGCAGGCGGCCGAAATCATCGGGACCACCGATGCGATTGCCGAGCGCGTCCGCAAGATCGGCCTGCGCACGCTCACTTCGATCGGCTCGATCACGCGCCATCAGTCGCTGAAGGACAGCGACGACGCCAATCTCTCCGCCGAACAGATGCTGGAAGACCTGCGCACGGACAACCTCGCCTATATCGCCAAGCTGAAGGAAGCGAAGGCGCTGTGCGAGGAGACCGGAGACAACGCCACCGACGGCCTGATCGACGACTGGACCGACATGGCCGAAGAACGTGCCTGGTTCCTGGCGAGCACGCTCGAAAAGAACTGAGCGAAACAGTTTTTAGACGAAAAAGGGCGGCCCTGCGGGACCGCCCTTTTCATTTTTGTGGATGAACCTCCGATCAGTCGATCGTGTGCAGGTTCACCGCCGAATATTTGCCGCGGCGGTCGACTTCGATATCGAATCCGACACGGTCGCCCTGCTGGAGAGCGGACATGCCGGAGCGTTCCACCGCGCTGATGTGGACGAAAGCATCCGCCTCGCCATCGTCGCGCTCGATGAAGCCGAAGCCCTTTACATCGTTGAAGAACTTAACGGTGCCCTTGGCCTTCTGACCGGTCAACTCGCGCTGAGGAGCGCCGCCGCCGGGACGTGGGCCGCGATCCGGTGCGCCGGGACGCGGGCCGCGATCGGCAGCCTGCACCGGCATCGGTTCGCCATCGATCTCAAGATCGCTGGCCGAAACCTTGCCGCCGCGATCCACTAGCGTGAACTTCAGCGGCTGCCCTTCGGCGAGGCCGGCAAGACCGGCCGCCTCGACAGCGCTGATGTGCACGAAAACGTCATCGGGACGGTCATCGCACTGGATGAAGCCGAAACCCTTCTGCGCGTTGAAGAACTTGACCACGCCTTCGCCCGATCCGACGACCTGGGCCGGCATGCCGCCGCCGCCGCGACGCGGGCCGCCGCTGAAGCCGCCGCCTCCACCGCCGCCGAATCCGCCGCGCGGACCGCCGCCGCCGCCACCGCTGCGATCGTCATCATAGCCGCGAGGGCCACCGCCAAAACCGCCGCGTCCGCCGCCGTCAAACGGAGCGGAATCCCTGTATCCGTCGAAATTCTCGTCGCCGAAACTGTCGCGCTTATCACGGCCCTTGCCGCGCCGCTTACGGTCAAAACTCATATCGTCTTAAACACCTTGCTTCGCCCCCCGGTTCGGCCGATTGCAGCGAAGGACGACTGACTGCGCGGCCGATGCGTCCTCGCGTGGAATCGCATCAGCCTAAGGGCATAGCGGAAAATTCGCACTCTTGCGACATCTGTTTTCCACAGGACGGCGCACGGTGGGCACGCCTCAGGCGCTTCAGACCATCCAGCACCCTGATTGCGCAATCGGATACGGCTCCCCATCATTGCGTTGAACGCTACCATGCGGCAAGGGGCGAGCACCTTCGTTCGATCGACCAACAATCAGCAACAGGATGCATCGCCAGTGACGGTTCATTTCCATGAAGAAGATCTGCCGGCCGGTGTCCTGGAAACGGGCGATCTGGCTGTCGACACCGAAACCATGGGGCTTCGCACGCCGCGCGACCGGCTGTGCCTGTTGCAGATTTCGAACGGCGACGGCGACGAACATCTGGTGCGTTTCGGGCCGGGTTCTTCCTATGATGCGCCGAACCTGAAGCGCATTCTGGCCGATCCGGCGCGGGTGAAGCTCTACCATTTCGGGCGCTTCGATCTCGCGGCGATCGAATATTATCTGGGCGTCACGGCCGGGCCGGTGTTCTGCACCAAGATCGCCAGCAAGCTGGTGCGCACCTATACCGATCGCCACGGCCTAAAGGAGCTGGTGCGCGAGATGCTGGGAGCCGACATTTCCAAGCAGCAGCAGTCGAGCGATTGGGGCGGCCCGGAACTGAGCGACGCGCAGAAGGACTA
>JBELIU010000143.1:0-7561 GCA_042090735.1 Novosphingopyxis sp. | reverse complement strand
CTACCCGCTTTTCGACCAGGCCACTTTTCCTGCTCAGGAGTTGGCCGCCAGTCTTTAGGGCGCGGCTCTAAAGATACGCGAAATTTCTCCAGATGTGCCAGAATGTGCGGATAGGCAGAGATGTCGATGCCGCGCCTCGTAAAAATCAGGTAGCGATCAGCTTCAGCTGTCGACCACCTCTCAACGTCATCACCCGTTAAATATGGAAATATAACCTCTCGGTTCTTCTCATCTAGCGCAAACAGTTTGTTAGCCTCGTCTACGGTCAGCTCGAATGCATCGTTCCGCCCTGTCGTGACGCCTCTATAAACCCTATCTTCGATAAAGCCTGTGAGAGGTGGTCCAACCTTTCGAATTCGCGCAAGCAAATCACGCTTTGCGGTTGGTTCGATTTGCCAACCGTCCTTTTCCAAGGCGATCTGGGGCATGGTGAAGCCCCCGCTATCGAGATAAGTCCAGAAGTGCTCGACATCGGCATCTTTGCCCAAGGCCTGCCAATTCAGCGCGCGAAAACGATGTCCCGCCTCCACGTCGTTGTCACGGCGGGCAGCAACGATGATTGTAGGATACGCAATGGCATCAAAGACTGGCGCGTCACCAAAGTCGATAATGGTCAGCAAGTTGGCATTTTGTTGCATCCAAAAACGCAAGTTTTCGCCATACTTTATTCGATACCATTTGTTCGAGGTGATGTAGCTAAAGGCGCCACCCGGTTTGAGCAAGCGCAGGCCGCGTTCGATGAAGTAGACGAGGTAATCCGCGGTCCCAGCGTAGCTTCCCAGCGGCATCCCGTTGCCATCTTTCTGCCCGTAGATACGTTGGAGGTCGGGCTTTTCGTCCTTGATTTTCTCGTGCCGGACATAGGGCGGATTGCCGATGACGATGTCGAAACCATCGTGCATCTGGAACATCCACAAGGGATCGAAGAACGGCGCTGTGGCGTTCTGGTCGAAGGGGTTCCATGCGGCAGCTTTGAGAGCGTCCTCGTGTTTAAGCGAATGCTCGTGCTCTAGGATTTCGGAGAGCTCATCACGATAGGACTGGATCAGGTCGCGATATTTTCGCTTGGTCTTCATGGTCCGCGCGCCGAAGTGGCGCTGCGTCGCGTCCTCGATATCGCGCTCCAGCTCCTGGATGCGCGGATTGGCGAACAGATCGTCCTGTTTGGGCCGTTCAAGCGGGATAAGGCTGTTGGCCGCAACCAGTTTGGTTTCGAGGTTCGGGAGAGGTTTGATGCCTAGGTTGTCTCGCCCTTCGTGCGGCTTCTGCTCAACCGCCAGGCTGATGAAGAAGCGCAGCTTGGCGATCAGGATCGCAATAGGCTGAATGTCCGAGCCGTAGAGGCATTTTTCGATCAGGTGCAGTTTGCGGACGTAATCCGCTAAATCATTGTCAGCGAACTCCTCATCAAAGGCAGCGAGCGCAGCCTCCGCCTCGTCCAACTCCGTTTCACGCCGGGTAACGTCGTAATTGCGCGCGTCGGCCACGCGCCGTTCAAGCGGCGCTCGCAGCGCCTTCTTCCAGCGGGCGTTTTCGGGATCGAGCCTGCGCAGCACATCCATCAACGCCTGCAACATACCCATCGGAAAGGCACCCGAACCGCAAGCGGGATCGAGCACCTTGAGATCTTCGATGGCCGCAATGAGCGTGTCGGTTTCCTTATCGCTGAAGGCGGGGGCTGGCTGGGTAGGATCGAGCAATGCGCGGACGCGGGTTGAGAATTCGTCCCGCGCCTCGTCCATACCCGTTTTTGGCGCAGGCCGATCAATGGCCAATTCGCCAGGTGCCGGACCAAGGTCAAGCGCCTCGCTGCGCGGTTTGATCCTGCCTGTATCCGCTGGACGGGCCGCCAAGAGCGCACGGGAAAACTGGTGTGCCAGCGTTTCGCGCACCATATAATCAACGACATAGCGCGGCGTGTAGAAGGCGCCCGACTTCTTGCGCGCCGTGGTGCTGGTTTCCTCATTGTATGAGGCGAGAAGGTTCTCGAAGACCTTGCCGAGCAGTTCTGGATCGAGCGCGACTTCCTCTTCGACAGAGGTGTTTTCCTCCACCGTGAAGACGTAATCGTCGAACAGGGTGAACAGCCCCTTGGCTGTGTAGGCCTTACCTTTGGTCTCATAAATGTCGTTGAGATCGACCTTCACTTCGTCGCCGAAGAAGATGCGATTGGGTACGTGCAGCGGGTTCTTTGGGTGGTCGGAGAAACCATCGACGCGCAGTCGCTTGCCATCGGGAGCGCGCTTGGCGAGATCAGGGTCGCGCGCCAGCTCTTTTTCGGTGACCTCGCGATCGAGGCATTCGAACAGGCCGCCATTGAGGAATGGCACCTTGCGGAACAGGGCAAGCGCTGCATCGGGATCGGCAAACAGGTTCTGATAGCGGTACAGGCTGTGCACCATATGGTGCCCGTCCTGCCCGCCGCCGCTGCCTTTCGAGCGCCACTTGCGACCATCGCCCATCTCGGTGTTTAGCGTTGCGAAGAACAGGTTCTGGAGGATGGCGCGGTAGTAATTGCTTTGGTCGACCGCTTCGCCGGGATCGTCCTTGAGAAGGGGACGCACGTCATCCAGCCGGAACAGCGTTTCGGGGATCAGCCCACGTTCCTTAATGAACCAGCAGAAGATCACGCGCGTGAGCAAGCGGATCAGAGGAATCTCATTGCGGGCTTTGCCATTTTCTATTCGCACAGCACCTTCTGGGAACGCGACCTGTCGCTCCGCCCAGAAGAACCAATGGCTCAGTTCCTTATAGAAGGTCTCGTTGAGCGTCTTAGTCGAAAGCGCCGCTCGCCACCCGGCATATAGCTCATCGAAGTTGGATGGGCGTGACTTCATCGTCCGCCAATCGAGCTTGGCAAGAATGCTGAGGTGTCCGCGATGAGGCTGTTCAGTCGAAACGCCGAGAATGATAGAGATGCGACCAGTCTGGACATCGCGGCTAGAGTCGCGGCGGTTGAGCCTTCGCTCGCTAGCAGCAAGTGAGAATCGACTGCCGTGTTTGAATAGAATGATCACCGGCATGGCGAAGAGGGCGTTCACCGCGCGGGTAATTCCGGCGAGCGCGCCGCGCTTCCAGTCTTCGCCGTCAAGCGCGATGGCAAGGAAGACGAAGCTGTCGACGATGCTGCGGCCGTATTTTTCCTGCAGATCGAAACTGGTCTGACCACGACCGAGCATGGGGATTTCATCATTGGTCAGCTGGAAGAGGAATTGCACCTCTTGCCATTTGTCGAAACAAGCCGGTTTGGCCGCAAGCTTGTTTTCGTTATCAATCTCTCGCGCGAAGGTATCGGGATTGCCATCAAGCGCGATTGACTTAGCACTGCGGTACCCGAGGGCATCGAGCAAGCCGAGTCCAGCCTCCTGCAAAGGAGCGTCCGCAAATGCTCGCACGGCGTTGTCGATTGATGAGCGAAGTGCATTCATTGGTCTCCGCCCTCCGGTTTGATGATGAGCCAAGTGATCAGCTCGAAGTCACCTTCGCTGCGTGGCTGCAATTTTGCGTCGGCCAACTTACTCCCTTTTGTGGCAGCGAGAGCACCAAGTGCGCGCCCGGCATAACTGGTTTTTATGTCCTGGACTGCGGCAAGCGCCAATGCGTCATAGCGATCCATTATTTGTCCGTGGTCGGTCTCCTGATCAAAGAGCTGGCACAGCTCGGCGAGCGGCTGTGTACGCCCAACGCAAAGCGCGCGCATGGCATCGAGAATGGTCTTGGGTGCAGCGAAACCATTTCTGATCGAGCCATCATCACGCACATAGACAAGAAAATATGGGTCCAGACCCCCAACCGGCTTTTGATTTTCGGCCAGTTGCTTGCCGTTTCTCTTCAGGCAAAAAATGACCCCAGGCCGAAACGCTGTGCCGTCGGCTTCAGCTGGAACGATGGCATTAATCCCGAGAGGAGCGTCTTTTAGCGCCTCTTGATTCTCGCGAGAGAAATGAAGGAGGTCGGCACGAAAATCCTCAAGAGAGAACTCAGCCAGCGTGACACCTTCCTGTTCATCTTCCAGATCGAACACCTCGTCCCTCAGGCGGAGAAGTTGCCTGTCACGCCATTTGAGATCCTCTTCGGCAGACGCCTTTGCGTCAGACAGAATGTTGTCCTCACCGGTCGCCGATAGATCGACAAGCGTCATCCTAGCCTCAACCCTGCCCTTAAGATTGATGTAGTGATTGAGGTCTGGCGTCGGCCAGAAGTTGACCATCTGGATGCTGTCGTGAAGGCTGCCGATCCGGTCGATGCGCCCAAAGCGTTGGATCAGGCGCACGGGATTCCAGTGAATATCGTAATTGATCAACAGATCGGCATCTTGAAGGTTTTGGCCCTCCGAAATGCAGTCGGTAGCAATGAGTAGGTCGATTTCTTGATCCTGCGGAAGCCCCTTGAGGCCGGCCCGGTTTTGGGCGCGAGGAGCAAAATTGGTGAGGATGTCCTGATATCGCGCCTTGCCAAGCGTTGTCTGAGTTTCACCGCTGCCTGTCACTAGTCCACTGTGGACGCCTCGCGCTCGGGCGAAAGGCATCAGCTCGCGATAGAGGTATTGGGCAGTATCTGAGAAAGCCGTAAATATGATAACTTTTCTGATTGCCTCACCTGCCCGATTGGTTGTCGGAGCATCGAACTTCGCAGCTAGGATAGCTTTGAGTTCAGCAAGCTTGGCATCGCGATCCGGTGCGACGCTGTAAGCTTCGATCTTGAGCTGCTCCAGGCATTCGCGGTCCGCGCAAAGTTTTTCCGCCCAACCGTCGACGTCCATATGCGCCAAGTTGTACTTCAGCGCGCCACCGACCTCGAATGCTTCCTCGAGCTCTTCGTCACCATCCGCCTCATCGGGCAGATCAGCTGAGGAGAGCCCTTTCGACTGACCCGCCTTGAACGCCTCGATATCGGCAAGTCGAGCATCGATCCTATCGCAAAGCCGTTCCATAGAGATACCGAAAGAATTGACGGAACTTTCAAGACGCTTGAGCAGGCCCGTCTTGATAATGCCGGTCAGGAACCTTTCGCGATTGGCTTGGTCAAAATTACCGCCGACATCGTAGCGATGCTTGTGCTCATCATGGACAAACATGAGCGGATTATACAGCGCCAGACTGAGACCGGCGATTTCGTCATGGACGTGAGCAAAGGCTGGAAACTCACCTTTCGCATCGATCTGTGCAAAGATGGATTCTGGTCTCAAGCGCTCTGGGAAATGACCGATTGCGTCCATCGCTGACGCGTAGTGCCGTTCTACATGACGGCGTGAGCGCGCGATTGTGATGCCATCAAGCAAGCTGAACAACGTCGGTGGAAGCCGACTGATCAACGCATCACGATCCTTGCCGCCCGCCTTGAGCCAGTCCTTGAACTTGCGTCGCGCGTCTCCGATTACGGCTGAAAGGTTTGAAATCCCAAGATCGAGGAAAGCATCTGGCTTGCTTGCAAGCACCAGATCGAGCTGGCTCTTTAGGTCTGAAAGATCATTGTTGACCGGTGTTGCGGACAACATGAGGACCTTGGTCTTGATGCCCGATCCAATGACTTCATCGATCAACTTCTCATAGCGGCTAGGGCGATAATCCGAGCCATCCTCACTAGGCTTTCCGCGCGAAGCGGTCCGGAAGTTATGGGACTCGTCGATGACGACGAGGTCGTAATTTCCCCAATTGAAAGAGCCGAGATTTATATCGCCGACTCTTCCCGACTTCCGCGTCAAATCCGTGTGCGAGAGCACAGTGTAAGAGAAGCGATCGGCAAGGAGCGGATTGGTCTCGTGATTGTTTTGGACGAGAAACTCCGTCCAATTGTCTCGCAGCTTTTTGGGACAAAGGACAAGCACCCGTTGATTGCGAAGCTCGAACCATTTGATCACAGCAAGCGCAATGAAGGTTTTGCCAAGACCAACGCTGTCGGCAAGGATACAGCCACCATACCGGTCAAGTTTCGAGCGTACGGCCTTCACACCGTCTCGCTGAAACTCGAACAGCATGTTCCAGATTGCGGTTTCACTGAAACGCGCATCGTTGAGCTTTTCTTCCTCGACCGTCTGGTCGGCGAGAAACTGACCAAAGAGATGGTAGAGCGTCTTGAAATAGACAAACTCAGGGCTGTTATGTCGGTAGAGGCGCTCAAGGCGTTCGAGCACTTCATCGCGAACGTCTTCCGTAAGATCCTCATCCAACCACAGCTCATTGAACCACGCCAATAGGTCATCACGGTCGCGGTCCGAATCCACGACGAGGTTCAGTTCGATATTTGGCTCGTCTGTTAGCCCAAGGCCTTTGATGGTGAAATTGGAGCTACCGACAAGCGCATGGTCGCGCTTACCATCATGTATATGGTACAGCTTGCCATGCATGAGCCCGGCGCGTTTGATCGATCGAATTTCCGCCTTCTCTCTGATCCATTTTGCACATTGGATGGCTGCACCCGACTGGCGAAGTCCATCAGTCAATGCCAGGCCATCCTCATCAAGCGAGAATGCAGGCGGGCAAAGATTTTCGCCCTCCACGCTGTCGATGAAGCGCGGTTCACCGAACAAGAAACGGAGACTCCCAATTTTATTCAACGTTTCGGAAAGTCGCGCGTATGCAAAGCTCGTGAAATAGGCGGAGACTACAGAGAGGTTGCTTCCAGCATTGACCTTCTCTTTAAGAAAGCTCGCCGCCGCCCCTCGACTACGATTATCGCGAATTCCTGATTTCATAATCGACTGTGCAACCGCCCCTGAGCTCTCGTATTGAAATGTCCTAGAATGTCTATCGCCGAAAGCGTTTTGGCGAAACCTGAAACCGCGAGATTCTAGAGAGTAAGGTGGGACAGGGTGGTATGGCGCTACCCTGCCGGGTAACCTGCTCTATCCGCTGGCGCGGACCGGGCCAGTAGTCCCGGCCCGTCCGGGTGACGATCAGGAGCAGTTCGAAGCGGAGCGGGATTTCCTGGTGGACGCGCTCTGTCCCGCGCATTCTGCGCTCCTGAGGGCGCGGCGTTCCTGAGCTAACCCGCGGGCACGCTTGCCTCTCTCATTGCCGGACGCCCGCTGGCGCACTGATCGCGCGCGCAGGACCTCCGTCGGCTTCGCGCCGTTTCAAGGGTACCGATCTTCTCTGGATCGCAGGACGATCCTTTGCGGGAACACCAAGGGCTTTGCCCTCTCGTTCCCCAAACCGGAAATAGACGCCCCCGTGTGGCGGGCTGTGCCCGCTGGCCCGCGCCAGGGCATCGATTCCGGTTTTCCCTCCCCCTCCCATCCTCGCCGGAAGGCAGGCCGCATGCCGCGTGTCGGATGCGGCTTTCAGCCGAAGGAGGGCAGAAAATGGGTGACCTGATCTTGAACTACCGCGCTTGCGGAGCCGAGTGCCGCGAGGATTGGTTGCGGATGCTGGCCAATGAGAACGGCTTGCCGTTGGGCACCGTGCAGCGGCTTGCCGAGGAACTGGGCGAGCGCGAGGATTTCGGCGAGCTGGTGGAAGTTTGCGAACGTGGCGGGAGGGCGGTGCAATGAGCGCTGGTACCCTTTCCAGCAGCGAGCGGATTGCTCGGCTCAATGATAGGGCACGGCAGGCGATGGGCC
>JBELIU010000142.1:0-7586 GCA_042090735.1 Novosphingopyxis sp. | reverse complement strand
GGAAAACGAGCTGGCCGAGCTGATACATATTGCGTAGCCCGATCCGCTCGGCGAGCGTGGAGAAGGGCAGAAGCACCATCACCATGACGAGCTGATAGATGGTCACGACGTTCGTCACGACCCCGTCCGCCACATTCAGGTCCCGCGCGATGGTCGGCAAGGCTACGTTCGCCACCGTTCCATCGACCACGAAAAGCGCGCTGCCGAAGGAAATCGCCACGATAGCCCAGATCCGCCGGGGCATCGGCAAACCGTCCCCCTGGCCGTCGGCATCCCTCGGACCAACCGGCCCCGCATCGCGGTCGCCGCGACCGAACATATTTAGGAAAAACGGCATCGCGCGCTCAACGGACAGGGGCGAGAAACGTGCCTTGCCAGGCAAGTGCTTCTGGAACGACGCCCTTGCAAGCGGAAAGCGAAGCAATCGAAGGCAATGGCGCCGCCGCGATCGCCCTGGTTTGCTTCGTCGCTACGCTCTTCGCAATGACGTAGTGCTCGGTCAGCCCTCGGCATCCTCCGTCTTCGCAGGCGCTTTCTTGGCCGCCGCCTTCTTCTTTGCTGGCGCTTTCTTGGCTGCGGGCTTTTTCGCGGCGGCCTTCTTCGGCGCGGCCTTCTTCTTTTTCTTCGGCGGTGCCTTGGCCGCGCGTTCGTCGATCAATTGGGCCGCTTCCTCCAGCGTCAGCGCGTCCTTGTCGACCGTCTTCGGGATCGTCGCGTTGGTGCTGCCGTCGGTGACATAGGGGCCGTAGCGCCCGTCCATCAGCTTGATCTCTTCCTCGGTGCGCGGATGCTTGCCGAGCACCTTCAACGGCTCACGCGCGCCGCGGCCCTTGCCTTTATTGGCGGCGGCTTCGGCGAGCTTGGCAACGGCGGCGTTCATGCCGATCTCGAACACCTCCGCCGTGTTCTCCAGCTTCGCATATTTCTTGTCGTGCCGCAGGAAGGGGCCGTAACGGCCGATCCCCGCTTCGATATCCTGCCCCGTCTCCGGATGCGGGCCGACGATGCGCGGGAGCGAGAGCAGCTTCAGCGCCATCTCCAGATCCAGCTCGCCCGGCAAATCCTTGGGGATGGAGGCGCGGCGCGCCTCCTTGCCCTCTCCCGATTGGATATACGGGCCGAAGCGCCCGGTCTTGGTCTCCACCATCTCTCCGGTGGCCGGGTCCACGCCCAGCTCCTCCGGTTCGATTGCCGCTTCGTCGTTCGCCCCGCCCTGAGCGAACTGCCGCGTATATTTGCATTCCGGATAGTTGGAGCAGGCCACGAACGCTCCGAAGCGGCCACCGCGCAGCGACAGCTTGCCGTCCCCGCAGCGCGGGCAGACGCGCGGATCGCTGCCGTCCTCGGTTTCCGGGAACAGATAGGGCGCCAGGAACTGGTCGAGCTCCGCCGTGATATCGCTCGGCTTCTGCTCCATCACCTCTTCGGTCTTGGGCTTGAAGTCGCGCCAGAAAGCGGCGAGCACCTTTTGCCAATCGGCCCGGCCACCCGATACCTCGTCGAGCTCATTCTCCAGCCCGGCGGTGTAGTCATAGGCGACATAGCGTTCGAAGAAGCGTTCCAGGAACCCCGTCAGCAGACGCCCGGTCTCCTCCGCCCAGAACCGGTTGCCTTCGGTACGGACATAGCCGCGATCCTTCAGCACCTGGATAATCGAAGCGTAGGTGGACGGACGCCCGATGCCGAGCTCTTCCATCCGCTTGACGAGGCTGGCCTCCGAATAGCGCGGCGGCGGCTGGGTGAAATGCTGCTCGGCATCGACGGCGTTGACCGCGGGCCGATCGCCCTCGCGCATCATCGGCAGCAGTTTGCCGTCGTCGTCATCCTTATCGTCGCGGCCTTCCTGATAGACCGCGAGGAAGCCGGGGAATTTCACCACCTGGCCGTTGGCGCGCAGCACGATCTGGCCGGTGCCGTCCGCGAAATCCACCGCGGTACGCTCCATCTGCGCAGGCGCCATCTGGCTGGCCATCGCGCGCTTGTAGACGAGGTCGTAGAGCTTCGCGTGATCGCCCGAGCCGACGCGATCCTTGCGGAAATCCGTGGGCCGGATGGCTTCGTGCGCTTCCTGAGCGTTCTTCGCCTTGGTCGAATAAAAATTCGGCTTTTCGGGAAGATAGCCGCCGTCGAACTTGTCCGCGATAGCCTTGCGCGCGTCGGAAATGGCGCTGCCGTCCATCTGCACGCCGTCCGTACGCATATAGGTGATCGCGCCGTCTTCGTAGAGCTGCTGCGCGATCCGCATGGTGTGGCTGGCGGAGAAGCCGAGCTTGCGTGCGGCCTCCTGCTGCAGGGTGGAGGTGGTGAAGGGCGGCGCGGGACGGCGCGTCACCGGCTTGGTCTCGACCTTGGAGACAATCAGGCTGGCCGCTTCCACCGCGGCCTTCGCCTTGGTGGCCGCGCCTTCATCGCCCAGCGAAAGCCGGTCCAGCTTCTCACCGTCGAACTGCGTCAGGCGCGCATCGAACGCCTGCCCGTCATGCTGCATCCGCGCAGTGACGGACCAGTATTCCTGAGGGCGGAACGCCTCGATCTCGCGCTCCCGCTCGGCAATCAGGCGCAGCGCGACGGACTGGACGCGGCCCGCGGATTTCGCGCCCGGCAGTTTGCGCCACAGCACCGGCGAAAGCGTGAAGCCGACGAGATAATCCAGCGCGCGGCGCGCCCTGTAGGCGTCGATCAGATCGGTATCGAGCTCACGCGGAGCGGCCATCGCGTCGGTTACCGCCTTTTTGGTGATGGCGTTGAAGGTGACGCGGCTCACATCTTTCGGCAGCGCCTTTTTCTGCGCGAGCAATTCCTGCACGTGCCAGCTGATCGCTTCCCCTTCGCGGTCAGGGTCGGTCGCGAGGATCAGCCGGTCCGCCTTCTTTGCGTTGTCCGCGATTTCCTTGATGCGTTTCGACTTGTCGGCATAGGCCTGCCAGGTCATCGCGAAATCATCGTCCGGATCGACCGAGCCATCCTTGGGCGGAAGATCGCGGATGTGGCCGTAGCTCGCCAGGACCTTGTAGTCCTTGCCCAGATATTTCTCGATCGTCTTCGCCTTGGCCGGCGATTCCACGATGACTAATTGCATGAGGTGATTTGCTTTTCTGTTGGGTCTCGTATGTACACGCGAGGCTGATGGCGAACCGGCCCGCCCGTCAAGCGGGATTTTTGCGCGCGGTCAAGATGAGTGGGGTGTGAATGAATTCGGAAATGGGGAGGCTGCCGGGTCCTTATCCGAACAGACAAAACCAATCGCGGGCGTCGATGCGCTCACAGCTTCTGATGTTACCGCCGACGAGTTGATAGCTTTTATTTTCGTCGAAACTCTCGGGATCGAGCCTCGGTGAGCGGATGATTGCCGTGCCGCCGTCGGGAATGCCTTCCGAATAACGGACGGCTTTCGGCGGCGGTCCCTCAAGCAGGCGGTTGTTGGCCTCGGCGAAGGAAAGCCGTGCCCGGTGGGAGATCAGGCTTGAGATTCCCCACAGGAACAATGCGGTTCCCATAAGGGACAGTAAAGGAAGCGATCGGCTCAGCCAGCGCCGCTGTGCCTGTGCAGGTCGCGCGTCGCCCTGTATCAACGCCGCGATCGCAACGATAGCGCCGCATAGCCATGCGAAAGCCCAGAAGAGCAAAAACAGCAGTTGGACCAACCAGTCACGGCCATAAATACGATCTAAGACGGCGGCACTGACAAGCCATCTGACGCCGAAGAACGCGAAAATACCGAGCGCAAGCCGGTCATTATAATACATTTTAGACCAGGATTTCATCCCAACCGCACCCTTCCCCCCGCGCCGCGATCGAGCTTTCCGGCCAGTTCCAGTTCCAGCAGCACGGTCTGCACCGCGCCAGGAGCCTCGCCGGACTGGCGGACCAGCTCGTCCACGCTCACGAAATCATGGCTGAGCAGATCCTGCACCCGCTGCCGCGCGCTGTCTTCGGCATCGATCGGCTGTGGCGCGAAGGGTTGCGAAGGCGCGCGGAAGGCGCGGGCATCGATCGGCCCCAGCTGCTCGGCGATGTCGGCGGCGGACTGGACGAGGATCGCCCCGTCGCGGATGAGCTGATTGCAACCGCGCGAGCGCGGATCGAGCGGGCTGCCGGGGATCGCCATCACCTCGCGCCCCGCCTCGCCCGCCAGTCTTGCGGTGATGAGCGAGCCGGAGCGCGGTGCCGCCTCCACCACCACCGTACCGAGCGCGAGCCCGGCAATGATGCGGTTGCGGAACGGGAAATGGCGCGCGCGTGGTTCTGTCCCGGGCGGCTGTTCCGCAATCAGCAAGCCCCTGTCCGCGATGGCCTCCTGCAACTCGCGATTTTCCGGCGGGTAATGGATGTCGATGCCGCCTGCGACGACACCGATCGTGCCCTCCTCGATCGATCCCGCGTGGGCGGCAGTGTCGATGCCGCGCGCCAGGCCGGAGACGACGGCAAAGCCTTCGCGCCCCAGTTCCGCCGCCAGCCCGCGGGCGAAGCGGCAGGCCGAAGCGCTTGCGTTCCGCGCGCCGACCATGGCGACGACTTTGGTCTCCATCAGGGCGCCCCGTCCGCGATAGCTGAGCACCGGCGGCGGGTTGTCGATCTGGGCCAGCAGCGCCGGATATTCCGGGCTGCCGAGGAACAGCAACTGCGCGCCCAGCGCCTCGACACGGCGAAGCTCACCCTCAATGGCCGCTGCATCGGCAAGGCGCGGCGCCCTGCCCCCGCCGCGCCGAGCAAGATCGGGCAGCGCCGCGATCGCTGCGCCCGCGCTGCCGAAGCGCGCGAGCAATTGTACGAAGCCCACCGGCCCGACATTGGCCGAACGGATCAGCCGCAGCCGATCGAATGCATCTTCCATATTCCCTCCCCCCGGAGAATGTGCCTCTTTAGCGCTGCCCGACCTTGGGCTCCTGCCCCTTCAGCAAGCGCCCGACATTGGCCTTGTGCTTCCAGATGGTGAGCGCGAGGAAGGCGACCAGCAGGGGCACCAGCTCGGCGCGTCCGAAAATCAGTGCGGCCACGGGCGCAGAGGCGGCTGCCAGCAGCCCGGCGAGCGAGCTGATGCGCAGCAGCGCCAGCGAGCCTAGCCAGATCACGGCGTAGACCAGCCCGCCTTCCCAGAAGAGACCGAACATGATGCCGCCCAGCGTGGCGATGCCCTTGCCACCGTCGAAGCGGAGCCAGACCGGATAGAGATGCCCGATGAATGCGCCCGCCGCAGCAGCTTGCGCGGCATATTCCACGCCCTCGGAAAAGATCGCCCGCGCGATCAGCACGGCGGCGAGGCCTTTCAGCAGATCGAGCAGCAGCGTCGCCGCCGCCAGACCCTTGCGGCCCGTGCGCAGCACATTCGTCGCGCCGATATTGCCCGATCCGATGCTGCGCAGATCGCCTGCGCCGAACAGCCGGGTAAGCACGATGCCGAAAGGTATCGAGCCAAGCAGATAGCCCAGCAGTACCGCCCAATAGATGCTCATGCCGCCCGCCCAGTCAGATCCATGTCCTCGGCCTAACCGCTTTGCATTGCGGCAACAAGACGGTTAGCAGCCTGATCCATCATGCCGCCCTCCGCCGATCCTTCTCATCCCGATGACGCCCCCATCCTGCTGTTCGATTCCGGCGTCGGCGGGCTTTCGATTCTGCGCGCGCTGCGCCGTGCCGCGCCGGGCGCGCCGATCGTCTATGCCGCGGATTTCGCGGGGCTTCCCTATGGCGAGAAGACCGAAAGCGAGATCGCCGCGCGCGTGCCCGCATTGCTCGGCCGGCTGGTAGAGCGATACCGCCCGCAACTCGTCACCATTGCGTGCAACACCGCTTCCACCATCGCACTGCCCGCGGTGCGCGCGGCGCTCGACATCCCCGTGGTGGGCACCGTGCCGGCGGTGAAGCCCGCAGCGCTGGCGACGAAGAGCGGCGTCATCGGCCTGATCGGCACCGCCGCCACAATCCGGCAGCCCTATATCGACAATCTGCTGGCCGAGCATGGCCAGGGTGCGACGCTGATCCGCATCGCCGCGCCGGAATTGGTGGCCGCCGCGGAGCGCAAGCTGCGCGGTGAGGAGAACGATCCGGCGATCTTCGCGGAGGTGATGAACCGCCTTACCGCCTCGTCGCAAGCCGATGGCATGGACATCGCCGTGCTCGCCTGTACGCATTTCCCGCTGGTGGAGGCGGAGCTATCCGCCGCAGCCCCCGGCGCGATGCGATTCATAGACGGCGCGGAAGGGATCGCGCGACGCATTCTGTTCCTCGCCGAAACCGACTTCGCGGGGACCAAACCCTCCCCCGGCCTGTTCGTTTCAACCGGCCCGGCAGAGCTCGCCGAGCGCTACGGACCGGCCCTCTTCAAAGATGGCCTGACCCGTTTCGAAAGTCTTTAGTAGCGTATTGCAACCGGTTCGCGCTGGATTTCCGCGCCTCGCGGTCCTATGTCCCCCCGGAACCGACAGCGATCAGCGGCACGAGTTTCATGAGCCTCAATTACGACCACATCTTCTCCCAGGCCATCGACCGGCTGCATGAGGAGGGGCGGTATCGCGTCTTCATCGACATCCTGCGGAACAAGGGTGCCTATCCCAATGCCCGCTGCTTCGCCCATCATAACGGGCCGCAGCCGATCACCGTATGGTGTTCGAACGACTATCTGGGCATGGGCCAGCATCCCAAGGTGGTGGCCGCGATGGAAGAGGCGCTGCATGATGTCGGTGCCGGATCTGGCGGTACGCGCAATATCGGCGGCAACACGCATTATCATGTCGATCTGGAGCATGAGCTGGCGGACCTTCACGACAAGGAAGGCGCGCTGCTGTTCACCTCCGGATATGTCTCGAACGAGGCGACGCTGAGCACGCTGGCCAAGATCCTGCCCGGCTGCGTGATCTTTTCGGACGAACTCAACCACGCCTCGATGATTGCAGGCATCCGCAATTCGGGCTGCGAAAAGCGCGTCTGGCGGCACAACGATCTCGTGCATCTGGAAGAGCTACTGGCCGCAACCGATCCGGAAGTGCCCAAGCTGATCGCCTTCGAAAGCGTCTATTCGATGGACGGCGACGTCGCGCCGATCCACGCGATCTGCGATCTGGCAGACAAGTACAACGCCCTCACCTATTGCGACGAAGTGCACGCCGTCGGCATGTACGGCGCGCGCGGCGGCGGCATTACCGAGCGGGACGAGGCGGCAAGCCGCGTCACCATCATCGAAGGGACGCTAGGCAAGGCGTTCGGCGTGATGGGCGGCTATATCGCGGCGGACAAAACGATCATTGACGTAATCCGCAGCTATGCGCCCGGCTTCATCTTCACCACCTCGCTTAGCCCCGTCTTGGTTGCAGGCGTGCTCGCCTCGGTCCGCCACCTGAAGGCGAGCTGCGAGGAACGCGCCGCGCAGCAGCGCCATGCGCGCATGCTGAAGGACATGTTCCTGGAAGCCGGCTTGCCGCTGCTGGAAAGCGAGACGCATATCGTGCCGCTGATCGTGGGCGATCCGGTGAAGGCCAAGCGCATCAGCGATATTCTGCTCGCGGAATATGGCATCTACGTGCAGCCGATTAATTTCCCTACCGTGCCCCGCGGGACCGAGCGTCTGCGCTTCACCCCCGGCCCGGACC
>JBELIU010000141.1:0-7587 GCA_042090735.1 Novosphingopyxis sp. | reverse complement strand
TCTTCCGATCTGTCCGACGTGCTGCCCGATGCGATCGCGAACGAAAGCTTTGCGTTTTATGGCACCACGCTGAACGGCACGCCGGAGCGCGAAGTGCGCTGGAAGCGCGGCGTCGGCTTCACCGAGGACGTGCTCGGCCAGGAAGTCGGCAAGGAATATGCCGCGCGCTATTTCCCGCCCGAAACCAAGGCGGCGATGAACAAGCTGGTCGATAATGTGCTGGCCGCGATGGGCCGCCGTATCCAGGGTCTGGAATGGATGCAGCCCGAAACCAAGGAGCGCGCGCTGGCCAAGCTCGCCAACTTCACGGTGAAGGTCGGCTATCCCGATCGCTGGAAGGATTATGGCGATCTCGAGATCAAGGCGGACGATGTGTTCGGCAACCAGATCCGCGGCAACAACTGGCAATATGCGGACAATATCGCAAAGCTGGGCGAGCCGATCCGCCGCTGGGAGTGGGGTATGCTCCCCGAAACCGTCAACGCCTATGCCAATTTCGGCATGAGCGAGGTGGTGTTCCCGGCCGCGATCCTGCAGCCGCCCTTCTTTGATCCCAATGCCGACGCGGCGATCAACTATGGCGGCATCGGCGCGGTGATCGGTCATGAGATCAGCCATCACTTCGACGATCAGGGCTCGAAATATGACGAGAACGGCCGTCTGTCCGACTGGTGGACGCCTGAAGACGTCGCCGCCTTCGACAAGGCGACCAAGGCGCTCGTCGCGCAATATGACGAATATGAACCGCTGCCGGGCGAGCATGTGAAGGGCGAATTCACGCTCGGTGAGAATATCGGCGATCTTGCCGGTCTCACCATCGCTTACGATGCCTACAAGCAGTCCTTGAACGGCCAGGAAGCCCCGGTGCTCGACGGTCTGACCGGCGATCAGCGCTTCTTCCTCGGCTGGGCGCAGGTGTGGCGCCGCAATTATCGCGAGGCCAATCTCTCGCAGCGGCTCAACACCGATCCGCACAGCCCGTCGCAGCAGCGCGCATGGGTCGTACGCAACCTTGACAAATGGTATGACGCCTTCGATCCGCAGCCTGATAGCAAGCTCTATCTCGCGCCGGATCAGCGGGTGCGCATCTGGTAAGGAATTGATTTGAACGAAGGGGGAGCCAAGGCAGCGAAAGGCGGTTTCAACGCCGCGGCCGGGCTTCCCCTGACCTTGATGGTGGGCGGCGCGCTGGCGCTGTCCGCTTTTTGTTTATGGGCCGCGACGGACAGCATCGTGCTGGCCGCCGGGCTGGTTGCGGGTCTGCTGTGCGTCGGCGCCTTCGCGCTGCTCTTCCGCCAGAATGTGGATCATGCGCCGCGCCAGGACGTGCTGCCGCCGGACTGGTCCGTCACCCATGCCGCCGCCGATTTCGCCGATTTCGGCCTGGCCATCACGGACCGCGCCGGGCGGCTCGTCTGCGCCAACGATCTCTATTCGCGCTGGATGGGCGGCCCGCGTGCGCCCGCAGCGCTGCAATTCGACGGCAGGGGAACGGACGATATCGCCGCCGCGCTGCGCGCCGCCTGGCGTGATGGACGTGCCGAATTGCCGATGCTGTCGCGCGGCGCTGCCGAATATCGCGTGGCCCTGCGCCGTTCGGGCGCGAGCGACGACTATATGGTCTGGCAGTTCGAGCCCTTCCTGCGCCGCAGCCTCGCGGTGGAAGCAGCCGAGCTGGTCTCCGGCAATCTGGGAGATCTGCTCGCACGCTCCGGCCTGATGGCGGCGACGCTTGGGCCCGAGGGCCGCATCCGCGCCTGCAACAGCGCCTTCGCCCTGCGCGCGACCGGCGATGCGGCCGCGAACCTGACCGGCCGCGATTTCGCATCCTATCTTCGATCGGACGAACGCGGCGCGATCTTCTTCGAAACCGAGGGGCGGCGGGGGGTGCCGCTGCGGCTTGTCCATCTGCCGATCGAGCCGGACCGCGACGATGGCCCCGCGCTCGTCCTGCTGCGCGACGAGGATGGCGCCACACAGGACCGTACGGCCGCGCTTGCCCATGTCGAGAACTTGCTGGCCAATCTTCCGCTCGGTCTTGCGCTGCTGGACCGCGACGGGCGCTTCCTGTTCGCCAATGACAGCTTTGCGAAGATGGCCGGCCTCGCCGATGGCAGTCTGCCGCCTTATCCGGGAGACCTCGTGATCCGCGAGGACAAGGGCGCGCTGGCCGATGCGGTGCGCCGCCATGCCGGTGGGCAGCTTACCAGCGGAGACCTGGCGGTGCGGCCCCATGGACGCCCGGACGAGGTGCTCTCGCTCACGCTGTCAGGATTGCGGGGGCTGGGCGAGGCGGCGGTGATGCTGAGCCTGAAGGATTCGGGCGAAGAGACGAAGCTGAAGCGGCAGATCGCCCAGCAGACCAAGATGGAAGCGGTCGGCCAGTTGGCAGGCGGCGTCGCGCATGATTTCAACAATATCCTGACCGCGATCATCGGTCATTGCGATCTCATGCTGCTGCGCCTGACGCCCGGTGACAGCCATTATGACGATATCCAGCAGATCAAGAACAACTCCAACCGCGCGGCCAGTCTGACACGCCAACTGCTCGCTTTCTCGCGGCAGCAGACGCTGAGGCCGCAAGTGCTGCAGCTGCCCGATCTGGTTTCCGACGTTTCGAACCTCCTCAAGCGCTTGCTGGGTGAGCAGGTGAAGCTGGAGGTGCGCCACGGCCGCGGTCTTGGCCCGGTGCGCGCCGATCCCGGGCAGCTGGAACAGGTGATCGTAAACCTGGGCGTCAATGCGCGCGATGCGATCCTGGACGCTGTGCGCCGCTCCGGCGCGAAAAGCGGTGCGGTGACGATCGAGACCGCCGCGGTCGGCCCGTCCGATGTGCGCGCAATGGAAAGCGACGTGCTGCCGGAGGGCGATTATATCCGCCTTTCCGTCACCGACAGCGGCACCGGCATCCCCAAGGACGTGCTCGGCAAGATTTTCGAGCCGTTCTTCACGACGAAGGAAATGGGCAAGGGCACGGGGCTGGGGCTCTCCACCGTCTACGGCATCGTCAAGCAGTCGGGCGGTTATATCTTTGCGCGCAATGTGAAGGGCGGGGGGGCGCGGTTCGAGGTGTTCCTGCCGGTGCACAAGGCGGCGCGCGGCGAGACCGGACGGCGGATCGAAAAGGCGCAGGAAAAGCCGCAGGACACCTGGGGCACCGGCACCATCCTGCTGGTGGAGGACGAGGACATGGTCCGCGCGGTCGCCGAACGCGCGCTCACGCGGCAGGGCTATACGGTGGAGACCGCCAGCGACGGTGAAGAGGCGCTCGAAATTTTCGCGCAGGGCAAGGCCTATGATCTCATCGTCTCGGATGTCGTCATGCCGAACATGGACGGCCCCGCCATGGCGCGCGAGCTGCGCAAGCAGCGGCCCCAACTGCCGATCCTGTTCATGTCGGGCTATGCGGAGGAACAGCTACGCCAGAGCATCGATCTGGACAATGTCGCCTTCCTGCCCAAACCCTTCAGTGTGCAGCAGATCGCGGAGGCGGTGGGTGATGTGCTGAGAAAGGCGCGCGGGGGGAAGTAGGAATTGCGCCGCCCTCCCGCCCCGGTGGTCCTGAGCTTGTCGAAGAGCCGGCCTATTGCGCAATCGTTCCCTGCTTGTTCTATGCGAACAAATGCGGTACAGCGCGAAAATCGCCGTCGTACCGACGGCACTGCTGAACCAGCGTAGGGGACGTGATATGGCCGCCAAACTCAAAGTCATCGAATCGAACGAAAGAAAAAGCGATATGGACCGCGAAAAGGCACTCGACGCCGCGCTGGCGCAGATCGACCGCGCCTTCGGCAAGGGCTCGGCAATGAAGCTGGGCAGCCGTGAGGCGATCGAGATCGAGGCGATCTCCACCGGATCGCTTGGCCTCGATATCGCGCTGGGCATTGGCGGTCTGCCCAAGGGCCGCATCATCGAGGTTTACGGCCCCGAAAGCTCGGGCAAGACCACGCTGGCGCTGCACACGGTGGCCGAATGCCAGAAGAAGGGCGGCACCGCGGCATTCATCGATGCCGAACATGCGCTCGACCCCGTTTATGCCAAGAAGCTGGGCGTCGATGTCGACAATCTGATCGTCTCGCAGCCCGACACGGGCGAGCAGGCGCTGGAAATCTGCGACACGCTGGTGCGTTCCAATGCGATCGACATTCTGGTGATCGACTCGGTTGCCGCGCTGGTGCCCCGCGCCGAAATCGAGGGCGAGATGGGCGATAGCCATGTCGGCCTGCAGGCGCGCCTGATGAGCCAGTCGCTGCGCAAGCTCACCGGCTCCATCTCGAAGTCCAAGTGCATGGTGATCTTCATCAACCAGCTGCGCATGAAGATCGGTGTGATGTACGGCAATCCGGAGACGACCACGGGCGGCAACGCGCTGAAGTTCTACGCGTCCGTCCGTCTCGACATCCGCCGCACCGGTCAGATCAAGGACCGCGACGAAGTCGTCGGCAACGCCACGCGCGTGAAGGTGGTGAAGAACAAGGTCGCCCCGCCGTTCAAGCAGGTCGAGTTCGACATCATGTACGGTGAGGGGATCTCCAAGATCGGTGAGATCATCGATCTCGGCGTGAAGGCCGGCATCGTTGAAAAGGCAGGCGCATGGTTCAGCTATGACAGCACGCGCATCGGCCAGGGCCGCGAGAATGCGAAGAACTTCCTGCGCGAAAATCCGGAGATGCTCGAGAAGCTGGAAGCGCAGATCCGCGGCAAGAAGGACGATGTCGCCGAAGAGATGATGGTAGGTCCCGACGCCGACGACGAATGACGTCGGGATAATGCCGCTCCCTCTATCGTGACCGTTGCGACCTCCCGGCCAGCCGCTAGGGTCGGCGGCACGATATGGAGGGAAGCGGCATGATGATCTTGAACAAGCGGCAAGGCGGTCCGGCGCTCTCGCGCCGCCGTCTGATTGGGTCGATGGCGTTGGGCTCCACGGCGCTTGCGGCAAGCCCGATATCCGGTCTGCGCGCGCAAACTTCCGGCGCTGTCGAACTTCAACCGATCACCGGCGGCGTCACGCCGATCGGCCGTTCCGAGCGGATCGCGCGCCTGAAACGCGCGCAGGCGCTGATGGCCGCGAACGACATCGGTACAATCCTGATCGAGCCGGGCGCGAGCCTCGTCTACTTCACTGGCGTACGCTGGTGGCGCAGCGAGCGGCTGACCGCCGCGATCATACCTGTCACCGGCGATCCCGTCATCGTAACGCCTTTCTTCGAGCGCCCCTCCGTTGCCGAATCGCTTGGCATCGATGCCGATATCCGCGTCTGGCAGGAGGATGAGAGCCCGACCCGGTTGGTGGCCGCCATCCTGACGGAGCGCGGCCTGGCAACCTCCCGAATCGGAATCGAGGAAACCGTTCGTTTCTTCGCCTCGGACGGCCTCGCCGCGGCGCTTCCGAATGCCGGGCTCGTGTCTGCCTCACCGGTCGTGCGCGGCTGCCGCATGCGCAAGACGGCCGCCGAAATCGCGCTGATGCAATCCGCCAACGACGTGACGCTCGCGGCCTATCGCCATGTCTATCCACGCATCGAGAAAGGTATGACGCCGTCCCGGATCGGCGCGATGATGGATGATGCCAGCCGCGCCTTAGGCGGCTCCGATCCCTGGTCGCTCATCCTCCTTGGCGAGGCCTCGGCCTATCCGCACGGCAGCGGCAAGCCGCAGCGCGTAGAGCGTGGCGGCATCGTGCTCATGGATTGCGGCTGCTCGGTCGAAGATTATCAGTCGGACATTTCGCGCACCTTCGTTTTCGGTGGCAAGCCGACCGCCGAGCAGACCCGCATCTGGAACGAGGTTGCCCGTGGCCAGGACGTCGCGCTCGATGCCGCGCAGCTCGGCACCCCGGCGGGAGCTGTCGACGATGCGGTGCGTGCCTATTACGAATCGCTCGGCTATGGCCCGCGCTACGAGCTGCCGGGCCTTTCCCACCGGACAGGCCACGGGATCGGCATGGAAGGCCATGAACCGGTCAACCTGGTCCACGGCGAAGAGACACCGCTGGCGGCAGGCATGTGCTTTTCCAACGAACCCGGTCTTTATGCGCCAGGCAAGTTCGGCGTACGTCTGGAAGACTGTTTCCACATGACGGAGAGCGGCCCGAAATATTTCACCACGCCCCCGCCATCGATCGAGCAGCCCTTCGCCTAGATCAGTTCGCGGAGCTCAGCTTCAGGTCTGCTGCCTGCTGACTTGCCGGCTCGATCTTTGAAGGCGAGCCGTTTCGCTTGAGCGCGCCTCTCGGGCTGCTTACATGGGCTGCATGACATCGACCAACGACATCCGCCGCAGTTTCCTCGATTATTTTGCCGCTACCGGGCACGAGCCTGTGCCGTCCGCGCCGCTCGTGCCGCACAATGACCCGACGCTGATGTTCGTGAACGCGGGCATGGTGCCGTTCAAGAACGTGTTCACCGGCCTGGAATCGCGGCCTTACGACCGGACCACCAGCGCGCAGAAATGCGTGCGGGCGGGCGGCAAGCACAACGATCTCGATAATGTGGGCTACACCGCGCGCCATCACACCTTCTTCGAGATGCTGGGCAATTTTTCGTTCGGCGATTATTTCAAGGATCAGGCGATCGAGCATGCCTGGACGCTGGTGACGAAGGAATGGGGCATCGATCCCAGCCGCCTTACAGCCACGGTCTATCATACCGACGACGAGGCTTATGACCTTTGGCGCAAGATCGCGGGGCTGCCGGAAGATCGCATTATCCGCATCGCCACCAAGGACAATTTCTGGGCAATGGGCGACAACGGCCCCTGCGGCCCGTGCAGCGAGCTGTTCTACGATCACGGAGATGACATCTGGGGCGGCCCGCCCGGATCGCCGGAAGAAGACGGCGACCGCTTCGTCGAGATCTGGAACCTCGTCTTCATGCAGCACCGTCAGGAAGACGGCGAAATCGTAGGCGATCTACCAAAACCCTCGATCGACACGGGCATGGGTCTCGAACGCGCTGCCGCTGTGATGCAGGGCGTGCATGACAATTACGATATCGATCTGTTCAAGACGCTGATCGCGGCGTCGGTGGACCTGACCGATCAACCGGAAACGGATGAAACGCGTGCCAGCCATCGCGTGATCGCGGATCACCTCCGTTCGGTCAGCTTCCTGATGGCGGACGGCGTGCTGCCGGCGAACGAGGGGCGCGGCTATGTTCTGCGCCGGATCATGCGTCGCGCCATGCGGCACGCGCATCTTCTGGGCGCGAAGGATCCGCTGATGCACCGGCTGGTGCCGACGCTTGCTGCCGAAATGGGGGCGGCCTATCCGGAATTGATCCGTGCGCAGCCTCTGATCCGCGAGACGCTGGAGCGCGAAGAAACCCGGTTTCGCCAGACGCTGGAAAAGGGCCTGCGTCTGCTGGACGACGCCACCGAAAACATGGGCGAGGGTGCAGAGCTGCCGGGCGAGACCGCGTTCAAGCTCTATGACACATATGGTTTTCCCTATGATCTGACCGAGGATGCGCTGCGCACCCGCGGCCTGACGGTCGACCGGGCGGGCTTTGACGCCGCCATGGCCGAGCAGAAGAAGGCCGCGCGCGCTGCCTGGAAGGGATCGGGCGAAAGCGCCGACAGCGAGGT
>JBELIU010000140.1:0-7612 GCA_042090735.1 Novosphingopyxis sp. | reverse complement strand
TTCAGGCCTACGTTTTGCGTCGATTCAAGTAAGTCGATACTGGGAAACACAGCATACCTGATCGATGGGGGGCGCTTTAATAAGTTTTTGACTATCGCTTTGAACTCTAGCGTTGCTGAATATTTTTTCAGGAGCATTTTCGCTGAGAAGCAGGGTGGTTTTTACGAAGTACAACCTGATGGACTCGGCGATTTTCCTGTGCCGGCAAGTGGTGCTGAGACGGTATTGAACTCATTGGATTTCAGTACAGCGGCGCCAAATCCCGCCCTCGAACAGCTCCTCAACGGCTTGATCTATGAGCTCTATTTGCCCGACGATCTGCACGAACGCGGGCTACACCTGTTCGACGCGGCGCGCAAAGCGGGGTTGGAGCGCCTCTCCAGCCTCGAAGGCGAAAAGCTTGCCCATGCCGCCGCCGAGTTCACCAGCCAACACCTTGCCCCCGGCCAACCACTGCGCGTGATGCTGTCCGACCTGCAAACGCTTGACGTTGTGCGGATAATTGAGGGTAAGGCGTGAGCAGGGTGCTTGCGAAAGTCGGCAAGGTCTTTGTCGCGCACCAGCCGGGCGTTCGACCGAGGATCGATGAAATCTCGATTCAGAACTATCGCGCTTTCCCAGGCACTGCGAACCTACCAATAAAAATTGGTGGCAAGAATCTTCTTGTTCATGGAGAAAATGGTGCGGGGAAATCCTCGATTTTTCATGCACTCGACCATTTCTTCTCTATGGCTGCTGCAAACGCCAAGGTTCGAAGCGACTTCCTAGTAAACCAGACCAATATTTACAGTCTGGATGGTGCCGACAAGACTGCTGTTTCCATCAAATTTGTTGGCGGAGACCCAATTGATTGGACTGAGGAATCTCACCCCGTCGACCTGTCAATATATCCGAGTGTTCAGGATGGGGCCTATCGCAAGGCTATGCTCGACTATCGAGCGTTGCTGAATGTAAACTTCAAATTCCTCGGTAAACAAATCAATCTGTTCCCTGCATTCGTCGATGTACTTTTGCGCGACATGGCTGTGCCATATGCCGGAAAGCCCAGAGAACTTTCACTCATGTGGAGGCGTTTGCTGAGAGAGTTCGGCAAATACCACTTCGAAAGGCGTCGCGACAGCATGGATGGCATGATGCGCGCGATCAATGAGGCTATCGACCTGATGCTTCCGCCTCTGAAGGAAGAGACAAATCGGCTCCTAAAAGCTCTTCGGTGGGACGACCTCGAAATCGAAGATTTCTACTTCTCACATCTGGGCTGCAATTGGGGCCTCGCTAGGCCGAACCGGAAAATTCGTAATCAAAAAATCACGTTCGATTTGAAGCAGCGGGGCGAGGAAATTGATGAGCCACATGATGTCTTGAATGAGGCTCGGCAATCCGGATTGGCCATTGCGCTCTATCTTGCGGGACGCCTCTTGATGTCCAAAACGATGCAGATCGAGACACCGAAGCTGATGGTGCTTGATGACGTACTTATCGGGCTTGACCAGTCCAATCGCCTGCCTGTCCTTGAGCTCTTGAACAAGGAATTCGCAGATTGGCAAATTATCCTGCTGACCCATGATCGAGTTTGGTTCGAAATGGCCCGGGCGATCTTGCCAGAGACAGGCGATCAAGCCTGGTCAATTTTGGAGTTGTTCGAGGGGGTTGATCCAACTGGTATCAATCGACCGATTCAGCGCGGCCACAACATGGACCAAGTTGCTGATAATCTGGCTATTGCTGAAGGCTTCTTGGCCAACAATCATGACAATGCGGCAGCCGTGCACACCAGAATGGCATTTGAGCAGGCGTTGAAGAAGTTTTGTGAGAAACGCGGAGTCCCAGTTGCGTTCAAGGCGAACCCGAAAGAGCTGAAAACCGAGGACTTGCTCAACGCCATTGATGCGTGGCTGGTGGAACCAAAGAGCTTGGCGAAGCGCGCTGCCAAGAAGGTAGCGCTCGATCCGCTATTGCAAAACGCGAGAGCGAGCCAGCGAGTGATCCTTAATCCCTATTCGCACTCGACACCTGTAACCTTGGCGAAAGGTGAGGTGCAGTCCGCAATCAATGCTGTGCGAGCATTGAGTGATGAGTTTAGGAAGAAGTAGGCGTGACTCCAGACAAGAAATCGATCTCGGAACTCTTCGACAAGCGCGAGCAGTATCTGATCCCCCTCTTCCAGCGAGGATACGTCTGGACGCTGGAGAAGCAGATTGCTCTCCTCTGGGAAGACATCATCGAGCAAACCGAGGCACTTGCCGACTATCGGGCCAATGCGCAGAAGGTCGGTTCCGATCAACTCCGGAAGCTGCGAAAACATTTTCTCGGAGCCATCGTCCTGGGGCCGCTGGTGGAGGGCGATGGCCAAAGAGTCAGCACACGTGAGGTGATTGATGGCCAGCAGCGCATCACGACGCTGCAAATCCTCATGCTCGCTCTTCGCGATGTCTGCCAATCGCTCGGTGATGACGGGCTGGAGGATGACCTCAAGAACCTGACCTTCAACAAAGGCAGCTATCTCAACAAAGCCGATACGCAGAAGGTGATGCCCACGAACGCTGGGCGACTGGTCATGGAGTCTCTCGTCGCGCTGGGCGGCCTTGATGCCGTCAGCGACCGATACCCCGCCTGGCGTAGCTTGGTCGACGCGGAGAAGAAGTGGGAGTGGTGCGATCGACCTTTGATGGTCCAAGCCTACCTCTACTTTCACGCGATGTTGCTTTGTCATTTGTGCGGTCTGCGTTTCGATGCTCCAGCAACAAGCGACGAGAGCGACAATGGCCGCACGATCTCCGAAGAGGTGATACGCCAAGTCAGGCGCTCAAACGAATTCAAGCTGCCCAAAGGCGATGCCCCGCTCGATGCGGCGCTGGCGCGACTGTTGCTCGATTCCTTCGAGAGCTGTTTCCAGATCATGCAGCTCCGCCTGGAGGATGAAGACGACCCGCAGATCATTTTCGAGACCCTAAACGCCCGTGGTGAGCCGCTGACTCCCAGCGATCTGATCCGGAACTTCGTTTTCCTTCGAGCTATTCGCGCGGGCGAGAATGTCGATGAACTTTATGATGAGCATTGGAGGCAGTTCGACGAGAAAGCCGATGTCGCTGCGAAGGCAAAAGGCACGCCTTTCTGGCGAAAGGAAGAGCGCCAAGGCCGATTGAAATCCGCGCGGATCGATCTCTTAATGTATCACTACACGACCCTGAGGCGCGTCCAGAATTTGAAGGTCGCGCATGTGTTCGAAGAGTTCAAAGATTGGTGGGATACCGAAGATCGGCACACTGGAGCCGAGCTCGCGAAAATTAAGGCGCTTTCCAGCCACTTTGAAACGATTGTTGCGCCAGGACAAAAGGGTAAGTTCGAGCGCTTTTGCCGAAGGCTGATGCTCCTTGATACGTCTACTGCAACGCCCCTGTTGCTGTATTTTCTAGAACATCATCAGCCTAACTCTGAGACGTTCGAGCAGCTTATGCTGGATCTAGATTCCTATCTGGTGCGGCGCTTCGTCTGTGGTCTCACAACGAAATCATACAACAAGACGTTCATGCACTTGCTCGAAGGAGCTGTTGGGCATGGCAAGCCCTGCGCCGACCATTTACGTGGGATGCTGTTGCAATTGAAGGGCGACAGCCAGCTATGGCCTGATGATCAGCTTTTCTCGGAGAAATGGGAGGTCAACCGCCTTTACCAAGGGAGCAGCACCCGCAAGGTCAGAGCTGTTCTCGAGGGTCTGGAGATGGGATTGCGCTCCTACAAGCAGGAATATTTGCCAGAACTCGATCTGCTGTCTGTGGAGCATGTTATGCCGCAGAAATGGAAGATTGAAGATTATCCGCTCCCCATCGATGACGTGGAAACCCGTTCCCGAAGATTGCAGCTGATCCACAGCATCGGAAATTTGACCCTTGTCACCCCAGGCTACAATTCGAACCTCTCGAACAAGTCGTTCGGGGAGAAGAGGCCTGAGATTGTTGCCAATAGTTCCTTGCAGCTGAACGCATATTTTCAGAAGTTTAAGGATGTAGACGCTTGGAATGAAACCGCGATACGCGGTAGGGCCCTCGATCTCCTTCCGACAGCTTTGAACGTATGGCCGAAACCATTGTCCGCGAATGTGAACGCGAAGACCGGATAACATTGGATACGTCTGTCCAAGTGCTCACGATAACCTTGAGCACTGGAGGTAGTCGGCGGCCTTCGACGCCGCGCTAGCGGCGGTGAAGATCGCCCGGTTGTCGGCCTTGAGCACCTTGAGCCAGTTGGCGAGGTAGCTTGCGTGATCCGGGCGCGGGCTGGCGGAAAGACCAAGATCGCCGCATAGGAAGGCTGAACCGAGCTCGGCCACAAGTTCCTCCATGGCATAGGCATCGTCACCGAACCGTTTCCCGAACGTTCGCGCAAGGCGGTGATCAGCGCCAGACCAATGGACGAGCTCGTGCAGCAAGGCGGCGTACCAGTTCTGTGCAGCGCTGCCGCTGGCGGTAGCGAAGAATCGCTCGCGGTCTGGCATCGTGATGGTGTCGGTCGCTGGGGTGTAGTGGGCGCTATCCCCATGGACTCGCACGAGGGCGCCGGTGGCCGCAACAAAGGCTTCGGCTTGCGGGATGGGGTCGAAATCTTCGCCTTCCGGTACTTCGGGGACGGCGTAGCCTTCCACCTGGCTGGCGTTGAACACATTCGAGGCCTGCGCGAAGATGCGAGCCGAACCGTCCGATTCTTCGGTTTGATCGTCATCGCGCTTTTCGAAGACCTTGTAGAACACGATGGGTGAAGCCTTTTCGCCCTTGCGAACCTGGGCACCCAGCGATCGCCACTGGCGATAGGTCGCCCAGAGACCGTGCCCGAAGTCCTGCGCTTCGGCGCTGGCCCAAAGGGCGAGCACGTTGACGCCGCGATAGGCTTTCCCGGTCGCCGCATTCATGGGGCGCGAAAGCGGGGCGGTGCTGCGATGCCAAGGGAGCGAGAAAGTATCGGTGCCGCGTTCAAGGGCGGCGATGATCTGGTTGGTGATCGTATCGTAGATGGTGTTGGTGATCGTATCGTAGATGGTGGTGGTTGTGGTGCTAGCCATGATGAAAATCCTTCGCCCATTCGTTGGGAACGCGGATGAAGGGACGGGCCGGATTGGCCGGGCGGGTCAGCGGTTACGCGGAACAGACAACACGGGAGGGCGTTAGCCCGAATGGAGCGGGCAGGCTGTTGATCCGCTCGGCACGGCCTGTCGAAGAGGAGCAGTTCATTCCAACGGCAGGACGAAGGACGCCATGGCCTGCCGCCGCCAAGTCGCTTGATCAGCCCAAACCAGCACCCATTGCCTTTGACTTTCCAGCCTCGGGAGTACTCGCGGCCATGGCCGTCTGCTTCTCGCCCGCGCGTTCGTAGATCGCGCGGACAAGCCGGTCCTTGTCGTCGGTGACAACAATTGCTTCAGCTTTCGCGCGTGACAGCGCGACATAGAGCATCTTCTGATCGACCAGATTGGTGGAGCGGCTGTCGGCGTGGATCAGAACACGCTCGGCGGTCTGGCCCTGCGCGGCGTGTGCGGTCTGGACATAAGCGTGGCGCAAGTGAGCGTCGCGAGGATCGGACAGTTCGAGTTTCTGCTCGCGCCCATTGGTAAGCTTCACCGTTGCCCGGCCACGGTCGGAATCGATGCGAGCAATAGTGCCGCCAAGGCCATTGACCCGTCCGGCATCGCGGTCATTCCGGGTGAACTGCACGCAGTCGCCAGTGCGCAGCTCCATCGGTTTGGGCTCGAATACCTCGGCTTTGCTCGCACCCCATTGCCGGGGATGCCAGTCAAGCGAACGTCCGTCACGACCTTCGAGGGCAATGCGCCCGCGCTCGGGATCGATAGTGGCAATTGCGAAGCTCTCGCCTCTGCGCACGCCCTTGGCGGAATAGTCGCGGCTGAACCGGACAATATCGCCGATGGCATAGCTTGCTGCCTCGCGCGCCTCGGTACGGGTGAGGCCTTTCGCTTCAAGCGCGTCAAACCGCACGGCGACTGCCGACAGCTCGCCGCGCTCGGTCAGTTTTGCGCGTACCATGCCGGTGAGCCGGTCGCGGCCTTCGCGCGATGGCTCGATGACCAGCGTTCGCCCACGCTCTGCTGGCGACAAGGCCAGATAGTGCCGGGCCATCGCTCCAAAGCGCTCGTCCGGCGTAGCGCCTTCGATTACCTTGCCGCCGCCACGTTCGAGCGCCGCCAAAGCCTTGCCCGCATGGCCTTCAATCGAGGCCATGACGGCTTCGCGG
This sequence comes from Novosphingopyxis sp., assembly GCA_042090735.1. Classification (GTDB taxonomy): domain Bacteria; phylum Pseudomonadota; class Alphaproteobacteria; order Sphingomonadales; family Sphingomonadaceae; genus Novosphingopyxis. Next base: position 1,369 of record JBELIU010000140.1, on the reverse strand, counting down.
GTGTCGGCATTGGTCTGCCGGACCACTTCGGCAAGTTTTGCGGTTACCATGCCCGCCCGTTGCAACTGGGCAAAGGCGGCACCAGCGCCAACCGATCCCAGCTGCTTCACGTCGCCGACCAGAACAAGCCGGGCTCCGGCCTTGTCGGCGCGGGTCATGAGCTTCGCCATCTCGTGCGCCGAAAGCATCGAGGCTTCATCGACGATCCAGACGGCCTCCTTGCCCGCTGTTTTCGCCTCGGGCGCGAGCAAATGCCGCGCCACGGTATCACCGCGCAGGCCGAGCGCTTCGCCCAGCACGGTCGCCGCCGATGCGGTTGGCGCAAGCCCGGTCACGGCAAGCCTGCGTCGCCGTGCTTCGCGCGCATAGGTGGCGAGCACGGTGGTGGTCTTGGCGGTCCCGGCATAGCCCTGGACGGCAACAAAACGGTCGCGCGAGGTGAGTAGCTCGGCAGTCGCGCGCTTCTGGTCTTCGGTCCACACATAGCCGGACCGGGCTGACTGCCGTACGGCGCGTTCGATGCTCCGTGCTGCCGCTACCGGACTGGCAAGCGATTGGGCCATGCCGCGTCCGGCTTGTTCGAGCCGCAGCATGGTTCGCTCGGTCTCGATAGCCTGCGGCGTTGTGAACCCGGCAAACTCCGCACCGCGCCGGTCAAGGAAAGTGCGCTGGACAAGCTCGCCGCGTTCACCGGCCTCGGCGATTGCCGCGCTGATTGCACCGTGCCCGGCCTTGCCAAAGGCAAAGTCCCCGGCTTCGCGTGCGAGAGTGCTGGCGGAGAATACCGCCTCGCGCTCGGATAGCTTGGCAGCGGTCCAAGCTACTGCTTGCCTCGCCAGCAATTCCGGGCTGGCAGTCGCTTGGCTACTCTTGGCCCGCTCCCTCGCCTCGACAATCAGCCTGTTTCGAGCTGCCTTGTCGAATCCGTTGGCATCAGCGGTTGCTCGCCAGTCGGCCCTCAAACTGCGATGATCGGCATTGGTCTTGGCTTCGCGCGTATCGAGTGCGGCGATTTGCTTTTCGACGGCGCTCGCTTCCGCGCGGGTCGTGCCGCGCTGGGCAAGCCGGGCATTGATGGCTGCGGTGCGCTGGCTCAGCGCGTCGACGGTCCTTTCCGGAACGCCCGTTATCTCGAACAGCGAGTCCTTCCCCGCCTCGATCTTGTATCCCAGCGAGGCAACGCCGTGCGCCAGCTCCTGCCGGTAGATCGCGCCTATCTCCTTCTGGAGCTGGTAGAATGCGCGCGGCTCAAGGCTTCGCCAGTTGCCGACCTTGTCCTGCGTCGCGTTGATGATCACGCCGTGGGTGTGTAGCTGCGGGTCCTGCGCCCGGCTTGTGGCATGGCGGAAAGTGGCGATGGCGAGATTGC
>JBELIU010000139.1:0-7750 GCA_042090735.1 Novosphingopyxis sp. | reverse complement strand
GGACGCGGCCCTCTCACGGCTGAAACACGGGTTCGATTCCCGTAGGGGTCACCAGTCGCTTGTCGCGCTTTACGCTCAGCCCCCTTCCCGACTCTCATCTTCATAGCTCTTCAAACGCGCGCCCAGCAGATTTGCCAGCGGCGTGGCGCTAATGCCGTGGATGATGACCGAGAGGAAAATCACGAGGCTCGCCACCGGCCACAGCCACGATATGCCGGTCTGGTCTTGCGCGAGCATCGCATAATAAGCCGCTGCCACGCCGACAGGGCCGAAGAAACCTGCGAACAGCGTCTCATCCCGCTTGTTCAGAGCCGGAACGATGGGCGCGATCAGAAGCCACCAGGGCAGCCGCCGCACAAGTACGAGCGACAGCGCGAGGAAAAACGCGCTCCAGCCCATGGCCAGCCACTCGCTCCAGGGCAGCAGCACGCCGATCAGGACAAACACCGGCAGATCGAAAAACCGCGTGATCGCGCCGTGCAACTGATGCTGATGGGTCTCCACATCGGATATGCCGCGATTGAACATGATCCCGGCCACGAACACGCCCAATATGCCGTCGCTGCCGATCAGCTCCAGCCCGGCCAGCACGGTTAGCGAGAGCGCAAGGCCGATGGCCAGCAGCGATTCGTCTTCGGAATAGGGCTTCTTCTTGGCCCAGACGAACAGTTTGCCCGCCAACCATCCGATCGCCGCCCCGATCGCGATGGCGCCGCCCACCTCCCATAAGGTGATGCGCGTCAGCCACTCGCCCCACGCTTCGCTGGACGGTTTGGTCAGCAAAAGGATCGGCAGCATGACGAAGAGCAGACCCAGCCCGTCATTCGCCGCGCTTTCCGCCTGGATCAGGTGGCGCAGGCGGCCGGGCACCTTGGCGTTGGCGATGCGGCCGGTGACGATCGATGCGGCCACCACCGGATCGGTGGGTGCCGCGATCGCACCGATCAGCAGCGCGGGAAGCAAGCCCACGCCCAGAAAAACCGCGGCGAGCCCCGCGCCGGTCAGCCACATCAGCGGCAGGCCGATCAGGAGCACCACCGCCATGTCCTGCCACCAGCTGCGCACATAGGACATCGGCAGGCGCAGCGCGGTGCCCATCACCGCAATGCCGAGCGTGATCCGCGCGACCTCTTCCAGCGTACGGTAGCGATCATCGCCGAACAGCTGCGTCTCCGCGACATATCCCAGCAAGGGGCCGAGCGCCGCGCCGAACAGCAGGCACAAGGTCACTTCCGAAATCCAGATTCGGTTGCCGATCAGGCCGGCCAGCAGGCTCATGCTGAGGACCACGAGGCCGATTGCGAAGAGGAGCAATTCCAGTGCCATGTCCCGCCCCTATTGCCAGCCGATCCAGATCGACAGCCCGGCCAGACCCACCGCGGTCCAGACCACATAATCGCCGACCAGCCCCGAATGGACATATTCGAGCGCCGCGAACGGTGCACGCTCGATCCGGGCCAGCGTGCGGGCGAACGGGGCGACCGGGCGGCGGCGCAGGAGCGATAGGCCCGCGATCAGCATGGCCAGCCCCACGGTGCACAATGCAGTCCAGGGGAACGCGGCGGGCGGTTCCAGTTCGGCAAGCGCGCCGAGGCCGCTCATCAGGGCAAAGCCCTCACCCGATGCCTCGGCCAGACTGGCGGGGAGGATGATCGCCAGCGCGATCAGCAGCGCGGCGGGCGCCAGCATGAGCGCAAATGGCCGATCTGCCCTCTCGCGCTCCAGCTCTGTCGGCGCGGTTGCCTCCACGCCGGGCGCTCCGCTCATCCCTGCAAAAATGCGCAAGGTGGCGCGCAGCACCGCCGCGCCGGTAAGCACCGTGGCGAAACACACCGCCCAGAAAAGCGGGCCGTGACCGATGGCGTGGTGGATCATCTCCTCGCCCCCGTGCAGCGGGCCAAAGGGCAGTCCGGCCAGCATCAGCCCGCCCAGCGCCATCACGATCCCCGCGGGCCACCAGCGCCGCCCCTTGCGATACAGCATGATCTCATCGCCCGATGCGCCGAGTGCCAGCATGATGCCCGCCACCATGAAGAGCGCGCCTTTCACCAGGCCATGGCCAAGCAGATAGAGCGCAAAGCCGGACAATCCATCCGGCGACAGGCTGGCGACGCCGGTCAGCATGATGCCGAGATGCGAGATGGTGGAAAAGGCGAGCAGGCGCTTCAGGTGACGCTGCCCCCAGGCCATCAGCGCCCCGACGATCGCGGTGACGCCGCCCATCGCCATCAGCGCGGGTTTGGCCAGCGTGATGATGGCCGCATCCTTGGCGAACACCAGCAGCAGCAATTTCATGCAGCCGAACAGTCCGACCGAGACCATCGCGCCGGAAAACACCACCGAAACCGGACTCGGCGCGACCGCATGCGCATCGGCCAGCCATAGATGGAAGGGCACGATCGCGGCCTTGGTGAGCAAGGCGGCGGCCAGCAGGACGAGCGCGGCGATCAACACCGGATCGGCGCCGCGATCGGCCGCCAGTTGCCCCATATACACCATGTCGAGCGTGCCGAGGCGCGCATAGACGAGACCCACCGCCCCCAGCATCATGAAGCCCGCAATGGCGTTGGTGACGACGAAGTTGAAGGCGCCGTCCAGCGCGCTCTGGCCCAGCGGATAGGCGGTGAGCGCAAAGGCCGAGATGCTCATCAGCTCGAACCAGACGAACAGGTTGAACAGATCGCCTGTCAGGCAAAAGCCCTGCATTCCGGCCAGGAACAGCAGCATCAGCACCTGGAAGTGCGAATGGATATGATCGAAATAGCTCCAGGCGAACAGGAACACGGCCGAAAACAGCAGGCCGACAAAGGCCGCGACGCCCGCGCTCACCGGATCGGCACGAAAGGCGATGCCGAGAATGAGATCTCCGCTGCCATGCGCGCCGGGGCTCCATCCGCCGAACCAATGCATCACCGGCGCGCCTTGCGCCATGCCGACGCTCGCCAGCCAGCCGGACAGCAGCATGACGGCCAGCGAAACGGCCAGCGCGGCGATATCCGCGATGCGCGGCGGCAGGATGTGCGAAACGGCAAGGATCAGCGCCGCCATGCCCAGCGGCAACAGCACCGTGGCCGGAAGCAGCAGTTCGGGCAGCGTCATCGCGCCAGACCTGCCCGCCCCGGCCTCATTTGGGCTCGCGCAGGGCGCGCACGCTCTGCGGATCGCAGCATCCGGTGCGCTTCTGCACCTGGATGGCAAGGACCAGCAGCAACGCGGACATCGCCGCGCCGATTACGATATCGGTGAGTATCAGCGCCTGAATCACCGGATCGACTGCCGGGGTGCCGGGCGGATGATCGAAGAACACCGGCGGCCCCGCACCCCATTTATAGCCGAGGCCGAGCAGCAGGACATAGGTGGAGCTCTGACAGACGGTGAGGCAACCGACGAGGTGCACGAAATGGCGCGATGTCGCGATGCCGTAAAGACCGATGCCGAACAGCCAGGCCGCCACGATCCAAGGCAAGATGCTCATTGCGTCTCATCCACTTCGTCGCCGTCGCCCTCGGCCGGGTCGTCTTCGGCCGGCTCACGGGTTTCTTCCATGAATTCCACCATCAGCGCGCCGAAGCTGCCAGCCACCGCCACCGTGACCGCAAAGTTGCCGAGGATCATCATCCCGCCCGAGATCATCGAGCGGAAATCGCTGGTTGGAATGATGTTTTCGAGCGCCGCTTTGCCCAGGAACAACGGGAAAGCCGCAGCGGCAACGAAGACCAAGCCGCCCGTGCCTTCCAGAAACGCCATGACCGGGCTGGGGATGAGGCGCCGCCAACCGGCATAGCCATCGCCCAGATAGATCAGGACGAAGCTGGTGGCGCACAGCACCCCGGCCTGGAAGCCGCCGCCCGGCGTCTCCGTGCCTTGCGCCACGATATAGATTCCGAACATCATCACGATGCTTGCGGACAGGCGGGACATCAGCACCACCGCGTCCGATCGCGCTATGACGGGCCGCCCGCGCTTCTGATCGGCACGGTCGCTCGCATCCTCGCCCCGGCTGCCGCGCAGCAGCATCACCGTGCCCGTGACCGCGCCGACCAGCATCATTTCCTCGCCCACCGTATCGATACCGCGCACGTCGAAATTCACCGCGGGATCATGTTGGCAACGTGGCGCAGGCCCGGCACGATATCGTTCACCGCCTGCCCGTAAAGCTCGGTGGGGTAGCCGAAGGGCGGCAGCGCCTGCGCCAGACTCCAGATGCCCGGCAGCAGCAGCGCAAAAGCCACGAACAGCAGCGAGAGGCGGGCCTTGGCGTTCATTTGCCCCGCCGCTCCCGATCGTTATTGATCGCCGTGAGTGCGACGAGGAACAGCAGCGGCACGATCGCCGCGCCCACGCCAACTTCGCTGATCGCCACATCGGGCGCCTGCAGCACGAAGAAGAACAAAGTGAGGATCAGGCCGTTCGCGCCCAGCACGAACACCTGCTTGCGCGGATCGCGGGTGATGACGACCATCAGACCGCCCACCGCCACCAGCAGTAGCACCAGGCCGATCAGCCAGCTCACCGCCGCTCGCCCTCACGAATTTGCAGCGCCCGGGCCACGGCATGATTGGCGAGCGCGCCGGAAATGATAAGCACGACGAGGATCAGCACCATCTTCAGCGACCGTCCGCTGACGCCATCGGTCAGGAACGCGGCGGCAACGAAACAGGTGGTGGCTGCGACCGCGACGAAGCTTGCCGCGTGGAGCCGCTCGAACGGAGTGGCGAGGCGCAGGAAGGCGACCGCCCCGATGATCGCCGCGAGGACGCCCAGAGCGAGCAGCAGGGCGACCGCGATCGTCAAAGCCAGCGCTCCTGAAAAAGCGCGTAGAGCAGGGTGCCGGGGAGCGACAGAAGCGCGAGAGACAGCGCGATGTCGATCGCGGCGGGATGATCGAAGGCGAAATCCATGGCCGCCAGCAGCAGCACCGCGACCACACTGGCGAGCTGAACGGCGGCAAGGCGGCCGGCGACCGGCCCGCGCCACATCGCGATGGCCGCCAGCGTGAAGGGCAGGATCAGCGCGATCGAGGCGGCGAGCCAGAGATCGGTCATGCCAGCCAGTCCGGGCGGTCCGGCCCCTCGCCCTTCAGCAGCGTGTGACCGTAGGCGCAGGCGCGATCGGACGTGATGTCGACCACATAGAAATCCGGTGTCAGCGATCCCGCGATGACGGCCGTGGCGCGGCGCGCGGCCTCGGACGGATCATCGACGCTGCCGAAGCGGAATGCAGGCTCCACCGCTTTACCCGGCGAACCGCCGCCAAAGCAGGCCTTCAGCAACACTCCGCCGATGCGCAGCGTGTCGCCGGGCAGGCGGACCACCGCGCGCAACCACGGGTCCCAATGGGCGCCGGAGAAGCGCAGGCTCCGTTGGCTTCCGAAGCGCCGAATCAGGATCGACCAGCCGAGGATGAGGACGGTGAGGATGCCAGCGGAAACGAACTGCACGGTGCCCAGCGCGCCCGCCAGGAGCAGATAGAATGCGAACAGTATCGCTGCCGTCAGCAATCGCATCATCCGGATGTCGCCTCGCAAGTCCCCGATCCGTTTCGCCTGTGTAACGCATCGAAACGGAGGCGAACAGCGTGGAAAATGTGCAAAGCGCCATCCGGATGGCGGGGCGCGCAGCCCCGCCCGATTATTTGTCTTTCAGCACGCTGTTGAGATAAACCGTCACCAGCGCCGCGCGCTGCGCATCGGCAATGCGGTCCGCGCCCGCCGCATGGCCGCCCTCGGGATCCTCATAATAATAGAACTCGTCGCCGAAATTCTCCAGCCGGGCGGCGAATTTGCGCGCATGGCCGGGGTGGACGCGGTCATCCTCGGTCGAGGTGTAGAGGAACGGCACCGGATAATCGACGCCCGGCTTCATGTTCTGATAGGGCGAATATTGCCCGATGAACGCCCAGTCCTCCGGCTTGTCGGGATCGCCATATTCGCCGATCCAGCTGGCCCCAGCCAAGAGATGCGAATAGCGCTTCATGTCGATGAGCGGCGATCCGATAACCGCGCCGCCATACAGATCGGGCCGCTGCACGATCGCGGTGGAGGTGAGCAGGCCGCCATTGGACCGGCCCGACACCGCGATGTCGCCCTTGGTGGAAACGCCCGTGCGGACGAGGTCTTCGGCCACCGCGGCCAGATCATCGAACGCGTTCTGATGCTTCTCGCGCATCGTGGCCTTGTGCCAGCGCGGACCATATTCGCCGCCGCCGCGGATGTTGGCGAGAACGAAGGCATTGCCCTCCTCCACCCAGAACAGCCCCGCAGGACCGGATCGATAGGGCTGGCCTGTCAGATAGGTCGGCGTCTGGGCAAGGTTGAACCCGCCATAAGCGTGGATCAGCGCCGGCACCGGTCCGCTCGCACCCTTTTTACGCACGAGGAAATAGGGGATCTTCGTGCCGTCTTTGGAGGTGGCGAACCGCTGCACCACGTCCATGCTCGCCGCATCGAAGCGCGCGGGCAATGCGTCCACCTTTACCGGCGCAGCGCCCGGGCGCACGGCATCGAGCGTGGGCGGCGAGAGGAAGCCTTCCACCGTGACGAAGGCTAGATCGCTGTCATGCGCCGTCGCATCCAGCGTCACCGTGCTGTTGGCGGGCAGTGCCATCGCCTGCTGCGACCATGCGCCGTCCGCGCCGCGGCTCAGCGCGATCAGCTTGCCCGACACATCGTCGAGCAGCTTTACCCACAGCACCGAATGGCCGGAGCCGACCTGCTCCACCGCCTGACTGCGGCTGGGCATGAACACGCGCTCCACCTGCGGATCGCGCCCCGCGAGCACCTCGGGCACCGAATAAGCGACGATCGCGCCCGCCGGGATGCCGTTCCAGTCACTCTGCAAGGTCGCGAACAAGCGGCCATCCAGCATCGCGTTGATCTCCGCATCCTGCGGCAGGGGTGAAGGGACCAGGCTGCCATCGGCAGCGACGTGGCTGCGCTCGCTATGATAGAAATCCACCTCTTTGCTGAGGATCGGGTAGCGCGTGCCGCCATCTTCGAAAACACCGACGCCGGTGCCGACATAGGCTTTCGGCACGCTGGCGATCTCGGTCGCGGCGGATAGCGGCGTGCCGCGCTTCCACAGCTTCACGGTGCGCGGATATCCCGAATCCGTCAGGCTATCCGGCCCGAAATCGGTGCCGACATAGAGCGCATCCGGCCCGGCCCAACTGAGCCGCGTCTTGGCGATGGGCACAGCGAAGCCGTCTTCGACGAAGCGGCCGGTGGTCAGATCGAACTCGCGCTCCAGCACCGCATCGCCGCCGCCGTCGGACAGCGCGACCATGCAGCGCGTATAGTCCGGCGCCAGGCAGTCCGCGCCCTTCCACACCCAGCTCTTGCCCTCTTGCTTGCCCAGCGCGTCGACATCGATCAGCGTGCGCCAGGCAGGCTTGCCCGCGGTGAAGCTTTCCAGCGACGCAACGCGCCAAAGACCGCGCGGATTGGCCTTGTCCTGCCACAGATTGAGCACGCGGTTGCCGATGATCTGGTCGGGATGCGCGATCTGCCGATCGTCCTGCAACAGATCGAGCGCACGGGCCCGATATTGCTCATAACCCGGCATCGCCTCGAGCGCGGCGAGCGAACGTGTATTCCACTGATTGACCTGGGCGAGCGCACGCTCCCCGTGGACTTCTTCCAGATAGAGATTGGGATCGGCGGCTTCCGCGGCGCTATCGGCAATGGCGGGGGCCGCGGCGGGCGCGGCGCGGTCCGCCATTCCGGTCATCGGTGCCGTGCAGGCGGCCGGAA
>JBELIU010000138.1:0-7853 GCA_042090735.1 Novosphingopyxis sp. | reverse complement strand
GACGCCAGCGACAGCGTCCGACCCGTAAACTGCCGAGTTGCCGCCGGTGATAACATCTACGCGTTCAAGGAGATCAACCGGAATGGTGCTGACGTCGACGTTGAAATCACCCGGTGTGGAAGACACGTGACGACGACCATTGACGAGCACCAACGTCCGGACTGTTCCCAAGCCGCGAAGGTCAAGATTGCTCAGACCCGCAGTTCCGATAAAACGCCCCGAGTTGGAGGAGCTGAATGTCGAGCGAAGGGCAGGTAGCTCGTTAAGCGCGTCGCCAAGCTGAATGTTGCTGCTACGGGTAAGAGTTTCAGCATCAACCGTGGTGACTGGAATAGGACTGTCGGCGCCCGGCGCGCGCGCAATGCGGCTACCGGTTACAACGATTAGTCCGCTATCGCGCTCTTGAGCGGTGTCCGGGCTATTATTAATACCCGGCTCATCACCCTGATCGCCGCCCTGTTGCCCAAGGGGCGCTTCACCAGCGCTCTGCGCATTCGCTGCCGAAGGTGCGAGGGCCGCAAGCGCGAGCCCGCATACGGATGCTGCTTGGAATAAATGATATTTCCGCATTGGTTCTTTATCCTCACCGTCAAATTCAATCATGAATGCAGGATTAGCGGTGTGGACCGTCCGCGTGTCTCTTGGCAACCATCTGAGGCATTCCGGAGCTACATTTTGCAACCATGTGACATTTCTGCAGCGAATTCATTTTGCCAACGGTCATTGAAGGCTTGTCAACGCGGGCAGGGCCTTGCACTATCGCATTGCAGCAATTTACGTTTGCAGCTGGCGGAGGATCATAGTGGCTAAGGCAGCGCAAGCCGGGAACGGCCCCATCACCATAAAAAAGTACGCCAATCGGCGGCTCTATGACACGTCCAGTTCCAAATATATCACGCTGGATCACCTGGCGGATCTGATCCGGCGGGATGTGGAGTTTGTGGTGATCGACGCGAAGTCGGGGGACGACATCACGCACACGGTGCTTACCCAGATCATCATGGAGGAGGAGAGCAGCGGACAGGGGCTTTTGCCGACCAATTTCCTGAAGGAAATCATCTCCTTTTATGGCGGGTCGATGCAGGGGATGATCCCGGATTATCTAGAAAATTCGATGCGGCAGTTTCGCGAGAACCAGCGCCAGCTCGACGATGCGTTGGAGAGCGCGGTCGCCAAGGGACCGTTCGGTGAAATTGCGCGCCAGAATCTGCAGATGATGAAGGCGGCGCGCGATGCTTTCGTGCCCACCCCGGGCGCTGCGGCGGGATCGGCCGATACCAATCGCGGCGAGATGGACGAGCTGAAGCGTCAGGTGGCCGAACTGCAGGCGAAACTCGACCGGCTGTCACTCGAGGACTGATCGCACCGTCTTGGCCACTCCCAAAAACCGCAAATCGAAGCGCGCAGGCTTGCCGAGCCGCGAGCAAATTCTCGAATTTATCGAAAGCAGCGACAAGCCAGCAGGCAAGCGCGAGATCGGTAAGGCCTTTGGCCTGAGCGGTCAGGACAAGATCGCGCTCAAGACACTCCTCAAGGACATGACCGACGAGGGGCTGGTCTCGATGGCGCCGGGCCGCGCGTTCCACAAGATGGGCGGCTTGCCGAAGGTGACCGTGCTGCGCGTTACCGAGATCGATGGCAATCAGCCGATCGGCGTTCCGGAAAGCTGGGAGGGGGAGGGTGTTCCGGCCCCCAAGCTGCGCATTATCGAGCGCGGCCGCAATGGAGCCTTGGGCGTGGGCGACCGCGTTCTGGCTCGCACGGAAGCGCGCGGCAGCGGCCATATCGCGCATGTGATGAAGAAGCTCGCGCGCGGAAGCGAACAGTTGCTGGGCGTGGTCGAGAAGGACGGCGAGCGGTTCATGCTGCGCAGCACGGACAAGAAAGCACGCCGCGACACGCCGATTTCTGACATGGGCGATGCCCAGCCAGGCCAGCTGATTGTGGCCGAGAAAAGCGGGCGTGCCAATCGCATCACCGCGCGGGTGGTCGAGGTGCTGGGCGATCCGTTTGCTCCCAAGAGTTTCAGCCTCATTGCGATCGCCAAATTCGGCATTCCGAACGTCTTTCCCGATGCTGCAATCGAAGAAGCTCAGCGCGTTGCCGATCTGCCGGTAGCGGCGGAAGGACGCGAAGACCTTCGTCACCTGCCGATCCTTGCCATCGATCCACGCGACGCGCGTGATCATGACGATGCGCTCTGGGCCGCGCCCGATGACGACCCCGCGAACAAGGGGGGCTTCAAAGCGGTCGTCGCGATTGCCGATGTGTCTTATTATGTACGGCCCGGTGGAGAGCTGGACCGCGAGGCCCGACGGCGCGGCAACAGTGTCTATTTTCCCGACCGCGTGGTACCGATGCTACCACATGAGCTGAGCTCGGACAAATGCTCTCTCAAGGCAGGCGAAGACCGCGCCGCAATGGCCTGTCACCTGGTCATCGACAGCAAGGGCGAAGTGACGAGCCACCGCTTCACGCGGGCGACGGTGCGGCTCTCGGCGAACATCGCCTATGAAGACGCACAGGCAATCGTCGACGGGAAGCAGCAGCCCCCGACCGCCGATGCTTCCGATGACGATAAGCGAGCCTTCGACGAGCTCAGCACGAACAGAGATTTGGCCGATTCCCTGAAGTCTCTCTGGGGGTGCTGGAAGCTGCTGTTCGAGGCGCGGGGGAAGCGGGCGCCGCTCGATCTCGATCTGCCCGAACGACAGGTGCATCTGGACGATCAAGGGCGCATAGCGAAGGTGACCGTGCGCGAACGGCTCGATGCCCACCGTCTGGTAGAGGATTTCATGATTGCGGCCAATGTCGCGGCGGCGAAGGCGCTGGAGGCCAAGAAGTCCCCGGTGATGTACCGCGCCCACCTGCCGCCTTCACGCGAGAAGCTGGTCGCGCTGAAGGATTATCTCAAGACCTTCGATATGGAATTCGCTCTCGGCCAAGTGGTCACACCGGGCGTGTTCAACCGGCTGATCGAACGCGTCGACAATGACGAAGTGCTGCCGCAGGTGATGGAGCAGATTCTGCGCACACAGACGCAGGCTTATTATGGTGCGGAGAAGACCGGGCATTTCGGTCTGGCTCTGGGCTCCTATGCGCATTTCACGTCGCCGATCCGCCGTTATGCCGATCTGCTGGTCCATCGTGCGCTGGTCGACGCCTATGATCTGGAAATGCCGGCGCCGCAGAACCGCTCGATCCAGCGCGGTACCGGACTGACGGAAAAGGACGCTTCGGACCTCGGCCATATTGCGGAGGTTATCAGCCGTACCGAGCGGCGCGCGATGGAGGCCGAGCGTGACACGATGGACCGCTATGTCGCCGCCTATCTGTCCTCCCATGTCGGCGAACTGGTGGATGCGCGTATCACCGGCGTGCTCGACTTCGGTTTCTTCGCGACCGTCGAGGGGCTGGGTGGCGACGGACTGGTGCCGGTTTCCACGCTCGGCGCCGAACATTTCGCCTATGACGAGGCGGGACGCACGCTCACCGGGCGGGATAGCGACACTGTCTACAAGAGCGGCATGAAGCTGAAATTGCGTCTGGCGGAGGCCAATCCGGTGTCCGGCAGTCTGAGGTTCGAGGTGCCGGATATCGAAATTCCGGGCAAGGCGCCGGGCAAGCCGGTGCGGCGTGACCGACGCGGGCGACCGTCGAGCGTGCCGCGCAAGAGCAAGCGGCCCCAGAGCGGTCGGAAGGCGACATCCGGTCCCAAAAGCGGCGGCAAGCCGAAGGGCAAAGGCAAAAAGAAGCGCTGACCGCGACGGATCGGAACGGAGCAAGGCCCGCCGGGTTCAGTTATGCAAAGGAGATTGCATGACCCATCCCGTTCCCGGCACCGCTGCCCCCAGCCTTGATCTGCCGCTCACCATCCAGGCGCGTTTCGAACTTTCCACGCAGACGCCCGAGCATTTTACGATGCTCGTTTTTTATCGCGGTTCGCACTGCCCGCTGTGCAAGATGCAGCTGGAAGAGCTTGGCAGCCGGCTCAATGAGTTTACCGATCGCGGCATTTCGCCCTTTGCCATTTCGATGGATGATGAGGAGCGTGCGATGAAGGTGGATGCCGAATGGGATACCGGCAATCTGCCGCTTGCTTACGACATGAGTGAAGAGAAGGCCCGGGAATGGGGTCTCTATATCAGCACGGCGCGCGAAGGCTCGGAAGAGCCCGCGATATTTTCGGAGCCCGGCATCTGCCTCGTGCGGCCCGACGGCACGCTTTACATGGCGCAGCATCAGAGTGTGCCATTCGCTCGCCCGAGCTTCGACGGGATCCTAAAGGGCTTGGATTTCGTGCAGATAGAAGATTATCCGCCGCGCGGCACCAAAGCCTGAACGCGGCTTTCAATCGGACTAGCTCAGCCGATCGATCTCGTCATGGCTGAGCGTTCCGGGTATGAGCATGACGGGGCAGGGCAGACTGCCCATCGCGGCGCCGGTGAAGTGGCTGACAAGGGGGCCTGGGCCACCTTGGGCCGATGCGCCCAGTACCAGCGCTGCGATATCCTCCCGCTCCTCCAGCAGATCGCGCACGACTTCGGGGCCGCGCCCTTGCCGTACGGTGATAGAGGGGCGCAGTCCGGACTCTTCCAGGATCGTTCCGGCTGCGCTTACCACCAAAGCCTCGGCGCGGGCCTTGCTCTCTTCCTCGATGGTTTGCTGTACGCCGGCCCAGGCCACGAAGTCCTGCGGCTCGACGAGCGCCAGGATATGCACCGCACCGCCGGTCTTGGCCGCGCGCCGCGTGGCGAAGCGCAGCGCGAGCAGTGCTTCGTCCGTTTCATCGATCACCACCAGATAGGTGCGCATGGCGATGGTGCCCCTCCCATTGTTGTAGGGGATGCTGCGCCAAAAGCCCGATCCATGCAAGCTTGCGCGGCTAAACCCTCTTGGACGCAGCGTCACCCTTTGGCATAGACCCTTGAAACGCCAGCGACAGGAACGAATCCTCCATGCCTATCGAACTCAAAATGCCCGCTCTCTCGCCGACGATGGAAGAAGGCACGCTTGCCAAATGGCTGGTGAAGGAAGGCGACACGGTCAGCTCCGGCGACATCATGGCGGAGATCGAGACGGACAAGGCGACGATGGAGTTCGAGGCGGTGGACGAGGGCACCATCGCTAAGATCCTGATCGAGGAAGGCACCGATGAGGTGAAGGTGGGCGCGGTGATCGCGATCCTTGCCGAAGAGGGCGAAGATATCGAGGACGCTGCAAAGGCAGCATCGGGGGGCGGCGCTGCGAAGTCCGAAGAGGCGAAGACCAAGCAGGAGCCGGGCAAGGATCCCGCCGATCCCAACAAGACCGGCGGTGAAACCGAACCCGCTGGACGTTCCAAGGCGCAGGCCGAAGATCATGGCAAACCCGCCGATCAGACCGTGGCCGACGACGGCACCAAGGCGCCACCGGCACCGACGGATGACAAGGGTGAGCGCGTGAAGGCAAGCCCGCTTGCCCGCCGGATTGCTGCGCAAAAAGGCATCGATCTGACGACTATCGAAGGTAGCGGTCCGAAGGGCCGGATCGTGAAAGCGGATGTCGTCGAGGCGAAGCCCGCAGCAAAAGCCGCCGAGGCACCCGCTGCCAAGGCCGAGGACGCCAAGCCCGCCGCCGCTGCAGCCGCTCAAGAGGGCGAGTTCCAGACGGACATTCCGCACGAAGCAGAAAAGCTCTCCAACATGCGCAAGACGATCGCGCGCCGCCTGACAGAGGCTAAGCAGACGATCCCGCACATCTACCTCACCGTGGACGTGCAGCTCGACAAGCTGCTGAAGCTGCGTTCCGATCTCAACAAGGCGCTGGAGCCGCAGGGCGTCAAGCTGTCGGTCAACGATATGCTCATCAAGGCGCTGGCGAAGGCACTCATCCAGGTGCCCAAATGCAATGTCAGCTATGCCGGCAACCAGTTGATCAAATATAGCCGCGCGGACATCAGCGTCGCGGTCAGCACGCCGTCCGGTCTCATCACGCCGATCGTGGCGAGCGCGGAGACAAAGGCGCTCGGCGCGATCAGCCAGGAGGTGAAGGAACTTGCCGGGCGCGCCAAGGAAGGCAAGCTGAAGCCGGAAGAATACCAAGGCGGCACCGCCTCCATCTCCAACATGGGCATGTTCGGCATCAAGCAGTTCGATGCCGTCATCAACCCCCCGCAGGGCATGATCCTGGCGGTCGGTGCGGGCGAAAAGCGCCCCTACATCGTCGACGATGCGCTGTCCGTTGCGACGGTGATGAGCGCCACCGGCAGCTTCGATCACCGCGCCATCGACGGTGCGGACGGCGCCGAGCTGATGCAAGCGTTCAAGCAGATCGTGGAAAACCCGCTGGCGATGGTGGCCTGAATTGGATGACAAACCGCGCGATCCGGCCATCCGTGTCACAGCGATGCCGGCCGATGCCAATGCTTACGGAGATATCTTCGGCGGTTGGCTGATGAGCCTGATGGACAGCGCCGCCGGTCTTGTGGCCGCGCGGCATGCCCGTGGCCGCGCCGTCACCATCGCCATGGACGGCATGCAGTTCTACGCACCGGTCAAGGTGGGCGATGAGGTTTCGGTCTATGCCGATCTCACCCATGTCGGGACCAGCAGCATGAAGATCGACGTGGAAGCCTGGCGGCGCCACCGCCATGCGGACCGCCACGTCAAGGTTACCGAAGCGCAATTTACCTTCGTCGCCGTGGACGACGAGGGACGGCCGCGCCCCATCGCGCAAGAGCCCATCTCCCAGGAGGACGTCACAGCATGAGCACCACTTACGATCTCGCCATTATCGGTTCCGGCCCGGGCGGCTATGTCGCAGCAATCCGGGCTGCGCAGCTGGGCATTAAGGTTGCCATCATCGAGCGTGAGAAGTTGGGCGGGATCTGCTTGAATTGGGGCTGCATTCCAACAAAGGCTCTGCTGCGCACGTCGGAAATCCACCATTACATGACGCATGCCGAACAATATGGGCTGAAGGCGGAAAAGCCGGGCTTCGATCTGGAGAAGATCGTCGACCGTAGCCGCAAGGTGGCGGGCCAGCTCAACGGCGGCGTCACGCATCTTATGAAGAAGAACAAGATCGATGTCGTGAACGGCGTCGGCACCATCACCGCCAAGGGCAAGATCGCGGTGAAGGGCGAGGATGGCAAATCCACCGACGTCAGTGCCAACACGATCATGATCGCCACCGGTGCCCGCGCGCGCGATCTGCCCTTCGCCAAAGCGGACGGCGAGCGCGTCTGGACCTATCGTCATGCGATGGTGCCCAAGGAAATGCCGACCAAGCTGTTGGTGATCGGCTCAGGCGCGATCGGCGTCGAGTTCGCCAGCTTCTACAGCGACATGGGCGCGAACGTGACCATCGTCGAGATGCTGGAACGCATCCTGCCGGTGGAGGACGCCGACGTTTCCAGCTTCATGACCAAGGCGCTGAAGAAGCAGGGAATGGATATCCGCACCGGGGCCGGCGTGGAGAAGATTGAAAGCTCCAAATCCGGCGTGAAGGCGACGATCAAGGACGCCAAGGGCAAGAGCACGACCGAAGATTTCAGCCACGTGATCGTCGCCATCGGCATCGTGCCGAACACGGAGAATATCGGACTCGAAAAGCTCGGCGTCGAAACCGAGAAGGGGCATATCAAGACGGACGGCTTTGGCCGCACCAATGTTGATGGCATCCTCGCCATCGGCGATGTGACCGGCGCTCCGTGGCTGGCGCACAAGGCCAGCCATGAAGGCGTCGTGGCGGTCGAAAAGCTGGCTGGCAAGGACGTCCACCCGTTCGACAAGTCGAACATTCCGGGCTGCACCTATTCGCGCCCGCAAGTGGCAAGCGTGGGCCTGACCGAAGCCAAGGCGAAGGAAGCC
>JBELIU010000137.1:0-7805 GCA_042090735.1 Novosphingopyxis sp. | reverse complement strand
GTGCGTGACCGTCGGTCCTACGCCTTTGCGCTGGTCTCCGTGGCCGCCATCATCATGCCGGACGGCACCGGCCGCGTCGCCTTTGGGGGCGTCGCGCCCAAGCCATGGCGCGTGGAGGAAGCCGATGCGCTGATGCCGCAGGGTGCCAAGGCGGTGGTCGCCCGCGCCTTTGCCGGCGCCCGGCCGACCGAGGACAACAAGTTCAAGATTCCGCTCGCCGAGCGCACGCTTGCCGGCGTGCTCGCGGACGCGAAGGCCTGAGAGGAGCGAGCCCCATGGAATTCAACGCACCCGCAGGCGAAAACCTGTTCGACAATGCCAAGATCGTCGGCAAATCCACCCGCCGGATCGACGGCCCGCTGAAGACCAGCGGACGTGCCCCCTTCGCTTATGAACGCCACGATGTGGCAGCCAACCAGGCGTATGGCTGGGTGGTCGGCTCCGCGATATCGAAGGGGCGCATCAAATCGATGAACCTGGACGACGCGCGCGCCGCGCCCGGCGTGGTCGCCATCGTCGCCGCGACCGAGCATGAGCCGGTCGGCAGCAGCAACTTCAACGTAGCGCCGCTGTTCGGCGGACGCGATGTCGCGCATTATCACCAGGCGATCGCCGTGGTGGTGGCCGAGACGTTCGAGCAGGCCCGCGCCGCAGCCGCCCTGATCCGCACCGAATATGAGCGCGCGAAGGGCGTCCATTCGCTGGAAAAGGTGAAGGCGTCCGCCAAGGTCGGGAAAGGCTATAGCGGCGAGGACACGCGCGATAGCCGGGGCGACTTCGATGCCGCCTTCGCTGCCGCCCCCGTCACCATCGACAGCGAATATACCACGCCCGATGAAAGCCACGCGATGATGGAGCCGATGGCCTCCATCGCCGCCTGGAACGGCGACAAGCTGACGCTGTGGACATCGAACCAGATGATCAACTGGTCCAAGCTGGCGATGGGCAGCATCCTCAAGATGCCGCCGGAGAATATCCGCGTGGATTCGCCCTATATCGGCGGCGGCTTCGGCGGAAAGCTGTTTATCCGCTCTGATGCGGTGATGGCCGCTCTCGCTGCCAAGGCCGCGGGTCGCCCGGTCAAAGTGGCGCTGCAGCGGCCACTGATCGCCAACAATTGCACCCATCGCCCGGCTACCATCCAGCGGCTGCGCATCGGCGCGGGGCAGGACGGCAAAATCAGCGCGATCGCGCACGAATGCTGGTCCGGCAACATTACCGGTGAAAGCGGCGAGGACGGCACCGTTCAGACGCCCAAGCTCTATGCCGGGGACAACCGCCTCACCGCCTCCTATGTCGGGCAGATCGATCTGCCCGAGGGCAATGCCATGCGCGCACCGGGCGAGGCGCCCGGCCATCTCGCGCTGGAAGTGGCGATGGACGAGATGGCGGAAAAGCTGGGCATGGACCCGGTCGAATTCCGCATTATCAACGAACCCGAGGCGCTTCCCGGCGATCCGTCCAAGTCGTTTTCCGAGCGCAATCTGGTGCGCTGCCTGCGCGAGGGGGCCCAGCGTTTCGGCTGGTCCTCCCGCAAGGCAGAGCCCGGCGCGACGCGCGAGGGCCGCTGGCTGAAGGGCATGGGCGTGGCCGCGGGCTATCGCGCTGCGCCGACACAGAAATCGGCCGCGCGGGTGCAGCTGTCCAAGGATGGCCGGCTGACCGTCTTTACCGACATGACCGACATCGGCACCGGCAGCTACACCATCATCGCGCAGACCGCGGCGGAAAGCCTCGGCCTGCCGATGGACAAGGTCAGCGTGCAGCTGGGCGATTCGGATTATCCCGTCGCCGCCGGTTCGGGCGGCCAATGGGGCGCGGCCTCTTCCACCGCGGGCGTCTATGCCGCCTGCGTCAACCTACGCCGCAAGATCGGCGAGGCGCTGGGACTGGACGGCGATCAGGCCGTCTTCGCGGACGGTTCGGTCACTTTGGGCGATCGCACTGTGAAGCTTACCGAGGCGGGTGCGCTGTCCGCGGATGGCGAGATGGCGTTCGGCAAGTTCCAGAAGGATTACGACATCGGCACCTATGCCGGGCATTTCGTGGAAGTCGCGGTAGACGCCTACACCGGTGAAACGCGGATCACCCGCATGCTGGCGGTGTGCGATGCCGGGCGCATCCTCAATCCGCTATCGGCCCGCAGCCAGGTGATCGGCGCGATGACCATGTCGGCAGGTGCCGCGCTGATGGAAGACCTGCATGTGGACGAACGCTTCGGCTTCTTCGTGAATCACGATCTGGCGGGCTATGAAGTGCCGGTGCATGCGGACATTCCGCATCAGGACTGCATCTTCCTCGATACGCTCGATCCCGTCATCTCGCCGCTGAAGGCGAAAGGCGTGGGTGAGCTGGGCATTTGCGGCCCCGGCGCGGCGATCGCCAACGCGATCTACAATGCCACCGGCATCAGGGTGCGCGAATATCCGCTGACGTTGGACAAATATCTGGACCGGTTGCCGGCCATCGCCTGACGAAACGGTGGGGCGGAAGCGCATGGCCGCTTTCCGCCCCGTTGCGCTTGACCCCGGCGCGCTTGTCCCAAACGCCCCTATCTTCTAGGCCCGCGCCAACAAGGCGGCTACGGGCAAAGGAGACATGGGCATGAACAGCGTAGGCATTATCGGCGCAGGGCAGATGGGCGCAGGCATCGCGCAGGTTTCGGCTGCAGCGGGCTACCGCGTGTTCCTGGCCGATGTGAGCCTGGAGCTGGCCGAAAAGGCCAAGGCGGACATCGGCAAGCGCCTATCCCGTCTGGTCGAGAAGGAGAAGATGGAAACAAAGGCCGCGGAGACCGCCCTCGGGCGGATCGAACCCGTCGGCTCCTTCGAACCGATGGCGAGCGCCGGGCTCATCATCGAGGCGGCGACCGAGCGCGAAGAGGTGAAGCGCACCATCTTCGGCGAAGTCGGCAAGGTGCTGGGCCACAAGGCGGTGCTGGCCTCCAACACCTCGTCCATCCCGATCACGCGGCTTGCCCAGGCTTCGCCAGATCCGGAGCGCTTCATCGGCGTACACTTCTTCAATCCCGTGCCGGTGATGGACCTGATCGAGGTGATCAAGGGTCTCGCCACCTCCACTGAAACGGTCGATATCGTGCGCAGCTACGGCAAGGCGCTGGGCAAGCAGATGGTGTTCGCGAACGACGCGCCCGGCTTCATCGTCAACCGCATCCTGCTGCCGATGCTGAATGAGGCCTGCTTCGCGCTGGGCGAAGGGGTTGCGAGCATCGAGGATATCGACACCGCCTGCCGCCTGGGCCTCAACCACCCGATGGGCCCGCTGACGCTGGCCGATTTCATCGGGCTCGATACCTGTCTGGAAATCACACGCGTGCTGCATGAAACGACGGGCGATCCCAAATACCGTCCCGCGCCGCTGCTCGTGAAATATGTGGAAGCGGGCTGGTATGGCCGCAAATCCCGCCGCGGTTTCTACGATTACAGCGGCGACGTACCCAAGCCCACGCGCTGAGCGCGCTTCTGCGGGAGGGAGCTCAGGCCTCGTCCTCCAGCGCGTGCATGTCATCGTCCGACAGGCCGAAATGATGGCCCATCTCGTGGATCATCACATGATGCACCAGCCGCTCCACCGGAATATCCCGCTCGCGCGCCTCGGCCAGGATCGGCAGGCGGAAGAGGTAGATGCGATCGGGCGTGCCGTCGGACACGTCCCAGACGCTTTTGTTGTCGATCGGCCGCCCGGTGTAGAGGCCCGATAGCTGCATCGGGTGGGTCAACCCCACCGATTCCAGCATCTCCTGGGTCGCCAGATCCTGAACCCGCACGACTACATCGCCCAGATAGCGGCGGAATTCTTCCGGAAGGTTCGCCAGCGACCGCAGCGCGACCGCCTCCATCGCCGCCTCGTCCATCAGCCTTCGCAGGACCCGGTGCGCGTACCGGTCAGCTTGCCGGCCAGCTTGATCTTGCCGTTGGGGCTGTTCAGCACCTGGTTCGCCATGGCGAGATCGAAGCTCCTGGCCTTCAGCACCCCTTGCATATCGGTGCGCATCCGGCGTCCGCCCTGCCCGCCGCAGGTCATGCTGATGGTGGTGAAGTCGCCGCTTTGACTGAACTTGTCGTACGTACAGTCGCTATTGGTGTCGTTGCCGAAGAATTCAGGATCGGGCCGCCCGGCCTGGTCGGCGGGCAGGCAATGGGCATATTCCTGGCTCGTCCCTTTCAGCGATTGCAGCGGGCCTCGCATCATTTCCGGCGCATCCGGCGCATCGATCGCCGTCACGGTGAAGTTCAGCTGCCACAGGCCGGGCTCGAGTTTGTCGGACAGCGTCTGGACCATCGCCTCCTGATTGGCCGCGCTCTCTTCCGGTCCAGCCCGCTCCGGCGCGGTATCTTCGGACGCAGCGGCACCGCTGTCCCCCGTGGGCGCGTCCTTGCTTTCGTCATTGCCCGAACAACCGGCGAGGGCCACCAGAGCGGCGGAGAAGAGGACGGCGTGGGATTTCATCGGGCAACTCCGGTCGGGATCGGGCCGTCCAAGATAGGCGTGCACGATCCGCGTGCCTAGCCGCCTTGGCAGCAGGCTTCGCCACACACATATAAGCGCAATGGCAGAACTGGTGATCCGACGCGGGCTTGAAGAGCCCGAGACCGACGAGAATTTCAAGCCGCACAAGCCGGTTCGCCCCGAAAAGGCGGAAGGCGGGCAGACGTTCAAGCTCGTCAGCGAATATGAGCCGTCCGGAGACCAGCCGACCGCAATCGCCGAACTGGTGGAAAGCGCGCGTGACGGGGAGGCGACTCAGGTGCTGCTCGGCGTCACCGGCTCCGGCAAGACGTTCACCATGGCCAAGGTGATCGAGCAATTGCAGCGCCCGGCGCTGGTGCTCGCCCCCAACAAGATCCTGGCCGCCCAGCTTTATGGCGAGTTCAAGAGCTTCTTTCCCGAAAACGCGGTCGAATATTTCGTCAGCTATTACGACTATTACCAGCCCGAGGCCTATGTCCCCCGCTCCGACACGTACATCGAGAAGGAAAGCTCGATCAACGAGGCGATCGACCGGATGCGCCACTCCGCCACGCGTGCGCTGCTGGAGCGCGACGACGTGCTGATCGTCGCCTCCGTCTCCTGCCTTTACGGTATCGGATCGGTCGAGACCTATTCGGCGATGGTGTTCGACATCAAGAAGGAGGAGACGGTCGACCAGCGCGAGCTGATCCGCAAGCTGGTGGCGCTGCAATACAAGCGCAACGACACCGCCTTCGCGCGCGGCAATTTCCGTGTGCGCGGCGATACGCTGGAGCTGTTTCCGTCGCATTATGAAGACGTGGCCTGGCGCATCGAATTCTTCGGCGACGAGGTGGAATCGATCAGCGAATTCGATCCGCTGACCGGCAAAAAGGGCGCGCAGCTCGACAAGGTGCGCGTCTATGCGAACTCGCATTATGTGACGCCCGGCCCGACGATGAAGCAGGCCGCCGCGGCCATCAAGTTCGAGCTTTCAGAGCGGCTGAAGGAGCTGGAGGCGGAGGGCAAATTGCTCGAAGCCCAGCGGCTGGAGCAGCGCACCAATTTCGATCTCGAGATGATCCACGCCACCGGCAGCTGCAACGGCATCGAAAATTACAGCCGCTTCCTCACCGGCCGCCTGCCAGGCGAGCCGCCGCCGACCTTGTTCGAATATCTGCCGGACAATGCGCTGCTGTTCGTGGACGAAAGCCACCAAACGGTGCCTCAGATCGGCGCGATGGCGCGTGGGGATCACCGGCGCAAATTGACGCTGGCCGAATATGGCTTCCGCCTGCCCAGCTGCATCGACAACCGGCCGCTGCGGTTCAACGAGTGGGACGCGATGCGCCCGCAGACCTTCGCCGTCTCCGCCACGCCGGGGAAATGGGAGATGGAGGAGACCAGCGGCGTGTTTGCCGAGCAGGTCATCCGCCCCACCGGGCTGATCGACCCGCCGGTCGAGATCAAACCCGTCGAGGAACAGGTCGACGATCTGATCAACGAGGCGCGCATCACCGCGCAGAAGGGCTATCGCACGCTCGTCACGACGCTGACCAAGCGCATGGCAGAGGATCTGACTGAGTTCATGCACGAGGCGGGTATCCGCGTGCGCTACATGCACTCTGATGTCGAAACGCTGGAGCGCATCGAGCTGATCCGCGACTTGCGCCTGGGCGTGTACGACGTGCTCGTCGGCATCAACCTGCTGCGCGAGGGGCTGGATATTCCCGAATGCGGGCTGGTCGCTATTCTGGACGCCGACAAGGAAGGCTTCCTGCGATCCGAAACTTCGCTGATCCAGACCATCGGCCGCGCAGCCCGTAATGTCGACGGGCGCGTGATCCTCTACGCCGATCGGATCACCGGATCGATGGAGCGCGCGCTGGCGGAAACCGACCGGCGGCGTGAAAAGCAGCTCGCCTATAATGAAGAGCATGGCATCACGCCGAAGACGATCCGCAAGAACATCTCCGACATCGTGGCGCATGCTAGCAAGGATGATCGCGCCAAGGCATCCTCCGCGCAGCCCGAGAGCCTCGTGGGCCACAATCTGCGCGCCTATATCGAGGATCTGGAAAAGAAAATGCGCACGGCCGCGGCCGATCTGGAGTTCGAGGAGGCCGGACGGCTGCGCGACGAAATCCGCAAACTGGAGGCCGACGAACTCGGCTTGCCGGGAGACGAGCAGGTGGCCGCACCGCGCGGACGCGCAACCGAGGGCAGGCCGGGCACCCGCAAGATGCGCTACGGCAAGACCCAGCGCAAAACGAGCTGATTGCCGCTGCGCGCAACACATTATCGAATCCGCGAAATTTTATTTCCCGACATTGCAGGGGTTTCGCCAACCTAACCATATTCCGGACTTGAAGGCTTCGGCAGCTCTCGTAAGAGCGCCGCAAGGGGAAAATGTGAGGGGGGCATTGTCCCGTGTTGGAGACCGCGCAACTCGGTCTGGAGTTCAGGTTCTTAATGACGTCAGTTACCCCGCGCTCCCATACGAGCGCGCCCAATGCCCGCCTCGTCGATTTCGACGAAGCGATCATCAAATCCGGACCAATGGGAGGGACACGCTTTCTGCGTGTACGCGGCACAATGCCGGAAGAAGGCTTCAGCGCCAAGCTGGCGCCGCGCATCTATTCGACCAAGCCAGACTATTGGGTGATCGAAGTGGCCGCACTTATGACGCGTGGTGCGACCGAGCGTGACTTCGAGATTTCGATTCCGATCGACGGTGTCACCGGCACCAAGGGCATCATCGTGCGCGGTGCAACGCGCGAGGAGCGGATCGACAGCTAATGTTCTGCCAGTCCGACGAGCATGTCCTGGCTGAGAAGCTGGGGCAGCTCTCGCGGCTGCCCGCCCCCTGCAGGGTAGAACAGATAGAACGGCACACCCGCCCGGCCATGCGCGGCCAGAAACCGCGCGATGGCCGGATCGCGGCGGGTGAAGTCTCCGCTCATCACCGCAACATCACCGCGCTCGAACGCGCGGGCCACGGCCTCGCGCTCGATCGCGGCGGCCTCATTCGCCTTGCAGGTGACGCACCAGTCTGCGGTGAAATAGAGAAAAACCGGGCGCCCCTCGGCCTGCAATTGCGACAGTCTTCTCTCATCGAACTCCATCGCATTGCTGCGATTTTTGTGCGCAGCAAAAACATTCGCCGGCGCGGCCGCGACCAGCGCCGGCGGCAGCAGCAGCAGCGCCAGAGCGCCCGCCGCAAGCAGCGGCACGGCGCGCCGTCCACCACGCTGCCCGCGCCCCAGCAGCAATAGCAGAACGAGCATCGCGCCCGCAGCAATCATCTCCGCAATGAGCAGGTTCGTGCCGCCCAG
>JBELIU010000136.1:0-7907 GCA_042090735.1 Novosphingopyxis sp. | reverse complement strand
GTTGCTCCGGCACTCCTGCTCGCTTACAGCACTGTCAACAAGGAGGCGGATATGACTGAGAGCATTTGGGACGGGCCGTGTTATCGGCACCCTAACGACTGGGCGCAGGAGTTTCCGCCGCTCACCATGCCGCAGATGTTCGCGCGTTCGGTGCGCGATCATGGTGACAGCCCGCTGGTCGACTTCATGGGCCGCAAGTTCAGTTACGATTACCTAGGCGGCCGCGCGATGCAGGTTGCGGCCGGCCTGCTGAAGCTTGGGCTGAAGCCCGGGGACCGCGTCGGCCTGTTCCTGCCCAATGTGCCGCATTACATTGCGGGCTATTATGGTGCGATGATTGCCGGGATGACGGTGGTCAATTTCTCGCCGCTCTACAGTCCTGCCGAATTGGCCCATCAGGTCGAGGATTCCGGCACCAAGCTGCTGATTACGGTGGACGCCAAGGCGCTTCTGCCGACGGCGCTGAAAGTGCTGAAAGACAGCTCGCTGGAGCGGCTTGTCGTCGGCTCGGTCGTCGAAGCGCTGCCGATCGCCAAGGGCATCGCCTATCGTCTGCTGAAGCGCGCCGATATCGCGCAAATCCCCAAGGACAAGGCGGTGACGCGCTGGTCCGCGCTGGTGGACAATGACGGCCAGTTGGACCTGCCCGAAGCAAAGCCGGATGAGGTTGCGCTGCTGCAATATACTGGCGGCACCACCGGCACGCCCAAGGGCGCGATGCTGACGCACCAGAGCCTGACCGCCAATGCGCGGCAGGTGCAGATGATCGATCCGGGCCTCGATCCGGTCGATCGCATCATGGGCGTGCTGCCGCTGTTCCACGTATTCGCCAACACCTGCGTGCTGAACCGCACCGTGCTGCGCGGCGGGGAGATCGTCATGCTGCCGCGTTTCGATGCGGGTGATACGCTGAAGGCGATCCAGCGCACACGACCCGTCTCGATGCCGGGCGTGCCGACCATGTATCAGGCGCTGCTGGACCATCCGGCGGTCGCAAAGACCGATTTTGCGTCGCTGAAATATTGCATCTCCGGCGGTGCGCCGCTGACGGAGAAGGTGAAGCAGCGCTGGGAGGAGACGACCGGCTCCACACTGATCGAAGGCTATGGTCTCACCGAAAGCTCCGGCGTCGTCTCCAGCAACCCTTATGCGCTTCAGGGCAAGATTGGCACGATCGGCCAGCCGATTCCCGGCACCCGGATCAAGCTGCTGGACAAGGAAGACCCTTCCAAGCCCGCTCCCGAAGGCGAGCCGGGCGAACTGGTCTTTGCCGGTCCGCAGGTGATGAAGGGCTATTGGAATCGCCCGGATGCGGACGCCAAGGTATTCAGCGGCGAATATCTGCGCACGGGCGATGTCGCCACGATCGACGAGGATGGCTTCGTGGCCATCGTCGACCGGTTGAAGGACATGATCGCGGTGGGCGGCTTCAAGGTCTTCCCGAGTCATATCGAAGACGTGCTCTATACCCATGAAGCCGTACGCGACGCGCTCGTCATCGGTGTT
Organism: Novosphingopyxis sp.; assembly: GCA_042090735.1. GTDB lineage: Bacteria > Pseudomonadota > Alphaproteobacteria > Sphingomonadales > Sphingomonadaceae > Novosphingopyxis. Next base: position 6,401 of record JBELIU010000136.1, on the reverse strand, counting down.
CCCGACGATTATCATGGGGAGCTGCCCAAGGCGTTCGTGACGCTGAACGAAGACGCGGACGTTGACGGCGAAACGCTTACCGCCTGGCTGAACCCCAAGGTCGGCAAGCATGAGCGGGTGCAGGCCGTGGTGGTTCGCGACGAACTGCCCAAGACCATGATCGGCAAGCTCGACCGCAAGGCGCTGCGTGAAGAAGAGGGCGTCTGATCGGAAGGGTAACCGACCGCGTCCTCTTCTCTTGATCGTGCTTGCTCGTTAGCTGGCGAAGACGGTTTTGGCGTTCATGAATTCGTGCAGACCGAAGGCACTTAGTTCGCGCCCATAGCCGGATCGCTTGATGCCGCCGAAGGGCGCTTCGGGCATGGATGCGAGCACCTGGTTAAAGGCGGTCATGCCGGATTCGATCTCGTTGGTGAAGCGCTGCTGCTCGTCTTCGTCCTTCGTAAAGACGGCCGAGCCCAAGCCGTAAGGCGAAGCGTTGGCGATGCGGATCGCATCGTCCGCGTCCTTCGCCTTGAAGACCATCGCGACGGGGCCGAACAGTTCTTCCTCCATCAGCGGGTTCTCGGTGGTCATACCCGAGATGATGCCTGCGTCCATGAACGCTCCGTTCTCGCCAACCGCTTCGCCGCCGAATTCGACGGTCGCGTCCGTCTGGCGGACCTTTTCAAGCTGCTCGAGCACGGTGTCGCGCTGATCGAAGCTGGAAAGTGGCCCCATGTCGGTGTTGTCGTCGAATGGGTCGCCCCAGGTCACGGCCTTCATGCCCGCGCGGAATTGCTCCATGAAGTCGTCATAGACTTCGCCGTGGACGATCATGCGCTTGCCGCAGATACAGCTCTGACCGGTGTTCTGGATGCGCGCCTTCACCGCCTTCTCCGCGGCATCGGCGATATCGGCGGAGGGCATCACGATGAACGGATCGGAGCCGCCCAGTTCGAGCACCATCTTCTTGAGGCACTTGCCGGCGGTTTCCGCGACGGCGGAGCCTGCGCCTTCGCTGCCGGTCAGCGTCGCTGCAACGATCCGGTCATCCTCGACGATGGCCGCCACCGCATCGGATTTGATCACGAGGTTCTGGAACAGGCCCTCCGGCGCACCGGCATCGCGCAGCACCTTCTCCATCAGTTCGGCGCAGCCCATGGTGACGCTGGCATGCTTCAGCAGGCCGACATTGCCGGCCATGATGGTGGGGGCGAGAAACCGCACCGCCTGCCACAGCGGGAAGTTCCAGGGCATGACGGCCAGCACGGGGCCCATCGGCAGATAGCGGGTGTAGACCTTGCCCTCGGCGCGCTCCCACGGCTGATCTTCCAGCAGCGCAGGGCCGTTCTCGGCATAGAAGCGGAACGCGGTGGCGCATTTTTCCGCTTCGGCTTTGGCCGAGGCGAAGGTCTTGCCCATTTCCAGCGTGATCTGCCGTCCAAGCTCTTCGCTGCGGCTTTCGAACGCATCGGCGATCGCGGACAGAAGATCGGTACGCGTCTTGTAATCGCTGCGGCGCCATTCGGCATAGCGGTTCGCGGCCTTGGCGAGCTTGGTCTCGATCTCGCTCTCGGTCAGCTCGGCATAGCTGTCGAGCTTCTCGCCGGTGGCGGGATTGCGGGTATCAATGGTCATGGGAGGGCTCCTGAGTGCTTTGCCTTTCAAAGCGCCGGAGCCGGGGGATCGTTCCGCTTATTCGGTGGCGCTCGGCGGATCGTCTTCGCTATCGGCGGGCGGGCTGCCGTCGGCGGATGTGTCGCCGGCCTCCGCCGCTTCACTGGGGGAGGTGGCCAGGCCGTCTTCCACCTTGGCACCTTCGGTCTGGATATCGTCGATCGAGATCATATCATCGCTGATCGTGCCCTGCAGATCGTCAACATTGTCCATCACCGTTTCGGTGACCGGCGTGTCGTCCGTGCCCTCGTCGGCGGTCTTGTCTCCGCAGCCTGCAAGGATCAGCAGCGCGGCGAGCGGCAAAAGCGTCTTCATGTCTTGTCTCCACAGGCGCCGCCGACGGTCGCCAGAAAAGCCTCGAAGTGGCGTTTCAGCGCCGCGTCGAAATCGGCCATCGTCGCGTCGATACCGAGGGCGGCCATGCTCGTCACCGGAAATTCGCTGATGCCGCAGGGCACGATCCCGCCGAAATTAGCAAGATCCGGGTTTATGTTGACGGCAAAGCCATGCGCCGTCACCCATCGGCGCACGCGCACGCCGATGGCCCCGATCTTGGCCTCGCGGCCCTGTTTGTCATCGCACCAGATGCCGATCCGGCCTTCGGCGCGGCGCGCGGCGATCCCGAAATCGGAGAGCGCGGCGATCACCCAGCCTTCCAGCGCATGGACATAACAGCGCACGTCCCGACCGCGCGTGCCAAGGTTGATCATGGCGTAGCCGACGCGTTGGCCCGGCCCGTGATAGGTATAGCGTCCGCCGCGCCCGCTTTCGTAGACCGGGAAGCGCGCGGAGAGGAGTTCGGCCGGATCGGCGCTGGTGCCGGCGGTGTAGAGCGGGGGATGTTCGAGCAGCCAGACAAGCTCTCGCGCATCGCCGTGGCGGATTGCCGCTTGCCGCGCATCCATGCGGGCCACGGCATCGGGATAGAGCACCCGCCCTTCGGCCACTTCCCAGTCCACAGGCGAATTTACCGCAGTCCCGGCAGCTGTGTTTGCCATCGCATTTTCCATCGATGGTCCAGATGGACCGACGAACGACAAGCGACAAGTCTTGTCTCTCCGCTGCCCGCGCTTTACGAAACGGCGTTTGCAAGACCAGGGGGTTTGGACATGGCGCAGAAGCTGGATTTTTCGGATGCGTGGAGCGATGCGCTCGCGCTGATTTCGGCTCATAAGGAGGCCGCGCTGGCCATTGCCGGCGTGTTCCTTTTCCTGCCGCAGGTGGCGCTTGGCTATTTCGCCGGGCAGATGGACAGCGCGGGCATCGAAACATCGGACCAGATGATGGCGATGTACGAAAACTGGTTCGCCGCCAACGGCCTGCTGCTCTTCATCGGTACCCTGGTGTCGCTGATCGGATCGATTGCGCTCTACGTGATCTTTCTGCGCGGCCAGCAGACGATCGGCGAGGCGCTTGCCGCCGCGGTGAAGCTGTTCATCCCGTTCCTGCTGATGGGCATCCTTACCGCGATCGCGGTTGGCATCGGCTTCATTTTCCTGATCATTCCCGGAATTTACCTGGCCATAAAATTCACGCTCGGCGGCACCGTGATAGCGGCCGAGAACGTGCTCAACCCGATCGAGGCGCTGAAGCGCAGCTGGCGGCTGACCAAGGGCAACAGCCTGCGAATTTTCTTCTTCCTGATCATCATCTTCATCGTCGGCCTCATCGCGCTGGCGGCGATCGGCGCGGTGATCGGTATTCCGTTCAGCCTGCTCCTGCCCGCCGACGCGGCGCTGTTCGCCAACAATCTGGTGAGTGCGGTGACAAGCTCGATCTTCAGCGTGGTATTGGCCGCGGTCTATGCCGCAATCTATCGCCAGCTTGCGGGCCGCTTCGATCAGCGCGAGCTGGAAGAGACGTTCTGAAGGCGTTGGCTTGCTAAAGACGCTGGCTTGAAACCTGACGCCGCCTGACGCCGCTCAGTCCCAGCGGGCGAGCGGCGGTAGGCTCATCAGGATCGCGTCGATATTGCCGCCGGTTTTCAAACCGAACAACGTGCCGCGATCGTAGATCAGGTTGAATTCGGCATAGCGCCCGCGCCAGCTAAGCTGCGTCGCGGTGTCCCCCTCATCGAAGTTCGCGTTCATACGGCGCCGCACGATGGCGGGATAGGCATCCAGGAAAGCTTCGCCGACGTCGCGGGTAAAGTGGAAATTGCGCTCGAACTGCGTGTCGCTGTCGCATTCCAGATGATCGTAGAAAATGCCGCCGACGCCGCGGTGGACGCCGCGATGGGGAATGTAGAAATAATCGTCCGCCCATTTGGCATAGCGTTCGTACACATCCGGCCCGTAGGGGCTGCATGCCGCGCGAAGACGGGCATGGAAGCTGTCGGTATCTTCCTGATAGGGAATTGGCGGATTGAGATCCGCGCCGCCACCGAACCAGCGCTTGGTGGTGGTCAGGAAGCGGGTGTTCATGTGAACGGCGGGTACATGCGGATTGGCCATATGCGCCACCAAGCTGATGCCGGTGGCCAGGAAGCTGGGGTCTTCGTCCGCGCCGTTGATCGACTTGGCGAATTCGGGATTGAAGCTGCCCCCGACGGTGGAGACGTTGACGCCCACCTTTTCGAAGACCTTGCCCTTCATCACGCCGCGCACGCCGCCGCCGCCCGGCGCGCCGCCTTCGTCATCGCGGTTCCAGGCCAGATAATCGAAGCTAGCGTCCGAACCCGCTTCACGCTCGATCGCCTCGAACTCGGCGCAGATGCGGCTGCGCAGATCCTCGAACCAGTTGCGGGCCTGCACCTGCTGCGCGTCGAGTTCCAGGCCGGTGGTGTCGGGTGTCAGGTCGGTCATGAGGCTCCTCGTTCAAATCGGCCCGTCCGGCGTAGCGCCTCGCCGAGCGCGATGCCAGCGGCGACGGCAATGTTGAGCGAACGGAAGCTCGGTTCCATCGGGATGCGCACCGCCGCCGTGCAGGCATCGCGCACCGCGTCCGGCACCCCTGCGCTCTCCGAACCCAGCAGCAGGCGATCATCGGGTTCGAACGCAAAGTCATATAGCGATGTCGTGGCCTTGCTGCTGAGGAGAATGCAGCGGTGCGCGCTTTGCGCGGCCCGATAATGCGCCCAATCGGCGTGGCGTGCCCAGTCCGCCGCGGCGGCATAATCCATGCCCGCCCTGCGCAGCGCGCGGTCCGAAAAGGGGAAGCCGCACGGCTCGATAATATCGCAAGAAACGCCGAAACAGGCGGCAAGCCGAAGGATCGTGCCGACATTGCCGGCAATGTCCGGTTGATAGAGAGCGATGCGCATGAAGCGTGGCCATAAGGCCACAAGCAACGAAGGTGTAGCCTCGATCGTAAACGGCTGCGATCGCGAAACGGCGGATATCGCGGTTTGTTACGGCATCGAAGCGGTCTCAAAAAGCGGTTGGCAGGCGCTGGCTCGGCAGCTATCAGGCCCGCTGAATCGAAGCGCTGGATCGATGAACCGATCCGCCTCGGCCCCCAGGAAGCCCGTGTCTCCCCGGCCCAGGTCTCCTAGGCAGGTCTGGTCAGGCGCAGGGCAACTGCAAGGAATTTACATGGTTACGGTCAAAGAGGCTGATCCATTCCTGAAGGAAAGCGGCGAGGGGCTGCGTCGGCGTGAGTTCATCAATGTCGCCGCAGTCGGCGTTGCCGGTGTGGGCGCGACCATCGCGGTAATCCCGCTGGTCAACCAGATGAACCCGAGCGCGGACGTGCTCGCCCTGTCCTCGACCGAGATCGACATCAGCGCGATCGAGCCGGGACAGGCGATCAAGAGCACCTGGCGCAAGCAGCCGATCTTCGTGCGCAACCTGACGCCGCAGGAAATCCGTGAGGCCAATGAAGTGCCCGTCGATTCGCTGCGCGATCCGCAGACGCTGGCCGAGCGTACCGAGGAAGGCCATGAGAACTGGCTGATCACGCTCGCCGTCTGCACCCATCTGGGCTGCATTCCGCTGGGCGCGGCCGAGGGCGAGAACAAGGGCCCGTTCGGCGGTTACTTCTGCCCGTGCCACGGTTCGGCCTACGATACGGCCGCCCGCATCCGGCAAGGGCCAGCGCCGCGGAACCTCGAAGTTCCGCCCTATACCTTCACTTCCGACACCGTCGTTCAGATAGGCTGAGGACCGACCTATGAGCTTTCCCTGGGCCACTCATTACGAGCCGAAGAACCCGGCGATGCGCTGGATCGACGAGCGTTTGCCGTTGCCGCGCCTTGTCTACAGCGCGGTCGGCGCGGGCTATCCGGTGCCGCGCAACCTGAATTACTTCTGGAACTTCGGCGTCCTCGCAGGCGTCGCGCTGGTCATCCAGATCATCACCGGCGTCATTCTGGCGATGCATTACACCGCCAATGTCGACACCGCGTTCAACAGCGTCGAGGCGATCATGCGCGACGTGAACTCGGGCTGGCTGATGCGCTATGCGCACGCCAACGGCGCGAGCTTCTTCTTCATCGTCGTATACATCCACATCTTCCGCGGCCTCTTCTACGGAAGCTACAAGGCCCCGCGTGAAATGATCTGGCTGCTCGGCCTCGTCATCTTCCTGCTTATGATGGCCACCGCCTTCATGGGCTACGTCCTTCCCTGGGGGCAGATGAGCTTTTGGGGCGCGCAGGTGATCACCGGCTTCTTCTCGGCCATCCCGGTGGTGGGCGAGCCGATCCGCCAGTGGCTTCTGGGCGGCTTCGTGCCGGACCAGGCAGCGCTGAACCGTTTCTTCTCGCTGCACTATCTGCTGCCGTTCGTGATTGCAGGCACCAT
>JBELIU010000135.1:0-7911 GCA_042090735.1 Novosphingopyxis sp. | reverse complement strand
CATCCATCGGGAAAACCTGGCTGCCGATGCGCGCCTTGCCCGCCTGGGTATCCTCGGGCGGATTCTGATAATCCACCATCTTGAACTCGAGCTTCGCGGTCTGCCCCAGAAGGTTCTTCAGCGCCTGGGGGTCATCGAGGCCGGGCACCTGCACCACGATACGATCGTCGCCCTGCCGGATGATCGTCGGCTCACGCGTGCCCAATTCGTCGATACGGCGGCGGATAACGTCGGTGGCGGTGTCCATCGCATCATTGAGATTACGGGAAATGCCCGCATCGGACGGCATCATCACGAAGCGCGTGCCGTCGAGCACGCGGATCGTCCAGTCGCGCTGGCCGGTCAGCCCTGCCCCGGTGGTAAGCCCCTGCACCGCTTCCCGCGCGGCATCGACCTGGCTCTGATCGGCCACGGTAAAGCTGAGCTGCCCGCCGGTGCGCGAGATTTCACCATAATCCACCCCGTCCGCGTCTTTCAGCGCGGCGCGAACATTCTCTTCCATCTTTTCCAGCTGCTGCTCGCGAACCTGCACGGGATCCGCCTCCAGCAGAAGATGGCTGCCGCCGGCCAGATCGAGCCCGAAATTGATGGTTTGCTTGGGCAGGAAGTCCGGAAGCGCGGCCACCGTTTTCGCGGGCAACAGGCTCGGCAGCGCAAGGATCACGCCGATGACGAGCAGGAGCGAGATGAATATCCGCTTGGGTTGGGTAAATTCTAGCATGGATGGGTGGCCTGATCAGCTATGGGCGCGCGAAGAAGGTTGAGCGGCGACTCAGTCGTTCGCCGGCTTGCCCGGATTCTTCGGGACCACGTCGGCAAGCGTCGTTTTCACCGCACGCACGGTCATGCCCTTGGCCAGTTCGATCTCGACATGCTCTTCGGACACTTTCGTCACCTTGCCGATAAGGCCGCCGCCGGTGATGACTTCATCGCCGCGAACCACGCCCGCAACCTTGGCGGCATGTTCTTTCGCCCGCTTCTGCTGGGGCCGGATCAGGAACCAGTAGAACACGATGAAGATGAGGACGAGCGGCAGTATCTGCATGATCGCACCGGCACCGCCGGAAGCGGCCTGGGCGTTGACAAGCATGGAAGTCATCGAATTTCCCTTTAGGAAAGATAAGCGGGCAGCGGTCTGTGGCGACCGCGCGTGCCAGATATGGGACCGGGCGGGCGATTATCACTCCCCGCCCCGCCGCGCAACGGCGATCGAATGCAGCCTGCGCAATGACCGATCGAACGCGGAAGGCTTGCACAAGCAATTCGCCCGCCCTATAGGCCGCCGCTCGGTCGGGACGTAGCGCAGTCTGGTAGCGCATCACACTGGGGGTGTGGGGGTCGTAGGTTCGAATCCTATCGTCCCGACCATTATTTTTCACACATCTTCGAACTTGCGGAAATCCGGCCTTTTCAGAAGCGAAGGTCAGGACCGGATGCGCGGTTCCTGCGTCGATTCCCAAAAATTATGCCGTTGCCTTTGATTTTGGCTGTGCCGAAGCAATCTTGGTGCACGCGGAACCTGCCTGCCAATGTCCATCGCCAAGGCGCTACTCATGGGTCGCGGAGGTGGGTTCATTCGGGAAGCGGCGATCTCCGAACAAAAGCCGAGATATTACGGGCTGGAAATTTCAAGCGCCGCTGGCTGAGCGAAAGTGGTCAGATATCCGGTAGCTCCTGCTCGATCAGCCCCCAGCCCTGCAATGCCCTGTTTTCCGCTCGCTTAAGGAGCTTTTCGGCGTCGTCGATCGAAAAGGGATGAGCGTCCATCATGCCGTCCAGCTCTTCCCAAGCTATCGGCACGGCGACGGGGGCGCCGCTGCGGGCGCGGGCTGAGTAAGGCAGCACAGCGGTTGCGCCGCGCTGGTTGCGCAGCCAGTCGATGAAGATTTTCCCTTTACGCTTGGCTTTGCTCATCGTCGCCGTGAAGCGGTCTGGTTCGCGCAATGCCAATGCCTCCGCGAACCTGCGCGCAAAATCCTTGTGCGCATCCCAGCTGTGCCTACGCGTCAGCGGCACCACCACGTGCACGCCCTTGCCGCCGGACAGCATCGCAAAGCTGACGAGGCCGAGGTCGGCCAGCGTCTTGCGGATGTCGACCGCCGCCGCCTTCACGTCTCCGAATTCTAGCCCCTCGTCGGGGTCGAGATCGAAGATCATCCGATCGGGCGCCTCCACGTCCTTGGCTCGCGCGCCCCAGCCGTGGAATTCGATCGAGCCCATCTGCACGCATTGCAGGATGCCGCGTCCGTCCTCGACATAGAGATAGTCCTCCGCGGCGCCCTGCTTGTCACGGATTGGCACATGGTGAACGGCGTCGCCGAAAGAGCCGCTGTCGTGCTTCTGGAAAAAGCATTTCTTCGCCCGTCCCTGCGGACAGCGCACGAGGCTGACCGGGCGGTTCGCGGCGAAAGGCAGCATCAGCGGCGCGACAACCTCATAATAATCGGCAAGTTGCCCCTTGGTTTGCCCGCTGTCGGGAAAGACGACGCGGTCCCGGCTGGAAATAGTGACGCCCCTGGCCTTGGCCGGGGGTTTTACCGGTTTCTCCGGCCTCACCTCATCCGCCGTCTTGTCGCCGCGCAGGCCGAGAAAGCTGGCGTGGCGGACATTGCCGTCGGCGGTGAATTCGGCAAAGGCGATCTCGGCGACCAGCTTGGGCGTGATCCAATGGACGCCGCGCGCCTGCGCCCGGTCCGCCTCCACCGGCGCGGTCTTACGCGCGAGCGAGCGCATTTTCGCGGCGAGCTCGTCCAGCGTGTCGGCATCGAAACCGGTGCCGACCTTACCCTTGTAAGTCAGCTCACCGTTCTCGTGCTGCGCCAAGACCAATGAGGCGAAAGGCCGCCCGCGCGCGCCGCTTTCGCTCCAGCCGGCAATCACAAACTCCTGCCGCCGCGTGCACTTGACCTTGACCCACGCCTTGCTGCGCGTGGCCCGATAGCGGCCGTCGATCGTCTTGGAGATGATCCCCTCCTGCCCCGCATCGCACATCGCACGATAGAGCTTCTCGCCCGCGCCGATGACGTGATCGGCAACAAGGATCGGCTCCGCCGCCTCGGCGAGCAGCGCCTCGAGCCGCTCCTTGCGCTCGATATTGGTGAGGTCCGCCAGGTCCTCGCCGTCCAGCTCGAGCAGGTCGAACGCGTGATAGGTTAGCGCGTCTCCCGGCCCCTGCGATCCGTGGCCGCGCTTCAGCACCGCCTGCAGGCTGGAGAAATCGGGATTGCCATCCCTGCCGGGCGCTGTGATTTCGCCATCGATCAGGCATGGCGGCAGATCCAGCGCGGCTACCGCATCGACCAGCGGTCCGAACTTGTCGGTCCAGTCTTTGCCGCTGCGGGTATAAACGTTCACCGTTTCGCCGCCGGCGGCGATCAGCGCGCGGTAGCCGTCGAACTTGATCTCGTGCATCCACCCATTGCCAGCGGGCACCGCGTCGACCAGCGCGGCGAGTTGCGGTTTGCGGAATTTGGGCGGCTTGCCTCCACCTTTGCGTTTGGGTTTCGCCGACTTTTTCGCCGCTGCATCGCGGTGCGTCTTCGCCTCGGCCATCTGATCGACAAACGCCTTGCCCGTCTTGCCTTCCAGCGCGAACTCGCCGTCGGTGTCGGCGGCGATCTCGGCCATCGACCGGCCGGTGGCGATGCTGGTGAGCGCGTGCGCGACCAGCCCGTCGCCCGCTTGGGCATGATCGTCCTGCAGCTTGCGCAGCAGCCAGTTCTCGCGCTTTTCTTTCGACTTTGGTTTCAGCCGGATCAGGAGCCACTCTCCCTTCATCCGCTCTCCATGCAGCGTGAAATGGAGATGGCCTTTCTCGATATCCTTCCAGCTTTTGCCCTCCACCGGCTCCCACGTCCCCCGGTCCCACAGCATTACCGTGCCGCCGCCATATTCCTTTTGCGGGATCGTACCTTCGAAGCTGGCATAGGAGAGCGGATGATCCTCGGTGCGTACCGCCAGACGCTTTATGTCCGGATCGGGCGAAGGCCCCTTGGTCACCGCCCAGCTCTTCAGTACGCCGTCCGCTTCCAGCCGCAGATCCCAGTGGAGGCGCGTCGCATCGTGCTTCTGGACCATGAAGATATTGCCGTGCGCGCTGCTCGCGCGCGCGCCCGATGGCTCCGCAGTGCGGGAAAAATCACGCTTGGCGTTGTAGGTCGCAAGCGGATCAGCGGATTTTGCCATTTCAGGCGGTCTTGCGCTTGGCCGCAGCCTTCTTCTTCGGGGCCGACGCCTTGCCCTCGCTGCCGACAGACTTCTTGAGCGCGGCCATCAAGTCCACGACATTGCCCTTGCCGCCGGACGAGGGCTCGTCATCCTCCTCGATGATCGCCTGGTTGCTCTTCGACTTCGCTTTCTTGTCGATCAACTTCTGCAGCGCATCGGCATAGCGATCATGAAACTCGCCGGCATCGAAAGGCGCGCTTTTCTTCTCGATCAGCGTCGTCGCCAGATCGAGCAGCTCGGCTTCGGGCTGGTCATCAGGGATATCGTCGAAAAAGCTCTGCCCCTTCTTCACCTCATCGGCGTAGCGCAGGATCTCGAGCAGCATGCCTTTGCCACAGGGCTTGATCGCGACCAGCTTCTCCTGGCCGCGCACGGACAGCTGGCCGAGTGCCACCTTTTGCGCCTGCCGCAGCGCCTCGCGCAGCACGATGAACGCTTCCTCGGCCAGATCGTCGGACGGCACGACATAATAGGGCTTTTCGAAATAGAGCGGGTCGATCTCGCAGGCGTCGACGAACTGGACGAGTTCCAGCGTCTTCTTGCTCTCGACCTTGACCGCTTCGATCTCCTCCTCTTCCAGAAGGACGTAATTTCCCTTGGATAGCTCGTAACCCTTGATGATTTCATCACGGTCTATCGGGCCGATACCCTCCACCGTCTTTTCGTAATGGACGCGCTTGCCGCTGGGCTCGTGAATCTGGTTGAACGAAATCTTCGCGCCGGATTTGGTAGCAGTGTAGATCTCGACCGGGATCGAGACGAGCGCCAGCCGGATTTGGCCGGTCCAATATGCGCGTGCAGCCATGAAGCGCTCCTTGTTTACGGAAAGTCAGCGCATTGCGCGGCATTTGGTTGCGACGGTGGGCTTTCTGTTGTCTCGAACGAGCAGCCGCGAGGATCTATTGCGAGAAGAAACGGCGCCTGTTTCAAAGAGCGACCTTCCAAGCGGGCGACTCCGGTGGCGCGCGTCCATCAGTTCTGACGCATAAATGCGAATCTGGATGTGTGCCAAGCGCAAACGCTTTTCAGAAGACCAAGCGCCAAACAGCTTTGAAAAATTCATCAGCGAAAACCATGAAACAATCAGAAATGGCGAGGCGCGCTGCTGCGGCTTTGTTGCAATACAGCAACAGAATTAACGCGAATGTTCCGTTTCAGCAAATGGGGGGCAATGACACTTGTGCGCCAGACCAGCATTTGCTTCAAAAAGACCAGAACATGCGCCGGGCAGCGCATGATTATGTCGTTCAGGGGAATATGACATGAGAAAAATCCATGGTGGCGGCCGCAAGGTCGCTCTTCTGGCGAGCGCCGGTTTTGCGGCTCTGACCATCGCGACCGGCGCCCAAGCGCAAGACGTTGAACAAGCGGCTCCGCAAGCAGATGGCGATTTAAGCGTCGTTCAGCCACAAGAGGCTGCTCAGGCCGATGAGGTCGAGGCGATCGTTGTTACCGGCTCGCGCATCTCTACTGTTACGCCTTATAATAGCCCCGATCCGATCTCGATCGTGAGCCCAGACATTGCGCGGAAAGAAGGTCGTCTCGATCTCGCCAGCGCTCTGCAAAGCTCGCCGGTGGCGGCAGGTTCCACTCAGATAACGGCGGCCCTCTCATCCAACTTCGTGACCAATGGTGGCCCCGGTGCTCAGACGATTAACCTTCGCGGGCTGGGAGCCAACCGGACTCTCGTCCTGCTAAACGGCCGTCGTGCGGGTCCGGCCGGTACGCGTGGCGCCGTTTCGTCTTTCGACCTGAACGTTCTGCCGTTGTCGATCATCAAGGACATCCAAATCCTCAAGACGGGCGCGTCATCGATCTACGGTTCCGACGCGATCGCGGGCGTGGTCAACATCCTTACGCAGGACAGCGTCGAGGGTCTGAAAATGAACTTCAACGTCTCGGTGCCCTTCGATTCCGGAGGCGAGGAATATCGGATCAGCGGCGCCTACGGAAAGGTGTTCGATCGCGGACATTTCCTAATCGCGGGCGATTATTCGCACACTAACGAATTAAAACGCGGCGACCGCGATTATCTTGCCTGCCCGGAAGCCTACATCTTCGACGAAAGCGGCAATCGAAGCGACCTCATCGATCCGCGTACCGGCAAGCCGCATTGCGAGGATCTCCGCTGGGGCCATGTCTGGACCTACAATCTTATCGACAACTTGCGGCTCGATGGACCGGGCGGACCGGACACCGGTATCAACACATCCATCGGCGGCCGGGCTGTATTGCTTCAGTATCAGTATCCAAGCGGGCCGGGCGCGGGGAGGCTCGGTATTCCGGCCTTTGGCGCTCCCGCCTATCCGGGGGACTTTAGCGCCCCGCCGGGTTTCTTCCCCACCGGCTATGACGCAGCCTCGATGGCCGTGCAGAACGCCTATCATCCTTTCGTTGCCGAGCAGACGATCATTCCGGAAACCGATCTCTACACCGGCTATGCGGAAGCTTCGTTCGAGATCAGCGATGCCGCCGAACTGTTCGGCGAGTTCCTGTATAATCGGCGTGAGACCTACCAGAATGGCTGGCGGCAATTCTGGAACTTTGGCTACACCGGGGATCTCTACGGCAGCGGGGCCGGAAACGCTTTCAATTATTGGGGCGGCGGCTTCGAGGGGATCAACTTTATCAGCCCAACGGCCATCACCAATCACGCCGACTCCAGCCAGCGCGTAGATTACCTGCGCGGCATGGGCGGTTTACGGGGAAATCTGAGCTCGGCCGGCAACTGGCGGTACGAGGTATATGGTCAGTACAGCAAGAGCGTCGGGCGCTATCGCAACGAGCAAATCTTGCAGGACGCCTACGACAGCGGATACTTCCAGACTTCGTCCTGTGTTGGCACTACGCTGCCGGTTTCAGGCAAGCAATGCATCGATATTCCTTGGGCCGATCCCTATTTTCTGCGGGGTGAACTTACTCCTGCCCAGGTGGACTTCCTTTTCGATTGGGAAGAAGGCCGTACCGTCTACACGCAGCTAACCGGTGAAGCGACGCTTAGCGGGGAGCTTTTCGATTTGCCCGGCGGGCCGCTAGGCATGGCCGTCGGCATTACAGCGCGCCGTGACAAGATTAACGATACACCTGGCGAGATCACTCTAGCTGCAAACGCGTGGGGGGCGTCCTCAGGCGGCATCACTGCCGGCAAGAGCGTTACCACCGAGGCGTTTGGTGAGCTTTCCATTCCACTCTTGAAAGACAGGCCGTTCTTCGAGGATTTGACAATCTCGCTGGCCGGCCGGCTTACAAATGTCGAGGCGACACGCGACTCCGATGGCGTTTCCGCATCGGACAACGGCAACTTCACCTACAAGGTAGGTGTCAACTGGGCGCTGACCGATTTCTTGAGGTTCCGGGGCAGCTACGGTACTTCTTTCCGCGCTCCTGCCCTGTATGAGCTATTTCTTGCCGATCAGACGTCGTTTTCGTCGCAGCGTTCGGACATTTGCGGCGGATATACCGGCGCGCTGGCTGCTGGTGCGATCTCTCAGCGGATTGCGGACAATTGCGCGGCAGATGGTATTCCGGCCAATTATCAGGCGGGTGCGATCACCTTTACCACCTTCTCGTCCGGCGGACTTGGAACGGTTAAGTCGGAGACCTCAAAGGCGAAGACGATCGGTGTCGTGCTAGGCTTCGTGGACAAAGCTTGACCTGAGACTGAGCGCTTGATTCAAGGCTACC
>JBELIU010000133.1:0-3010 GCA_042090735.1 Novosphingopyxis sp. | reverse complement strand
AAGGAGCAGATCGGGCTGAATGCCGAGACCTGCCAGTTCGCGCACGCTGTGCTGCGTCGGCTTGGTCTTCAGTTCGCCTGCGGCTGCGATGAACGGCACCAGCGTGACGTGGATCGCGACCGACTGTTCGGGCTCCAGCTCGTTCCTCAGCTGGCGAATCGCCTCGATGAACGGCAGCGACTCGATATCGCCCACGGTGCCGCCGATTTCGCACAGCACGAAATCCAGACCCTCGGTATCGGCCAAGGCGAATTCCTTGATTGCGTCGGTGACGTGCGGGACAACCTGCACCGTCGCGCCGAGATAATCGCCGCGGCGTTCCTTCGCGATGATGTCGCGATAGACGCGGCCGGAGGTGACATTGTCGCTCTGATGCGCCGAAACGCCGGTGAAGCGCTCATAATGCCCAAGGTCCAGATCGGTCTCGGCACCGTCGTCGGTGACGTACACCTCGCCGTGCTGATAGGGACTCATCGTCCCGGGATCGACGTTCAGATAGGGATCGAACTTGCGAATACGGACGGTGTAGCCACGCGCCTGGAGAAGGGCGGCAAGCGATGCCGCCATAAGACCTTTTCCGAGCGAGGAGACCACGCCGCCGGTGATGAAAATATACCGCGCCATGGGAGGAGAGCCTTAGGGATTGAAGCGCCGGGATGTCTAGCGCTCGATCGGCTTTATCCCCGGTTTATTGGATTATTTATCGAGCGGGACCGCATCGCCTGCGGGCGCATCCTGGCCCGGGGCCGTATCGGTTGCGCCCGGAGGCGCATTGGCCGGAATCGGATCACCGGGGACCGTACCGACCGGAAGCTCGCCCGATCCGTCCGCCGCGGGAGCGCGACGCTCAAAGCTGGTATCGATTTCACTCGGCGCACCGGATTTGGCGGCAACGACGGCAAGGGCGATCGACAGCGTGACGAACAGGATGGCGAGCACGGTGGTGCCGCGCGTCAGGAAGTTCGCTGCGCCGCGCGCCGACATCAGGCCGGACGGGCTGCCGCCCATGCCAAGGCCCCCGCCCTCGCTCTGCTGCATGAGGATGATGCCGACAAGCGCCGCGCCGACGATGGCCTGCACCACGATAAGAAAATGGAAGAGCGTCATGAAATCACGGGGTCCCTTGGAAGGGGGCGCACATAGCGATGTGCCGCCCCTTTCGCAAGCGATGGCGGCAAACCGGATGAAAGCGCGGGCCTGAACAAGATCACAACGCTCAGCGGGCTTTCGCCGCCGCCTCGATGATTGGAATGAACTTGTCGGCACTGAGACTTGCACCGCCGACCAGGCCCCCATCGACATCGGGCACTGCCAGTAGCTCGGCCGCGTTACCGCCGTTCATCGAGCCCCCATAGAGAAGACGCATGCCATCGGCCTCATCGCCGATCAGTTCGCGCAATTTCGCGCGGATGGCGGAGTGCATTTCAGCGACGTCGTCGGTTCCCGGCACCCGCCCGGTGCCAATCGCCCAGATCGGCTCATAGGCGATAGCGAGCCAGTCCGCGGCCGCGCCATCCGGGATGGAGGCCGCGATCTGGCCGGTGACGCGGGCCACCGCCTCTCCGGCATCGCGCTCCGCTTCGCTCTCGCCGCAGCACAGAATCACGGAGAGACCGGCGGCGCGGGCCGTCTCGGCCTTGGCCTTGATGTCCGCATCGCTCTCATGCTGGTCCTGTCGACGTTCGCTGTGCCCGACGATGGTGAGACTGGCCCCCACTTCGGCCAGCATGGCGGCGGAGATGCAACCGGTATGGGCACCCGTTTCCTCCTGATGGCAGTCCTGCGCGCCGATGGCGAGCGAAGGCGCTGCTCTCGCGGCGCGGTGGATCAGCGTGGCAGGCACGCACAATGCGACATCGACGGAATCGAGTGCATCGGCTGCCGCCGCGATCGGCCCGATCTCGTTCACGCTCGATCCCAGCCCGTGCATCTTCCAGTTGCCCGCGATAAATTTCCGGCGTTCAGCCATGGCTCATCCCCTGTTGGTTTGTTTTCGCCAACGCCCCTAGCGGCTGCGGGCGGCAGGTGCCAGACGCCCCGTCTTGTGGAGTTCGCCCTGCCCGCCTAAGGACGCCGGACTTATATCCACCTTCATTGCAAGAAGCCCGCACGACCTCATGATCAGCTTCATCCGCAGAATGTTCGAAAGCAAACTCGGCGCCATCCTCGCGATTGCCTTCGTGGCGGTCATCGGCCTGGCCTTTGCACTTGGCGACGTGTCCAGCAGCATCTCCGGATCGGGCGTTAGCGGCGGTAATGTCGCGAAGGTCGGTTCGCAGGATATCGGCGTTGCCGAGTTGAACGATGCGATGAACAACGCCTTCAAGCAGGTGCAGCAGGAGAATCCCGGCCTCACCATGGCTGCTTTCATCGAGCAGGGCGGGCTTGAGGACGTTTATAATAGCCTGATCAGCCGCGTGACGGTGGGCGAATATGCCAAAAAGCACGGGATTACCGTCAGCAAGGCCATGGTCGATGCAGAGATACGCGATATCTCCGCCTTCCGGGGTCTCGATGGCCAGTTCAATCAGGAAACCTTCCTCAGCGTTCTGCGCCAGAACAATCTGACCGAAGAGCAGTTTCGTACCGACGTGCGCCGGAGCCTGTATCTGGAACAGATTTTGAGCGCTGCGGGTCTGGGCGCCAAGGCGGCTAGCAGCATGACCGTGCCTTACGCCTCGCTTATCTTGGAGGAGCGCAAGGGCGAACTCGGGATCATCCCCTCCGAGGCTTTCGTGCCCAAGCGCGAACCGACCGAGAAGGAGCTTACCGCTTTCTATCAGTCCAATCGCGCAACCTTTACCGTGCCGGAGCGTCGATCGATCCGTTACGCCGTCTTCGGTGCGGACAGCTTGGCCAACAAGGTTCAGGTAAGCGACGCCGAGGTCGCCCAATATTACAACGCCAACAAGGCGGATTACGCGGCCAGCGAAGAGCGCACAATCAGCCAGATCATCGTGCCGACCGAGGCCGCGGCAAAGGCGGTGCAGCAGCGAGCGGCCAAGGGCGA
>JBELIU010000132.1:0-7993 GCA_042090735.1 Novosphingopyxis sp. | reverse complement strand
GGCCCTTCGACAAGCTCAGGGCGAACGGATTGTAGTAAATTAACATGGCCACCCTCGCCTCCTCATCCGCCCCAGCGGCGCTCGCCGGAAAGCGCTGGCTGTTCGTCGTCACCATTCTGACGGGCAGTTTCCTGCTCTTCCTCGTCCAGCCGATGCTCGCGCGCATGGCGCTGCCGCGCCTCGGCGGTGCGCCCGCTGTTTGGAACAGCGCGATGCTGGTCTATCAGGCGCTGCTTCTGGCGGGCTATGCCTATGCGCACCGCATCGCCGCGCTGCGGCGGCGCACACAGGCAGGCATCCATGTCGGTCTGTTCGCGCTTGCCATGCTCTGGTTGCCGGTGGGCCTGGCCGGGTTCCAGCCGCCCAGCGACGGGTCGACCGCCTTGTGGGTGCCTTGGCTGCTGCTCGCCTCGATCGGCCCGCTGTTCTTCATGGTGTCGGCGCAGGCCCCGCTGATGCAGCGCTGGTACGCGCTGTCCGGGCAGGAGGGCGAGCCCTATGCGCTTTACGCGGCCTCCAACTTCGGAAGCTTCGCCGGGCTCCTAGCTTATCCCTTGCTGGTCGAACCGTTTCTGACGCTGGATTCGCAGAGTGTCCTCTGGTCGCTGCTTTACGGCGCGCTGCTGTTGCTCGTCGCAGCCTGCGGCTGGGCCCTGGTACGCGCCGCGCCGCTGGACCGCCCGGACCAAGAGCAAGGCGAGACCGGCACGCCCGCGCCCACGCTGCGGGAAAAGCTGCGCTGGGTGCTGCTGGCCGCCGTCCCCTCCGGCCTGATGCTGTCGACGACGACGCATCTCACCACCGATCTCGTCGCCATGCCGCTGATCTGGGCGATCCCGCTCGGCCTGTATCTCCTGAGTTTTACCGTGGCCTTTGCCACGCGCCGCGCGCCGACGCGCATCGTCACTCTGGTGACGCCCTTGATCCTGCTGCTATGCGGCGGCCTTGCTTTCATGACGCCCGGCAATGCGGTGCTCATCCAGCTCGGCTCCAGCCTCGTCATGCTGTTCACGGTCGCGATCGCGCTGCATGGCGAGATGTATCGCACCCGGCCCGCGCCCGAACATCTGACGGGCTTCTATCTGATGATGTCGGTCGGCGGCGCGCTTGGCGGGTTGTTCTGCGCGCTGATCGCGCCGCTGGTGTTCGACTGGACGTGGGAGCATCCGATCCTGATCCTCGCCGCGGCCGCCCTGATCCCGCAGCGCCGCCTGTTCTCGATCGGTGAGGAGGAGATATTCGGCGCCGCAGGCATGCGCCGCATTTCGATCGCGATCGGCATCCTTGCCATGGCGGTGGCGCTTTACATCGCGCTGAAGGTGGATCTGGAAATGGGGCCGGAGCGGATCATCCTCCTCGGCATCATCCTGGCGCTGGGCGCGCTCGTGATCGGCCAGCGCATCGGCTTCGTGATGGTGATCGCGGCGCTGCTGTTTGCCAATGGCGGCTATTACAACGCTGCGCTGAGCTGGAGCGATCTGCGCACGCGCAGCTATTTCGGCGTCTACAGCGTCAACGCGGCGCAGGGCGGACGGCTGCGCTGGCTTTCGCACGGCACTACCATGCACGGCATGCAGTTGATGGATCAGCCGACGCGGCCCGTCAGCTATTACGGCACCACCTCGGGCGTCGGCCAGGCGATGCTGCAGGCGACGTCGCTTTACGGCGGGGACGCTTCCATCGGGGTAGTGGGCCTCGGCACCGGCACGCTCAGTTGCTACAAGCAGCCCGGCCAGAACTGGCAGTTCTTCGAGATCGACCCGACGGTGATCGGGCTATCCCGGAACGGCGGCTATTTCAGCTATCTCGATCGCTGCGCCCCCGATGTGCCGATCCGCCTGGGCGATGCGCGGCTTACCATCGCCAAAGCTCCGCCGGGCAGCATCGATATCTTGGCCATCGACGCCTTCTCCTCGGACGCGATCCCGGTGCATCTGCTGACACGCGAGGCCTTCGACACCTATGCCCGTGCGCTGTCGAAGGACGGGATGCTGCTGATCCACATCTCCAACCGCTATATCGATCTGGAACCGGTGCTGGCGAAGGAGGCCGCGGCGCGCGGCTGGGCGATCGCCAAGCGCTGGGACCATATCGGCCCCGAATTGGAAGCAGACGGCCTGCGAACATCGCAATGGGTGGCGATCAGCCCGAGCAGGGCCAAGCTTGCCGCATTGACCGGTCCGTTGCAGGACGGCGATCCGCGCAGCTTCCCTACGCCCGCTTGGTCGAACGTGGAGGGACGAAACGACTTCACCCGCTGGACCGACGATTTCGCCTCGGTCCTCCCGCTGATGCATCTGTGGAGATGAGCATGAGAGACGACATCACCATCGCCGAAGTGAACGGCAAGGCGCCGCGCATTCACGACAGCGCCTTCATCGCGCCCGGCACCCGCATCATCGGCGATGTCGAGATCGGCCCGCAGGTGAGCATCTGTTACAATTGCGTGCTGCGCGCCGACGTCAGCCGCATCGTCATCGGCGCGCGCAGCAATGTGCAGGACGGCAGCGTGGTGCATTGCGACGGCCCCATGCCCGGCCATCCCGACGGCTTCCCCACCTTGATCGGTGAAGACGTGCTGATCGGCCATATGGCGATGGTCCATGGCTGCGTCCTCAAGCCTCGCGCCTTCGTCGGCCTGGGCGCAATTGTGATGGACGGCTGCGTGATCGAATCGGACGCCATGCTGGGCGCAGGCGCGCTGCTGCCGGAGGGCAAGCATATCGGAATGGGCGAGCTGTGGGTCGGGCGTCCCGCGAAGAAGGTACGCGACCTGACCGAGGAAGCCAAGGCCGGCATGCGCGCGGGCGTCGCGCATTATGTCGAGAACGGGAAGATGCACAAAAACGCGCTGGGGGGCTGACGCGCGCAAGGCTTTTCGGTTCACCTATGCGGGCATGACCAGGCCGGTCGAAAGCCTCCGCGTTTTCGAGTCATGCGAAAACGCCCCTTCCGCAGGCTGGGGGCAAACGGATAGTAGCAGGGTAAATCGGAACATCAGGAGAAACCCATGAAGGCCACCATCTGGCACAATCCCAAATGCGGCACATCGCGCAAGACGCTTGCGATCCTGGAGGAAACCCCGGGCGTCGAGCTGACGGTTGTGCGCTATCTCGAGGAGGACTGGGACCGGGCAACGCTGGAGCGCCTATTCGCAAAGGCCGAACTGACGCCGCGTGAGGCTTTGCGCGTACGCGGCTCGCCCGCCGAGGAATTGGGCCTGACCGACGAAAGCGTCAGCGATGAGGCTATCATCACCGCGATGACCGAGCATCCGATGCTCGTCGAGCGCCCCTTCGTCGAAACCGACAAGGGCGCAGCGCTCTGCCGCCCGCAGGAGAAGGTGCACGAGCTGCTCCGACGGCCGCCGGCTCGTCAGTGATCAGGCGACGTCGGAATCGCGCTGTTGGAACAGCGCGCAGGCATCTTCGAAGCTCATAGGGCGGCCGAAATAATAGCCCTGGATTTTCGAGCAGCCGAGCTGCTGAATCATGCGCAGCTCCTCCTCATTCTCCACGCCTTCCGCGGTGGTGGCCATGCCCAGGCTGTCAGCCAGCGCCACCACGGCGCGGATGATGGCAATGCTTTCGGGCACGTTCTTGGCCGCGCCCTGCACGAAGCTGCGATCCACCTTGATGGTGTCGAACCGAGTTTTTCGTAGGTAGCCGAGCGAGGAATAGCCCGTACCGAAATCGTCGAGCGATAGTTTGATGCCCAGATCGTTCACTTCGCTCAGCATCTTTTCGGCCATGCCGCCGCGCACGAAGATGCTCTCGGTTACCTCGATTTCCAGCCGCCGCTTGGGCAACCCACTTTTTTCCAGAGCAGAGGTGACGGTGTCGATGAAGTTGGGTGTCGTCAGCTGATCCGCCGAGACATTGACCGCCACTTTCACCATGTCCGGCCACTGCGCTGCATCGCGGCAGGCCTGCTCCAGAACCCACGCGCCGATCGAGGCGATCAGCCGCGCCTCCTCGGCCAGCGGTACGAACTTGGCGGGCGAGACCGAGCCGAATTTCTGACTGTTCCAACGCAGCAGCGCCTCGAAGCCAGTGACGGTATAGTCCTCCGCATCGACGACGGGCTGATATTGCAGATGCAATTCGCCGCGTTCCAAAGCCTGGCGCAGCTCGATCTCCATCACGCGGCGCTCTTCCGCATCGGCGTGGAGGCTCGGTTGGTAGAGCGTATGGCTTCCACCGCCCGCGTCCTTGGAGCGATAGAGCGCGAGATCCGCGCTGCGCATCAGCATCTCGACGGTCTTGCCGTCGCGTGGACCGATCGCGGTGCCGATGCTGGCGCCGATATACAGCGTGTGCTGGTCTACCTCATATGGCTTGGACAGGTTTGCGATGATGCGATCCGCCAGCCGCGTGATGTAGGCGCTGTCGCTGCCATCCTTCACCACCACGGCGAACTCGTCGCCGCCAAGGCGGCCGCACAGCTCGTTCTCGCTCATGATCGATTGCAGACGTTTGGACACTCGGCCGAGCAGCCGGTCGCCGACCGGATGGCCGAGCGTATCGTTGACCGCCTTGAACCGATCCAGATCGATCATCAGGAAACAGCAGCGCGAGCGCCACTTGTCCGCCTCGCGCATCGCATCGCCCAGCGCCTCGGTCAGTTGCAGGCGATTCGGCAGGCCCGTCAGCGTATCGAAGCGGGCAAGATGGGAAATCTTCTTCTGGCTTTCCTGCTGCTCGGTAACGTCCGAGCCAACGCCGCGAAAACCGAGGAAGCTGCCATCCTCACCCAGCCTCGGCGAAGCGGAGAGTTCCCACCACAACTGCCGGTCGCCGATCACCACCGGCACCAGCAGGTTGCTGAATGCCTCGCGCTTGTTCAGCTTTTCGGCGAGCACATGCAGAGCGGGCGGAAATTCGCCGCTTTCCCACGCCTCGCCCGCCACCAGCTGCAAAAAGGGCAGTCCGTCGATATCGGACGCATCGCGTCCCAGCGCATAGGCGAACCGCGGGCTGACGCGCGAAACGCGTCGCGCGGTGTCGGTCTGCCAAAGCCAGTCGGCACCGCTATCTTCGAACTCGCGCAGCAGAAGGCTGACGGTTTCGCTTTTTTCCAGAAGCGTCAGGCGGGCAAGATGCTCGCCAACATGATTGCGCGCCGAATGGAGCGCGGCGATGATCAGCAGCGCCCCCACACTCAGGCTGGAAACCCCCAGAACGGGCTCGCCGGCCAGGAAGAACGCCGCGCAGGCACTTGCGCTTGTGATCGAAACCAAAATGATGGTGGAAAGCGGCACCGTCGCCGCGATCGTCGCCGATCCGACGAGCAGCAGGAGGATGATCGCATAGGCGAGGGTCAGGCTGTCCAAGGACATCTCGAGCCCGCAATAGATCAGAAACCCACCCCAGAGCAGGCTGGGCCAGGTCGCGCGGAGCTGGATGCGCTGCAGTTCGCGCAGGCTGACGGTCTTTCGACCCCTGAAATCGCCGCGCATCACTGCACGGTAATTTTGAAACTGAAGCAGCGCCAGCGCCAGCGACCAGCCGCACAGAACAAGCAGATCGAGGCTACGGAAAAACAGCAGATCCAGCATGAACACCGCGGTCAGGCTGGCGACCAGTCTTACCGGCGCCTTGGCGCGCATATTTTCCATCTGCACGGCGCGCACATGGCCCCAGTCCATCGTGCCGGAGCGGTTGAGGCCCAGCAGCGCCATGAAGGGCACGCGATCGGGCTGTCCCGATGAAGATGTCAGATCAGTCACGGCCAAGGTCTTAGTCCGCGATGGTTACTCAATCGTAAGCCAACACCCGATCAGTCGTGAAAAGCGGAAATGACCCGCGTGCCTCAGGCAGCGATCGAATAAGGCTGGATCTCGCCGGAGAGGTAGAGATTGCGCGCCTTGGCACGGCTGAGCTTGCCCGAACTGGTGCGCGGCAGCGTGCGCGGGGGCACCAGTTCGACCACGCAGTTCATGCCGATGACCGAGCGAACCTTCTCTCGGATCGCATCGCGCAAACGCGCCCGTTCCGCATCGTCCGAGGTGCGGCACTGCACCAATACGGCAGGCGTTTCCTCACCGCCCGGAGTGGTGATCGCGAACGCGGCGATGTCACCCGCCTTGAAGCCGGCAAGCTGTTCCACCGCCCACTCGATGTCCTGCGGCCAGTGGTTCTTGCCGTTGATGATGATCATGTCTTTGGCGCGGCCGACGATATAGACATAGCCCGCGGACAGATATCCCATGTCCCCGGTATCGAGCCAACCGTCCACCATGCAGGCCTCGGTCGCTTCCTCGTCACGGAAATAGCCTTCCATCACGGAAGAACCGCGGCACCATACCTTGCCGACGGAGCGTTCCGGCAGCACTTCGCCGCTGTCAGACCGGATCTCGACTTCCATGCCGAGCACGGGCTTGCCGCAATTGACGATCGAACGGAAGCGCTTGGGGCGCCCGTCTCCGCCGGTCTCGCCGCTAAGTTCGGTTTCCTCGACCAGTTCCACCACGATGCCCTCGCCCGGCGGCATGATCGAAACCGCCAAGGTCGCTTCGGCAAGGCCGTAGCTCGGCAGGAAGGATTTGGCGTTGAAGCCTGCGGGCGCGAACGCGTCCGTAAAGGCCTGCATGACATCCGGGCGGATCATGTCCGCGCCGTTTCCGGCAACGCGCCAGCGGGCGAGGTTAAAGCGCTCGGACACCTTGGACTGGCTGCCGATGCGGCGCGCACAGATGTCATAGCCGAAGGTGGGTGAATAGCTCAGCACCGTGCCGTCTGCGGCGGATATCATGTCCAGCCAGGCGAGCGGGCGGCGGGCGAAATCTTCCGTCTTGAGATAATCGGTCGAAACCTGATTGGCGACGGGAGAGAGGAAGCAGCCGACAAGCCCCATATCATGATACCAAGGAAGCCAGGACACGCAGCGGTCCGCGGGCTCCAGCTTCATGCCGTGGCCATGGGCCGCCAGATTGCTGAGCACCGCCTTGTGGGAAACGGCAACGCCGTGCGGAAAGCGCGTGGAGCCGCTGGAATATTGCAGATAGGCGATATCGTCCGGCCCTGCCTCGGGCAGCGGATCCCCGCTTTCCTCGGCCGTGGCGAAATCTTCCCAGCTTGCGCTTTTGAAGCCGCAAACCTCGGCCGCCGCGCCCGCCATCTCGCCCAGTTCGGCAGGAAAAAGCAGGATCGCCGGATCGCAGCTCTTCAGCTGCACAGAAAGCTGGTCCACATAATGATCGCGCCCGCCGAAGCTGGTGGGCAGCGGCAGCGGCACCGGCCAGGCGCCCGCATAGATCGCGCCGAAAAACAGCGCGGCGAAGTCGGCCCCGGTTTCGGCGATCAGCGCAACCCGGTCCTTCGGATCCACGCCGGCGGCCATCAGGCGGCGGGCGGCGGCCAGCGCATCCTCGCGCAGTTCGCGATAGGGATAGGGCCGCGCCAGCTTCCCACGCATATCGTGGAAATTCAGGCCGCGCGCACCGCTCGCCGCGTAATCCAGAGCCCCTCCCAGCGTATCGAAATCGGAGAAGCGTCTCTCCAGATCATCCCGCGTGGGGGTGGAAACCAGTTCATTCATATGTATCTCAACCTTCGATCGGCCTCCCCCGAACACGGGTTCGGCCTCCCCTCCACGCGCGTACGGCGGGACGTCGCGAGCATAAAAGCGTTCCATGCACCGCTACATGGAGGGGTTACAAGTTCAAAATCCGGCCCGCTTATGGCAGGAAGGTGGCGTGCGTAACAATCTCCAATCGTCCGAGCGCCGCCGCAAGCCACCCCGGCCGCTGGACGAGGAAAGTCTGCGCGAACTCGCGATCCGCTATGTCGGGCGCTACGCAACATCGCGTCACAAGCTGGCCTCCTACCTTGCCCGCAAGCTGCGCGAGCGCGGCTGGGAAGAGGAAGCAGCGCCCGATATCGAGGGCCTTGTTTCAAAAATGGACGAGCTCGGCTTCGTCGACGATGAAGTCTATGCCGGCATGAAAGCACGCTCGCTCACCGCGCGCGGCTGTGGCGTCAGGCGCGTGGGC
>JBELIU010000131.1:0-8138 GCA_042090735.1 Novosphingopyxis sp. | reverse complement strand
GTCTTCCCAGAAAGCGCGGATTTCGTACACGAACGGGAGGCCGAGGCGCTGCGCGGCGCGCTGTGCGGCCAGGCCGTCCAGAACGGGCGAGTGCGCGTGGATGATGTCGAACGGCCACTGGCGGTGCAGCGCCACGATGCGATCGGCGAGCATCGCCACTTCGCGATATTCGCGCATGGGGGAGGGCAGGGAGGTGTGGCCGGGCGTGCGATAAAAGTGCAGACCCTCATGCATCTCGGCATTGCCGCCCGAACCGCCGCCATTGGCGCCGTGGCGTAGACCGGTCAGCCCGGCCACCTGCCATCCCGCCCGCTCCTGCGCTTTCATGATCGCGCGGGTGCGGAAAGTGTAGCCGCTGTGCAGCGGCAGGCTGTGGTCGAGGACATGAAGGATGCGCGCCATGATGCACAGCGATGGCGTAAAAGCCTTAACGGGCCGTCAACCCAAAGCGGCTAGGCGCTCAGAGACATATTTCAGGGAGCCCGCGCGCACCGCCGCCGATGATCGACCATTTCTCCATCTTGCTGAGCCACGGCCTGCTGCTGCTCGCTTTCTGGCGGCTGCTGCATCGGCCGGATCTGGACGATGAGACGGCGCTGGCTGCGGACGAAGCGGATGGCCCCGGCCCGCCGTCTGCCGGACGCTGACGGGCTGTGCGCGATCTCTACCTTCTCGGCTTTCTCGGGTTGTTCCTGCTGTTCGGCCTGCGCAAGCCGTTCCTGTTCACGCTGATCTACGCCTATATCGACATCGTCGCTCCGCAGCGGCTCAGCTATTTCCTGCTGAACTCGATCCCCGTCTCGCTGATCGTCTTCGCCTTCGCCTTGTTCGGTTTCCTGATGGACGGCGGCAAGAAGGATGCGCGCTTTTCCGCGCGCCAGATGTGCATGCTCGTGCTGCTCGCTTATTCGGGATACACCACACTCACCGCCGATGTGCCGCAGGCCGCGCTCGAAAAATGGGATTGGGTGTGGAAGGCGATGGTGTTCGCGATCTTCCTGCCGCTCACCTTGCGCACCCGGCTCAGGATCGAGGCATTGGCGCTCACCATGACTTTGTCGCTTGCCGCGCTGGTGGTGAACGGCGGCATCAAGACGGTGCTGTCCGGCGGCGGCTACGGCGCGCTCGTCATTCTGGTGGAGGACAATAGCGGCCTCTACGAAGGATCGATCATCAGCTGCGTTTCCATCGCGGTGATCCCGCTGGTCTGGTGGATCGCCCAGCACGGCACGATCTTCCCGTCGGGCGACAAGCGCTGGCGGCTGGCGATGCGCCCGTTCGCCATCGCGCTGACCTTTGCCTGCATCCTCATTCCCATCGGGACGCAGGCGCGCACCGGCCTCGTGTGCCTTGGCGTTCTTTATCTGCTGTCGCTGCGCTTCTCCCGCTACAAGTTCCTGTATCTGGGCGGGGCGGTTTTCCTGGGCCTTGCCGCGATACCGTTCCTGCCGTCCAGCTTCAGCGAGCGGATGGGGACCATCCAGAATTACGATCAGGACGAATCCGCCTCCACGCGTCTTGCCGTGTGGGCGTGGACGCTGGAATATGTGAAGGCGCATCCCGGAGGCGGCGGCTTCGATGCCTATCGCCAGAACAAGCTGCGCTACGAATTGCCGATGATGGACGCGAACGGCTTCGACACCGGCAATGTCGAGGTGAAGGAAGTGGTCGACGAGGGGCGCGCCTATCACTCCAGCTATTTCGAGATGCTGGGCGAACAGGGCTGGTTCGGCCTTGGCCTGTGGCTGATCATCCATGTCGGCGGGGTCTGGCGCATGGAAATGGTGCGGCGACGTTACCGGCATAGCGAAAAGCCGGACGAGCGGTGGATCGCCCCGCTCGCGCAGGCGCTGCAGAACGGGCAGATGGTCTACCTCACCGGATCGCTCTTCGTCGGCATTGCCTATCAGCCCTTCATCTACATGCTCATCGCCATGCAAATCGGCCTCGACACTTATCTGACGCGCCGCCGCAAGGAACATGGCTTCAAGCCGATGATGGCCCGGCCCCAGCGCAGACGCGCGGCACCCGCGCCTGCCTGAGCGAAACTTGCGCTAGGTTGGACAAGCCGCCTGCCGCTTCCTATCTCCCCGCCCGAACCGGGTGCTGAGGCCGAGGAAGGAACGACTTGCAGATGACATCGAAGATCGAAGTGAAGGCACCTGATCCGATTGCGCAGAAAGCGGAGCTCTCCAAAGCCTGGAACCAGGTGACCGATTATGTCGATTCGACGCTGCAATGGTTTCAGCTGCATTGGGTAGAGGTGCTGATCGGCCTTGCCGTGGCCATCGTGCTCTACATCATCCTGTCCGCGATCAAGCGGTTCGGCGCGCGTTATGTGCGCCGTAACGAGGATTTGACCGGTTACCGCGTGATCCTGGGCCGGGCCATCGCCAAGACGACGCGCACCTTCCGCATCATGATCGCCGCCGAACTGGTGGTGAATTACGCCAACGCTCCCGCCTGGCTGGAAAAGACGGTAGGTTTCATCTTCACCATCGCGGTGGTGCTGCAGATCGCGATCTGGGTGCGCGAGTTGATCATCGGCTTCATCGAGCGCCGCAGCCATTCGAGCGAGGATTCGCACGAGACGTTGGATAACGCGATGAAGCTGATCCACGTCTTCGTCACCTTCATCATCTTCGCCATCGCATTGGTCGTGATCTTGGGCAATCTGGGCGTGGACGTCACCGGCCTCGTCGCAGGCCTGGGCGTCGGCGGCATCGCCATCGGTCTGGCCGCGCAGGGCATCTTCGCCGATCTGTTCGCCGCCATCGCGATCATCTTCGACAAACCTTTTTCCAAGGGCGATACGATCCAGTTCGATACATTTTCCGGATCGGTCGAGGAGGTGGGCCTCAAGACCACCCGCATCCGTGCGGTGACCGGCGAGATGGTTATCATTTCTAACGCGAACCTCCTGAACAAGGAGATCCAGAACCTCACTCGCAGGCCGCATCGGCGCACGCGCTTTTCCATTACGCTGATCTATCAGACCCCGCCGGAACAGGCCGACAAGGTGCCGGATATCCTGCAGGAAGTGGTCGAGGCTTGCGGCGCCACCTTCGTGCGCGCGGGCTTTGTCAATTTCGGCGCAAGCTCCATCGATTATGAGGTGGATTTCGACGGGCCGTCCGATTTTGCCGCTACCTATGCGCTGCGCCACCGCGTCGGCATCGCCATCTACAAGCGCTTTGGCGAAGAAGGCCTCGAATTCGCCTATCCGACGCAGACCACCTTCACCGCCGCGCCCGATGGCGAGATGATCATGCCATATCCCAGCGTGCAACCCGTGCAGCAGATCGAGGCGAAGGGAGAAGCTTGAGCGCGGCCGCTCGGCCTGCCTCCCGCCTGTCCCCGCTTACCGTAACGTCACCCCGTTTCGCTTGAGAAACGGGCGGAAAAGCGGCATGGTTGGCCATACCCGCTATAGGAGAGAGCATGTCGCAGGCGATGGCAGCCGATAAGATGAAGGAGCTGATCGGACAGGAACTCGGGGTGTCTCCCTGGATTACGGTCGATCAGGACATGATCGACAAGTTCGCAGAGGCGACGGGCGATCACCAGTTCATCCATGTCGATCCCGAACGCGCCAAGGCGACGCCGTTCGGCGGCACCATCGCCCATGGTTTTCTGACGCTGTCGCTGTTCCCCCGGCTCGCCGCGGAAACGGACATGCCGCGTCCCGAAGGCGTGAAGATGGGTGTCAATTACGGGGGCAACAAGGTTCGCTTCCTCACGCCCGTCCGGTCCGGATCCAAGGTTCGCGGCCGCTTCAAGCTCGTCGATCTGGAAGAAAAGCGCCCCGGCCAGTGGCAGCAGGTGCTGGATTTCACGGTGGAGATCGAGGGGCAGGACAAGCCCGCGCTCATCGCCGAATGGATCAGCCAGTTTTTCGTTTGAATTCTCCCCTCCCGCTTGCGGGAGGGGCCGGGTCGGCGCCGTAACGGCGTCTCCTCTTTACTCCCACCTTTCCCCCTCCCGCTTGCGGGAGAGACACTAGAAGAAGGATCATTTCATGCGTGACGCCGTCATCGTTTCCACCGCCCGCACCGCCATCGGGCGCGCCTATAAGGGCGGGTTCAACGACACCAAGGGGCCGACGCTCGGTTCCTATTCGCTGGCTCCCGCAATCGAGCGTGCCGGGATCGAAGCCGGAGAGTTGCAGGACGTGGTCTGGGGCAGCGCGCTGCAGCAGGGCACGCAGGGCGGCAACCTTGCCCGTCAGGTCGCGCTGCGCGCCGGTTGCCCGATCGGCGTGTCCGGAATGACGATCGATCGTCAGTGCTCGTCCGGCCTTATGTCGATCGCGACCGCCGCGAAGCAGATCATCACCGATCGCATGGATGTGGTGGCCGCCGGTGGTCAGGAGAGCATTTCGCTCGTCCAGACCAAGGAAATGCGCGTAATGCCCGATCCGGAGCTGATCGCGATGCACGGCGCGGTGTATATGCCGATGCTGCAGACCGCCGAGACCGTGGCCCAGCGCTACGGCATCAGCCGCGATGCGCAGGACGAATATGCCTATAACAGCCAGATGCGCACCGCAAAGGCGCAGGAAGAGGGTCTGTTCGACGACGAGATCGTGCCCGTCACCACCACCCACAAGGTGCAGGACAAGGAAACGGGCGAGGTTTCCGATGTCGAGATCACTATCGACAAGGACGAAGGCAATCGTCCGCAGACCACGCTGGAAGGCCTCAATGGCCTGAAGCCGGTGATGGGCGAAGGCACCATGATCACCGCAGGCAACGCATCGCAGCTGTCCGACGGCTCTTCGGCCAGCATCCTGATTGAAGCCAAGGTTGCCGAAAAGAAGGGCCTCACGCCGCTCGGCCGTTATGTCGGCATGGCGGTGGCGGGCACCGAACCCGACGAAATGGGCATCGGCCCGGTCTTCGCGATCCCCAAGCTGCTCGAGCGGTTCGACCTCAAGGTGGACGATATCGGCCTGTGGGAACTGAACGAGGCGTTCGCGGTGCAGGTGCTCTACTGCCGCGATAAGCTGGGCATCGACAATGACCTCTTGAACGTCAACGGCGGTTCGATCTCGATCGGCCACCCTTATGGCATGACCGGCGCCCGCTGCACCGGGCACGCGCTGATCGAAGGCAAGCGCCGCGGCGCGAAATATGTCGTCGTCACCATGTGCGTCGGCGGCGGCATGGGCGCGGCGGGCCTGTTCGAAGTGCTCTGAGCCTGAGCGTTCTATCCAAAACAAAAGGGCGGCCGGAGACGATCCGGCCGCCCTTTTTGTTGAGGCAGATATTCGATGCATGAACGTATGTATTTAGAATGGGAATTGGACGTTTGCATGTTTATGGTCGCCCAATGCAAAAGATGATCATCGCCATGCTTGCCTGCTGTGCTGTCGCTTCCCCCGCCTGTGCGGAGCCGAATCTTGAAAAGGGTTTCGACGGCGCATTGCGCGGCTGTGAGGAATGGGTCCTGAACCCTGCAAGCTGGGCGGAGGGAACGGAGTCGTTCATCCGGACTGTCGGCTTGGGAGGGCAGATGGTGCTGGTCGATCGAGTGGAAGAGGTGAACCTTCCGCCACCAGAACTCAGGCGCGCGAACCGTTACTGGCGCATCAATTCTACGCCGGATGCAGGCTATGTACTCGTCGTGTCTGATCAACTACCGATGTGCCATATTACCGGTGGGGGAAGTGTGGACTTGGAACCGAGCGTCGAAAGCGTTCTTGCGTCGGATGATTTCAAGCGTAGATGGCAGCCTGGCACGACTACAATAAAAAATGGTATGGCGACGACCGTCTTTCGCAATAGGGAAGAGCCGGATTTCTCCATCGCTATCAGTCGCGCGGATAAGCCAGATAGACGACTAGATAGGGTGCAAGTCGTAGCGACCGCCTTCTACGAGGTTAATAGCTAACTGGCCGCATCCTTACTAATGCCTTCAGCTCAGGCTGCAGGTCATGTTGGCGTTTGTTTTCGCTCCTGAAGGTGATCCGGCTTCAACCTACCCGAACCGCGCGCGCAGCACCTTGCGGTCGATTTTGCCTATGGCGGTTTTGGGGACGGCTTCGATGCGCAGGATGCGGCGAGGTTTCTTGTAGCCGGCGAGGCGCTCGCCCACGAACGCGATCAGCTCTTCGTCCGAAACCTCATCGCTGAGCACTACGGTGGCGGTCACCGCTTCCACCCATTTGTCGTCGGGCAGGCCGATCACCGCGCATTCGCTCACGGCGGGGTGCGCCATCAGGGCGTCCTCCACCTCGCGCGGATAGACATTATAGCCGCCGGTCACGATCATATCGGACGTGCGGTCCCGCAAATGGAGGAAGCCGTCCGAGTCGAACTGGCCGATGTCGCGCGTGCGCAGCCAGCCGTCGCTTGTGAACATTTCCGCGTTCAGATCCGGCGCGTCGTAATAGCCCGCCAACATCGACGGGCCGCGCACCGCGATTTCGCCCGGCTCGCCCTCTGCCACGTCGTTTCCTTGCTCGTCGATCAGGCGAATGGCCACATCGATCGCGGGCTGGCCGCAGGCGGACAGGCGATCGCCGTCATGATCTTCCGGGCGCAGCACGGCGAGGCAGAGCGGGCATTCGGTCTGCCCGTAATATTGCCAGAACTTTTCGCGGCCCCAGGCGGCCATCGCCGCCTCGATCACCGGGCGCGGCATGGGGGAGGCGCCGTAGATCAGCTGGCGCAAATCCGGATAATCGTCCTGAAACGCATGCTGCTGCAGCAGCATCTGCAGCATCGTCGGCACCAGATTGATCGCGGTGGCCCGGTGGCGCTTCAGATCGGCCAGATAGGTGGCGGGATCGAAGCCGGGCAGGATCACCGACGTGCCACCGCGCAGCCAATAGGGGATCACGAATACGCCGCTCGCGTGGATCAGCGAAGCTGCGTGCATCATCACGTCGCCCGGCCGGATATCGATCAGATTCAGCATCAGGTTGCGGCAGATGGCGGCATAGCTCGCCTGCGTGTGCTGCGCGGCCTTCAGCGTGCCGGTGGTGCCCGATGTGAAGAGGGTGAGGATGATGTCGTCCGGCTGCACGGGCACGTCGGGCTCGGTCTCGGCCACATCCATCGCCAGCAGATCCTCGACCGCCAGCAGCGTCAGCCCCGCCCGCCGCGCCGCGAGCGCCTTGGCCCGCGCGGCATGTTCGGAGCCATGGACCAGCATGTCGCAGCCGGTATTCTCCAGCATCCGCGCATGCTCGTCCTCGGACAGCCGCCCGTTCAGCGGCACGCGGTTGATGCCGCCCTTCACGCAGGCGAAATCGAGCGGGATCGAATGCAGCCCGTTGTCGAGCAGGATCGCAACGCGCGCATGATGGCCCGCGCCCTTGGCAGCCAGCGCATGGGCGAGGCGGTTCGATCGCCGGTCGGCCACGGTGACGCTCACATCCTGCCCGCCGAAATGGAAGGCGGTGCGGCCCACATGCTGGCGCGCGCCGCGGCGGATCAGATCGCGCGCGGTGGGGGCGGTCATTCCTCATCCTCCCGCTCGAAACTGCCATGGCGGCCCGCGCCCTCGGCGAAGCGTTTTGCGCCAGCAATCGCCTCGGCCGCGACGATGGGAAAGCCGCCCGCGCCTTCTGCGGCGAGCGCGTCCGGCAACGGCAGGTCCCATTGCGCCAAAGCGGAAGCGCGGTCGGCGCGCAGACAGTCCTGCGGGAAGGCGGCGATCTGGCGCGCCAGTTCCTGCGCCTCGGCCAGCGCCTGGCCCTGCAGCGTCATACGGTTCACCAGTCCCATATCCAACGCCTCGGCAGCGGTGACGGGACGTCCGGTCAGGATCAGATCCATCGCGCGGCTTTGCCCGATGATGCGCGGCAGGCGTACCGTGCCGCCATCGATCAGCGGCACGCCCCAGCGGCGGCAGAACACGCCGAGCACCGATTCCTCGGCAGCCACGCGCAGGTCGCACATCAGCGCCAGCTCCAGCCCGCCCGCTACTGCATAGCCTTCGATCGCGGCGATCACGGGCTTGGAAAAGACCATGCGCGTGGGCCCCATCGGCCCGGCGGCGCGGCCGGTCTCCTCCACATGATTGCCGCGTTCCTTATCGCCGACGGTAGCTAGGTCCGCACCCGCGCAGAAGTGGCCGCCCGCGCCGGTGAGGACTGCGACGGCCAGCGCATCGTCCGCCTCGAACGCCTC
>JBELIU010000129.1:0-3080 GCA_042090735.1 Novosphingopyxis sp. | reverse complement strand
TGCGGGGGGACAGCCCATTGTCGATGCCTATGCGCTTGCCGGTGCGCCGAGCGCGATCGACGCGGCGCGCCTCAGCTGTCTTGCGCGTTGAACCCTGCCAGTCCGCCGCTTCCCAAACGCCGCCAAAACCCTTATATTGCCGCCCATGGCCGACAGCATGACCACTTCCATGCCCATTGCAGGGCATTTCGATCCCGTGCCCGTTCCCCGCAACGTCACCGCGCGCGAGGATGGGCGTGTGGACCTTCTGGGCCTCAGCCGTGCGGAAATTCGCGAGACCTTTGCCGCCGCCGGGCTGGACGAGCGGCAGGCCAAGCTGCGCTCCAAACAGGTGTTCCACTGGATCTACCATCGCGGCGTCACCGATTTCGACGGCATGACCGATATCGCCAAGACCATGCGCCCGTGGCTGGCGCAGCGCTTCGTGATCGGCCGCCCGGACGTGGTCGAGGCGCAGGTTTCCACCGACGGGACGCGCAAATGGCTGCTGAAATCGGTCGATGGACACGAGTTCGAGATGGTGTTCATCCCCGATGCGGACCGCGGCACGCTGTGCGTTTCCAGCCAGGTCGGCTGCACGCTCAATTGCCGCTTCTGCCATACGGGCACGATGCGGCTGGTGCGCAACCTGACGCCGGGCGAGATCGTGGGCCAGGTCATGCTGGCGCGCGACGCGCTGGGCGAATGGCCGCGCGGCAACATGGCCGTGGGCGATATGGAGGAAGAGAGCGACAAGGCTGCCTATACCGCCGATGGCCGCATGCTCACCAACATCGTGATGATGGGCATGGGCGAACCGCTCTACAATTTCGATCATGTGCGCGACGCACTGAAAGTGGTGATGGACGGGGAGGGCCTTGCGCTCTCCAAGCGGCGCATCACCCTTTCCACCAGCGGCGTGGTGCCGATGATGGAGCGCTGCGGGCAGGAAATCGGCGTGAACCTTGCCGTTTCGCTCCACGCAGTGACCAAAGACATCCGTGACGAGATCGTGCCGATCAACAAGAAATACGGCATCGAGGAGCTGCTGCAGGCCTGCGCCAATTATCCCGGTGCCAACAACGCACGACGCATCACGTTCGAATATGTGATGCTGAAGGATAAGAACGACAGCGATGATGACGCGCGCGAGCTGGTCCGCCTGCTGAAGCATTACCGCCTGCCGGCCAAGGTGAACCTCATTCCGTTCAATCCGTGGGAAGGCGCGCCTTATGAGTGTTCCACCCCTGATCGGATCCGCGCGTTCAGCAACATCATTTTCGAAGGCGGCATCAGCGCGCCGGTGCGCACCCCGCGCGGCCGGGATATCGACGCCGCCTGCGGCCAGTTGAAGACGCAAGCCACCAAGAAGAGCCGGGCCGAGCGGGACCGCGAGGCCGCGGAAGCTGCATCTGCGGCTTGAAAGCATCCTCCAGTAGTGTAGTATGCCCCTAACACACCAAGGGAGGTTATGCTTGCGAACGCTTCTGACAATTCTCGCCGCCATCGGCCTGGGATTTTCGATCCCCGCGGCGGCCGATCCCGGTCCGCCGGTCGCGCCGACCGAGATCATGGTCGGCGACGAACTGCCCTATGCCTATTTCGCCACGCCCGAGGGGGAAGGGCCCTTCCCGGTCGTGATCGTGTGGGCGGTAGCGAGGGCGGCGACACGGGATCGCGCGGTTCGGCCCCGCGCTTTATCGAGCAGGGCTATGCGGTGCTGGGCCTGCCCTATTATTCGCCTGCCTATCTTCCCCCGGCGCGGCAGTTGCCTGATCTGCCCGAGGCGTTCGATTCGATTCCGCTCGAAAAGCTTGCCATCGCACGGGACTGGCTGCGCCGGCGCGACGATGTGAAGCCGGATGCAATCGGGCTCTACGGCGTCTCCAAGGGTGCGGAATTCGTCCTCGCCGGGGCAAACCGGATCGACGGCTTCGCCGCCGTCGTCGCGATCGTGCCGAGCGATGTGATCTGGGAGGGCTGGGCCCCGCAAGCCGTGCCTGGTGAGGTCAGCAGCTTCTCCTGGAAGGGCGAGCCGCTGCCCTTCGTGCCCTATCTCGGCATGGAAGAGGAATTTGCGAAATTTCCCATTCCCGGCGCGGTGGTGCGGCTGCGCACGCCGCAGGATGCAGGCCGCCGGGCTTATCCCGATCGGGTGCCCGCCGCGCGCATCCGCGTGGAGGATATCGACGAGCCGGTGCTGGTCGCGGGCGGCGATGCCGACGACACCTGGAATTCGGGCGGGATGGCGCAAAACATTGCCGAACGCCGCGCCGAAGCCGGCGGCCTGGAAACGGTGGCGCTGATCTATCCGGGCGCGGGCCACGGATTGTCCGGCACCGGTGTGCAGCGAACCGAAGGCGAATTTCGCTACGACGAGGCCACGCTTGCCGCGCAACAGGAGATCTGGCCTGCGACGCTCGCCTTTCTTGCCGAGCATCTGAAGGGCCGATGACCTTCGACGCGGAGACCATCGCTTACTATCAGGCGGCGGCGCCGCGCTACACCGCGAGCATGGCGCAGGACCGTCACCGGCACCTCGATCCCTTTCTCGATCGACTTGCGCCCGGCGCGCAAGTGCTGGAACTGGGCTGCGGCGTGGGGCTCGATGCGGCGCACATCGTCCGGCGCGGGTTCGCGCTGGATGCTACCGACGGTACGGAGGCGATGGTGCGCAAGGCCAATCAGCGCTTTGCCGTCGGCGCGCGGGTCATGCGGTTCGATCAGCTGGATGCGGCGGAGAAGTACGACGCCGTCTGGGCGCATGCATCGCTGCTGCACGCGCCGCGCGGGGCGCTGCCCAATATTTTCGCCCACATCCACGTCGCGCTGAAGCCCGGCGGACTGCACTTCGCCAATTACAAGCTGGGCGATGCGCAGCACCGGCATGAGGGGCGTGATTCTCTGGGGCGCTGGACGAACTTGCCCGACGCCACGTGGCTGCAAGAGCACTATGCGGCGGCGGGCTTCGCGGTTCTCGATGGTGATCGCTATACCGGCAACGGCAGCGACGGCGTGGTGCGCGATTGGCTCGCGCTCACCCTGCGCAAAACGGGCTGATCAGCGCGCGGCGCGCCGGAAACACCAGGCGGAAGCGAGCC
>JBELIU010000128.1:0-8148 GCA_042090735.1 Novosphingopyxis sp. | reverse complement strand
CGCCGGCGCTGACGCTGACCGACAAGGAATATCAGATCATGCGCAACGCCAGCATTGCGGTGCTGCGCGAGATCGGCGTGGAAACCGGCGGATCCAACGTGCAGTTCGCGGTCAATCCCAAGGACGGCCGCTTGGTCGTGATCGAAATGAATCCGCGCGTCTCGCGCTCCTCCGCGCTAGCGTCCAAGGCCACCGGTTTCCCGATCGCCAAGGTCGCGGCGAAGCTGGCCGTGGGCTATACGCTGGACGAGATCGCCAACGATATCACCGGCGGCGCAATGCCCGCGAGCTTCGAGCCGACGATCGACTATGTCGTCACCAAGATCCCGCGCTTCGCCTTCGAAAAGTTCAAGGGCGCGGAGCCCTATCTCGCCACCTCGATGAAGTCGGTGGGCGAAGTGATGGCGATCGGCCGCAGCTTTGCCGAGAGCATGCAGAAGGCCCTGCGCGGCCTGGAAACTGGGCTCGACGGATTCAACCGCGTGCGCGATCTTCAGGGTCTCAGCCGAGAGCGGATCGTGGAGGCGTTGTCCAAGGCGACGCCGCAACGCATTCTGGTGGTGGCGCAGGCGATGCGCGAGGGCTTCACCGTGGAGGAAATCCACGCGATCACTTTCTACGACCCTTGGTTCCTGCGCCAGATCGAGGCGATCATCAAAGCCGAGGCGGAGATCGAGGAGAACGGCCTGCCGATCGACGCGGTGGGTCTGCGCCGCCTGAAAGCCATGGGCTTTTCCGACAGCCGCCTTGCCAATCTCGCGGTCGATTCCGTGCACGTCGCGCACGGCACCGGGCGCACCGTCGCCCAGTCGCGCGGCCTGATCGGCTCGGTCATCCAGGCGATGGCGGGGGCGACGAACGAGGCGGAAGTCTGCGCGCTGCGCCACAAGCTGGGCGTGCGGCCCGTTTTCAAGCGCATCGACAGCTGCGCGGGCGAGTTCGATGCGGCCACGCCTTATATGTACTCGACCTACGAATCCCCGATCTTCGGCGCGCCCGAGGATGAGGCGGAGCCGTCCGACCGCGAAAAGGTCGTGATCCTAGGGGGTGGTCCCAACCGGATCGGGCAGGGCATCGAGTTCGATTATTGCTGCTGCCACGCCTGCTTCGCGCTGGAAGAGGCGGGTTATGAAACGATCATGATCAACTGTAATCCGGAAACGGTGAGCACTGATTATGACACGTCAGACCGGCTCTATTTCGAGCCGCTGACCGCCGAGGACGTGCTGGAAGTGCTGCATATCGAGCAGACGAAGGGTACGCTGAAGGGCGTGATCGTGCAGTTCGGCGGGCAGACGCCGCTCGGCCTAGCGCAGGCGCTGGAAGACGCGGGTATTCCGATCCTTGGCACCGATCCCGACGCGATCGACCTTGCCGAAGACCGCGAACGTTTTGCCAAGCTGGTGCGCAAGCTCGATCTGAAGCAGCCCGAAAACGGCATCGCGCGCAGCCTGGAAGAGGCGCTCGCCGGGGCCGAACGCATCGGATACCCGGTGCTGCTGCGCCCAAGCTATGTGCTTGGCGGCCGGGCGATGGAGATTGTCGACAGTCCGCAGCAGCTGGAGAACTACATCGCCACCGCGGTGCAGGTGTCCGGCGACAGCCCGGTGCTGATCGACCAGTATTTGCGCGATGCGACCGAAGTGGACGTCGATGCGATCTGCGACGGCGACGAAGTGGTGGTTGCAGGCGTGCTGGAGCATATCGAGGAGGCGGGCGTCCATTCGGGCGACAGCGCCTGCTCACTGCCGCCCCACAGCCTGCCGTCCGGCATCAT
The DNA here is from genome assembly GCA_042090735.1 of Novosphingopyxis sp. Classification (GTDB taxonomy): domain Bacteria; phylum Pseudomonadota; class Alphaproteobacteria; order Sphingomonadales; family Sphingomonadaceae; genus Novosphingopyxis. Next base: position 6,371 of record JBELIU010000128.1, on the reverse strand, counting down.
CGCGGAGATACGCCGCCAGACCGAGGCGCTGGCCTTCGGCCTCAACGTGCGCGGACTGATGAACGTGCAGTTCGCGGTGAAGGATGGCGAGGTGTACCTGATCGAGGTGAACCCGCGCGCCAGCCGCACGGTGCCGTTCGTCGCCAAGGCGATCGGCGTGCCGGTGGCCAAGATCGCCGCGCGCGTGATGGCGGGCGAAAAGCTTGTCGATCTTCCGCCGATCGATCTCGACATCGGCCATGTCGCGGTGAAGGAGGCGGTGTTCCCCTTTGCACGTTTCCCCGGCGTCGATCCGGTGCTGAGCCCGGAGATGAAATCGACCGGCGAAGTTATGGGCATCGATGAGGATTTCGCGACCGCCTTTGCCAAATCGCAGATTGGGGCGGGTATGAACTTGCCGCTGGAAGGCACGCTTTTCGTGTCCGTGAAGGATAGCGACAAGCCGGTCATCCTGCCCGCCGTGCGCGAGGCGCTGGATCTTGGCTTCCGGGTTATCGCCACCGGGGGCACCGCGGCCTACCTGCAACAGGCGGGGCTTGAGGTCGAGCATGTGAACAAGGTGGCCGAAGGACGCCCGCATATCGTTGACCGGATCAAGGATGGAAGCGTGGATCTTATCTTCAACACCACGGAGGGCTGGCAGTCGCTGAAAGACAGCGCCGGCATTCGCGGTTCCGCGCTGCGCCAGAATGTCGCCAGCTACACCACCGCCGCGGCCGGCGTGGCGGCGATGGGGGCGATCCGGGCTTTGAAGTCGCACCATCTTGAAGTTCGCTCGCTTCAGGACTATTATTCACGGTCGCAGTAACTCCCTTACAATTTAGCGAACTGCGTGCGGATGGCACTGGCCAGCCGCGGGGGATTTGGTTTTAGATTCAGACGTGAAGGATGCCGCCATGGCGACGTTCGATAAGATGCCGATGCTGGCAGAGGGAATGGAAAAGCTGCGCGCGCAGCTGAAGCTGCTGAAAGAGGAGCGTCCGCTGATCGTCGATGCGATCGAGGAAGCGCGCGCGCATGGCGATCTTTCGGAGAACGCCGAATATCACGCCGCCAAGGAGCGCCAGGGCCAGGTGGAGGCGACTATCGCCGACATCGAGGACAAGCTCAGCCGTGCGCAGGTGATCGATCCGTCTGAGCTGTCCGGCGATAAGGTGGTGTTCGGTGCCACCGTCACCATGCTCGATGAAAACGACAAGCCGGTGAAGTATCAGATCGTGGGCGAGGCAGAGGCTGACGCCAAGAAGGGCAAGCTAAGCTATTCCAGCCCGCTTGGCCGCGCGCTGATCGGCAAGAAGATCGAGGAAGAGGTCGAGGTCACGGTCCCCTCGGGCGACAAATATTATTACATCGAGAAGATCGAATTCATCTGATCATCTCCGCGGCCCGCCAACTGGAGCCCGTCCGATGAACATGCCCAAGGGGCCGCTGACCAACATCCTGGTTGGCATCAATGTGCTGATCTTCGTGATCATCTGGCTCGGCGGCTTCCAGCAGCAGGCGGTGATTGAAGGCGCGCTGATACCGGCGCGCCTTACCGGTGCGCTGGGCGATGCGGGCGCTTATGATTTCTGGTGGCCGGCGGCGGTGACGCTGATCACCCACGCATTTCTGCACGTTGATTTCAGCCATTTGCTGTTCAACATGCTGATCCTGTTCTTCTGCGGCCGCTTCGTCGAACTGGCGCTGGGCTGGAAGCTGATGGGCGTGGTCTATCTAACCGGTGCAATCGCAGGGGGACTGGCGGAAGTTGCCTGGTCGCCCGGTTCGCTCGATCCCGTTCTGGGCGCGAGCGGAGCAATCGCGGCGATTATCGCGGGATATATGGTACTATTCGCGCGCAATCGGCCGAAGCCAGTCGGTCCGCTACCGGCGGAGATCGCGCGGGGCGCGCAGCTGCTCTTGCTGTGGATCGGCCTTAATCTGATGATGGCCTTCGCATTCGGCGGCGATGGCATCCGGATTGCCATCGCCGCCCATATTGCGGGATTCATTGTCGGTCTGGTGCTATCGCGCCCGCTTTTGATTTTGCGTTACCGAAAAGCCTGAGCGATTGGAGCCTAAGCGAACAGAGCTTAAGCGATCAGGACCTGAACGATCAGGGGTTGGCCGGATCGCCGGGCTCCAGCAGGCGGTGCAGGTGTACCACCACATAGCGCATCTCTGCATCATCCACGGTTCGCTGCGCCGCGGAGCGCCAAGCCTCTTCCGCATCCTCGTAATTCGGAAAAATGCCGACGATATCGAGCTTGTCGGTATCGGCGAATTCCAGCACGCGCGGATCGGAGACCCGGCCGCCGAAGACGAGATGAAGCTTGGCCATGATCGGCATCCGTTCTGCAAGAAATGGTGAAGGCCGCGCCGTTACCAGCGCGGCCTTTCGGATTCAAGACGGCCCCCGAAAACATTTATCGGGGAGAGCCGGAACTGCGGTATATTCAGACGCCTTCAGCGTTGGAGACGGCGGACTTGTCCGGATTCTTCGCGCCTTCGGCCGCTGCCTTGCCGGCTGTCTTCGCGGCGCCGCCGGCCTTGTCGACGAGCGTTTTGAACTGGTTCTTCACCGCATCGCCGCTCAGTCCGAGCTGATCGATCTGCTGGCTGCCCGATTCCTTGGCCGCTTCGAACGCGCTCTTGGCGCGCATGTTGATGTCCCGGCCGGTCTTGCCGAGATATTCCTGCTCCTTGCGCGTACGCGGCAGCAGCGCTCCGACGGCCGCACCGATCGCGAGGCCGCCAAACAGGACCGCCAACGGATTTTTCTCGATTTGCTCGCCGGATTTCTGGCCGAGCTCGCGCGCTTTGACCTTCGTGTTCTCGGCACCGCGTTTCACGGCGTCGCGACTGGAATCATAGGCATGACTTGCCTTTTCCTTCGCGGAATTGGCGGCATGCTGCACGCGGCTTTCGCCGTCCTGGTTGCTCTGTTCGGTCATAGTCTTTCTCCATCAAAATTCTTGGTGAGCGGTGCCGGTTCGGCAACGATGCGGCTGTGCCGTCGTTTCCAGCGCCGCGTGGAATAGGTGATCAATCCAGCAGCGAGCGCGGCAAGACCGCCGAAAAGGATAGGCTCACGGTTCTGCTCCATCACTTCCTTGGCATCCGCCGCTACCCGAGCGACCTGGCCGCGCTTGCGGCGTTTGAACTGGCCGACCAGGGCGCCGGGCGTGATCTCCTCTTTCGCGGTCGAGATGCTGCGCTTTAGCTTGCGACGAACCGCCTTGCGGGCAATGTCGAGCTCAGCCACGCGTTCGCGCCGTGCCGTCATAGCTGATCCTCCTCGTCGCGGCTGCCATGACTTGGCGTCGGAATCGCCAGCTTTCTGGCTCGCTTCAGCGCAATCCAAGCCAGAATGCCGGATACCGTCAGCGTTACGGAAAATACGATGATGGTCGCCCAGATCGGCCCGACGCGGGCCGACAGCACGAGCAGGGTGCCCAGTATCAGCGCAGTGAAAGCGGATGCAGCCAGCGCGATCGCCGCGCCGAAAAGAAGCGCGGCCTGCTTCGCCAAAGATTTGGAGTAGCGCAGCCGCGCGCCCCAATAGGCCTTCTCCGCTCCGATCAGCGTTTTGACGTCGCCGACCAGACGGTCCACATTTTCGTGCACCGTCTCTCCGAGCGGGGGCGGTATCTCCTCGCGCGCCGGTCCGTCTCTGTAATGGTCGGCACCTGCGATATCACTCATTCACTCGCCCCCGTCTGTCCTTGCGCGCACCGATCTCAAACGTCGTCGTTGAGATCGAGGCCAGACTTCACCACACGCGATGCGGCAAATCCGAGGGCAGCGGCGATGCCGATCGCGATGGCCGGGCTCTTGCGAACGAATTCCTTCGCATCTTCCAGCAGCTCGTCGATATCCTTGGCATCTATCTGCGCCGCAATACCGTCGATCGACTTAGCGGCAGAACGGGCAAAATCGCCATAGGTTTGGCCGACATCCTCATCGAGCTTGCTTGCGCTCGCCTCGATTGCCTTGGAGAACCCGCCGACCTTTTCGACAGCCTTGGATTTGCCGTCGGCAGCCGCGGTGCGGGCAGAGGACAGCGCTTTGTCCTTCAGGCCGAGTGCCTGCTCCTTTGCCGAACTCTTGACGTCGGACGCAGCAGCCTTTGCCTTTTCGGTCTTGCTCTCGCTCGCCGTGTCGACGGTAGAACTCGCCGTGTCGACAGTAGAAGCCGAAGCGCTGGTTGCCGGCGTCACCGACGTGGTGCCGGCGGCTTTCTGAACGCGGGCGGTCCGTGCGGAGCTTTCGCTGATCTCGTTCGCCATGGTGTGTTCGGTCCTTTCGTTGGGCGGACGATCTGCCGGCAAGCCCGGTCGCCGTCCGCAGGGATGGTTTGTTTCTCGAACGAAGCCTGCCGCAGCTTGTTCCGTTGCCGAACCGAAATCATCTCCCGCCGTCTTATGCGGCAGCGCAATATGTGGGACGCCGAACCCATGAACCCAGCGATCCGGCGCTAAAATCTTGCCATTGCCTGGCGCGTATGATTCAGTTGCGAACGATGATGCGTCGCCGCCCCAAGATCCAGTCACTGCTCTATTCGGCGCTTGGCCCCGGCCTTGCCCTGATGGCGCTGCTCGCCATTGCGGCTTATGCCATGCTCGGGCCGACGGGCATCCTCGCCTGGAGCGATTACAAGACCGGGCTGGCCGAGCGCGAGATCGAGCTGGCGAAGCTGCAGGAAGAGCGCGATGCGCTGCGCAACCGGGCCCGGCTGCTGGACGGCGACCGCGTGGATCCGGATCTGGCGGGCGAAATGATGCGCAAGGAGCTTGGCGTTGCCGCGCCGGACGAGATCATCGTTCCGCTCGAGGAGTAGCGGAGCTGCGCCTGCTGCGCGTACTCATACGAACCCCTGATAGTGTTGCGGCAACCTGTTGCGCGCTCCGCGCATTCCGCTAGGGAAGGCAAACCAATTCGGGGGCCGCGGAAGGCCCCGACCGGAAAGGATTCAAATGGCGAGAACTCCGCAGAAGAAGCAGACCGCGAGCAAGGCAAAGGCCGCGGAAAAGGAAGCCCCGGAGGACCGCCTCCACGGGCACACCCAGATCACCGACGACGCGCCCGGCAAGCCTGAGCTTTACGAGGCAAGCGAAGAGGAGATGCTGGAGTTCTATCGCCAGATGCTGCTGATCCGCCGCTTCGAGGAGAAGGCGGGCCAACTCTACGGCCTCGGTCTGATCGGCGGCTTCTGTCACCTTTATATCGGCCAGGAAGCGGTCGCCGTCGGCCTGCAATCCGCGCTCGATGGCGATCTGGACAGCGTCATCACAGGGTATCGCGATCATGGTCACATGCTTGCCTACGGTCTCGACCCCAAGGTCATCATGGCCGAGCTGACGGGGCGCCAGGCCGGCATCTCGAAGGGCAAGGGTGGCTCGATGCACATGTTCTCGGTCGAACACCGCTTTTACGGCGGGCACGGCATCGTCGGCGCGCAGGTGCCGCTGGGCACGGGCCTTGCTTTCGCGCATAAATATCGCGGTGATGGCGGCGTCTGCCTTGCCTATTTCGGCGACGGCGCGGCGAATCAAGGGCAGGTGTACGAAGCCTTCAATATGGCGGAGCTGTGGAATCTGCCGATCATCTTCGCGATCGAGAACAACCAATATGCGATGGGCACCAGCGTCAATCGCTCCTCTGCCGAGGACAAGATGTTCCGCCGTGGCCAGTCCTTCCGCATTCCTGGCATTCAGGTCGACGGCATGGACGTGCTGGCAACGCGCGGCGCGTGCGAGCTGGCGCTAGAGCATGTGCGTGGCGGCAACGGCCCGATCATCCTTGAACTCAAGACCTATCGCTATCGCGGCCACTCCATGTCCGATCCTGCGAAATATCGCAGCCGTGAAGAAGTGCAGGAAATGCGCGAAAAGTCCGATCCGATCGAGCGCCTGAAGGCCAAGCTGATCAAGGACGGCCATAGCGAGGACAATCTCAAGGCGATCGACAAGGAAATCCGCTCGATCGTCAGCGATGCGGCGGACTTTGCCGAAAGCTCGCCCGAGCCCGATCTCGATGAACTTTATACCGACGTGCTGGTGGAATCCTACTGATGGCGATTGAACTGAAAATGCCCGCGCTCTCCCCGACCATGGAAGAGGGCACGCTCGCCAAATGGCTGGTCAAGGAAGGCGACACCGTCTCCTCCGGCGACATTATGGCCGAGGTCGAAACCGACAAGGCGACGATGGAATTCGAGGCGGTGGACGAAGGCACCATCGCCAAGATCCTGGTCGAGGAAGGCACCGACGAGGTCAAGGTCGGCTCGGTCATCGCGCTGCTCGCCGAGGAAGGCGAGGATGTGGAAGAGGTTGCCAAGGGCGGCGGTGCTGCCCAATCCGGCAGCGAAAAGTCCGGCGGCGACGAAA
>JBELIU010000127.1:0-8168 GCA_042090735.1 Novosphingopyxis sp. | reverse complement strand
GCAATGGCGACAATTGACCAGGCCGTCAGCGATCACAACCATCAATGCGGATCCAACCAGGTTTCCTTCGACATTACCGTTGGCTGATTCCCAAGCGAAGGCCGTCCGGTGTCAGGTGCGATTCATTGTAGCTCGGCAACCATCTGAAGTAGTTCGAGCACATCCGCAGGGATCTCGCTCAGGGCGTCGGAAGCTAGATCCTGCTTCTCTCGCATGACCTCATCATTATACTCCGCTGCCTTGATGGCGAAATGGGTCTCAAGCTCCGAACGCGACCATGGGGTCATATCCCCGTTCGGAGGCAGGGCATCTCCGCGCAACGTCCTTGCCGGTGTCAGGGACAGGAGACCAAGCTTGCCGCCCACCAGCTTCTTAAAATATCGACCGAAGCGAGCGTCGCTGTCTGCGTGTTGGACATTGCCGGCAATGGCTGCGTCAAGGCGCTCGACAAGCTTGGCAGTCGCTTCCTTGTCGAGTCCGGACTTGATTTCCACCTCGGTCAGTCGCGTTGCCCAGATCGGTGGGGACAGATCGTCAAGTTTCGCCAGGGCATCGCAAGCCGCTCGCTGATAGCCCGGGAGCGCTAAGGCGCTCTCCGCGACATGCCAGCCGAGTATCATCCGCGTGCCCACGTCGAGAACGACGAATAAGATCCAAGGCCGGCCATCCCCCTGCGGGGCGCTGATAGCCGAACAATCGAAGCGCAGAGCATGACCTGCTTCGCCCGTAGCCTTGACGCGCCGAATCTCTGTCTCGACGATACGGCGCAAGACCATTGGGCTCGGCACGGAGGTCGGATCAACTCCAGCTGCTTCGACCATGTGGCGGGTCAACTGGGCGACAGACGCATCGGCGTGGGCGCGAACGACCTTACCAACAACGGCTTGAAGAGCGTTCACGACCTCCCCTTTGGACGGTCGAGCCCGAGCGGACGCGCCTGACCCTCGGCGCACCGCGAGAGATCCAAGCGATGGGTGGTCGCGCCAGGCAGCCGCAAGCCTGTAAAAGCGACTGATGCTCACGTTCGCAATTCGGCATGCCTCTTCAATGTCGAGTTCACCGTCGCGCCACCCTTCTATCGCATCGATCCGACGTCGCGCCAGATCGCGCCGGGAAGGTGATAGTAGCTTCCACTCCTCTTCATCAGTGGCCGGGAGCGAGCTGGGCAGCGACACCGATGCGCCGCCTTTCATGTCTCGCTTTCCACCATATGCCAGTGGCGGGTGAGCGAAGATGCTGACGTCAATTTTTCATCCATACCTGCCGGGGTAACACAAAAATTCTACATGCCAATGCGAATCTCCTTGATTTTCTGAACCGCACTTTCTAAATGCCAACGCACTAAGGGAGTTATGCGTATGAGCATTGAGATCGAACCACCGGCGAACAAGAGTAAGCCGAAGGGTGAATGCCCGTTCGCTGATAGCGAGCATTCAGAGCGCGATCATGATCGCGGATCTGCCGAGTGGAAAAATGCGGAAGATGGGCAAACGAACTACGTTCGGGCGGATCTCACCGCTACGCGAGTTGGTTCAGCCCGCTCCATCCCGCCGATGCCGCGATGGAACCGACACCCGAGCATCTCGGCGATGCGTTCGCGGCGCACCTCCCCTTGGCGGTGGACCCCGGTCAGCGGGAGGTCCGTGTCGTGACCATCAGCCATCCGCAAAGATCTCAGGCCATCCCCGATCTTCGGGATGAAGCCCAGCCAGCGGACGGACGCCGGCTTGTTCGGACCGGCACTGGCGAGACCGATAATCCTCCGCTCGGCCACATCGTGGTGTTCCGCCACGGCGGGACGGAGAGACCAGTGGTGACGCGCGGAGGTCTCCATCTGCGTTTCCGCATGCCGTCGGTGAAGACCGGAATGACGGAAGTCGGCGAGGGAAGGGGAGAGGAACTGCTCGCCATGCAGTGCGAAGTCGATGGCAACATCGTCCAGTTCAAATGCCATCCCTACAAATTCGACATCGCATTCGGCGGGCCGCGTTTCACCTATCGTCCCGATCTCGCGATCCTCTACCGCGATGGTCGGATCGAGATAGTCGAGGTCAAACGCACTCCGGACGATCTCAGCACCGACGACAAGGTCAGCCTGGCGAGAGTTCGGGAATTCGTCCGCAGGTGTGGCTGGGAGTTCTCCATCCGCTACCTCGAGGATATTCGCGGTTCGAGATGGCGTGAACACAACGTCGCCAACATCTTCGGACGTCGCGCAATGGCACTGACCAACCATGAAAGTTCACGCGCGCAGGCAGTCCGAGCGAAGATGCAGCAGATGGGATGGGGCGACCTGATCAGCCTCGTCGCTCAACATGATCGCAAGCACGGCAATGCGGTCGTCGAGCGTCTCATCGCCGGCGGACTGTTCACCGTCGACTTCGATAAGCCATTCCACGACCGCACCATTCTAAGTCCCACGCCGATCGTCGCGTCGCGACCGCTGCCGGGATTCGAAGGGGTAGCAGCATGACAAGACCTCTCGCCTACCCTCAAGAGAAAGGGGATCCCGTCGAGATCCTCGGCCGCGATTACTACTTCGAACGCGTCGATCCCGACCACGCGGTCACATATCGCGCGCCCTACGGCGCCTCCTATCCCGACTTCATGGTCGATGACGATAACGGACATCCCCGCAAGCCCACCACGGCTGATATGAATGCCATCTTCGCACAGGACGGCATCATCTTCCGCTCGAAGCCCTCCAGCAACGAAAGCCGGCGGCTTGCGCGAAACATGGAGCTGGACGCCGAGCAGTGCCGGACGATGGACGCGAAATCGCCGCTGCGGGTCGCGATCAGCCTCTTCTGCGACGACAACTGCGGCTCCCTGTCCGACGACGCCATGTTTCCGGTCATCCGCCGCGCGGTCTCCCAGCCGGGTATTGCTGCGCTAAATCCCACAGGATGGGAGCCGCACCCAACCACAGTTCGCGAATGGCTGCGGGAACGCGGGGAACCGGGAAGGCGCAAGCCGCGCGATGGCGTGTCGATGGCCGGTCGCTACCTGCGTTCGATCGTCAGCAGACACCCGGTCGAGCTGATCCTCTATCACATGATGTCCGCATGTCTCGCGAATGACCGGGATCAGATCCAGAGCTACTACGATTGCTACGTTGCCGACCTGTGGAAGGTCAACAACGGCAAGCCGTTGGACCGTCCTTTGCTCATCGAAGGCAAGGACGGAACCTGGAGCGTCGGCGACAAGGCCGCCGAATATCCCAGGCCGTCGACACCCTATAAGGCCGTTCACTACACCACCTTCTGGCGCCGGGTCCGCGATATGCGCACCCCGAAGCTCTTCGGCCTCGCGACTACCGAGAGGGGAAAGCGCGCTCGCTACGGTGGTGGTGGTTTCAGCGAGCGCCCGTCCTTCGGTTCGCTGTGTGAAGCCGACGAAACGCCCGTCCCCAACGTCTTCCTCGTCGATGACGACACCGGCATCGGCATGGGCTCGGCCACGATGTCACTGATGGCCGAATGCAGCACGACGGCATTGGTCGGATGGGATCTGTGCGCCGAGGCGGCTTCGAGCGCCTCCCTGCTGCGCACCGTCAGGCACGCCAACTCGATCAAGGAGGTTCCCGCTGATCTGCTCGAGAAATTCCCGGACCTGCCTTTCGTCAGACTCCGTCCCGACCGCATCAAGGTCGACAATTCCGCAGGCGCGCACTCCCGTCATTTCGAGGACGCGTGCGCGGAAGCCTACATCCAGGTCAACTTCACCGGGAAGGAGCATCCCACTCACAAGGCGCTCATCGAAAGAACCATCGGGACAATGCTCCAGATGCTGTTCAAGAAGTTGCCGAGCCACAATTACGACATCGAGCTGATGCGCAAGTTCGGATTTAATCCGGACAAACAGATCCTCTGCACAATCTCCACGGCACGCGACCTCCTCGATCGGGCATGCTTCACTTACAATATCCAAAGGCACGAAGGCCTATGAGCCGGCAACCTCTCCTGATGTGGCGCAAGGCCACCGCTACTCGCGCGCCCAATGTCATCGCGGATCTCGACGAGTTCGATCGCAACATGGGCTGCGTGAAGTTCGACGCTGCCGTCTACGCGACCGGGGTCGTTTTCATGCACAACCGGTATTCGTGCCATGAAATGGGTGAGATCGTCGGGCTCTTCGAGCGCGGCGCCATTCCCGAAGGAGACGTCACACCGAAGCAGCCCCGCAGGAACCAAAATCCGCACCGCAAGGTCACCGCACGTGGCAAGCTGAAATTCGATCCAGATAACCTCGGGGTAGTCCATCTCTGGATCCCATTCGGCGAGCACAAGCGCTGGGTAACGCTCAAGTGCGACAATCCGGACATGGAAGGCGTTCCTGTTTGGTTGCACGAGAAGTGCATGGAGCTGGCGAACATCGAGGCCGACGAATTCTGCTCTAAGGAGGAGCAGGCGGTTTTCCGCGCCAAGCTGTTCGACATGATCTCGAACGTGAACGAGAAGGCGTCGGCGAAAAACCGCCAGCTCCTTGGCCGAGCCTTGGCGGATAAATCGACGGCGGCGTCACTGCGGCGCTACGTCGAACTCACGCCCGAGGAAGTCGAGGACACCGCCGCCGTCGCGACCCGGACCGATACCGACTCCCAGGACATCCACACGTTCGAGCCGGACGCGAGCGTCGTCGACAATGCACTTGCGGGAAGTCGGCGCAAGGACGCGGGAGACATGACCCCGCGGCCCAGGAAAATGGCGAAACAGACGCCCAAGACGTGGGCACAGATGCAGCGCGCGAAGAAGAGGGGTGTCCCGGTCCGCGCGCGCAATGAAAACGGCAGAGCGAACTCGAGAACGCGGCGAGAGGCGCCGCCGCGTCGATCCTCGGGAAGAGGCCTTACATGGAAGGAGAAGTGATGAGCAAAAAAAGCGAAAAGGCCGAAATAAAGGATGTCACTGAAGCTGATCAGTTGACCATCTCTCCGGCGATCAAGGATGCCTTCCGGTCGCTGCGCGACCAGAAGGTGGCCATGCGCTCGACTGCTGCGACCCGGGCGATCGCGGCATTCAACACGATCCGGCTTCCCTATCCCCGCCAGCTCGAAGCCATGCTGACCTTCCAAGAGGCTCAGGATCTTGGACGTGCAATGAAAGGACGCAGGCAGACAGCGATCTGTGTCTTCGATCCGCCACACACGGGAAAGACTACCGCGGCTGAAACCTTCGTGGACGTGGCTAACGAAGGGGCCGAGGAAGGAATTCGGCCGGTCGTCTTCATGAGTTTCGGCAGTGGTGGCGGGCCGAGCGACATGTATCGCGCGATCCTGAAAATTCTCGGCGAAGGCTTCCCGGCGACAAAGGACCTCGAAATCCTCCGTGATCGCGCCTGCGAGGCAATGCGGCATGCCCGCACAGACCTCCTCATGATCGATGAAGCGCACGAGGGAGGCAAGGGATCGGCCTACGGCCCGCGCCTCACGGCGGAGCTCAAGACGCTGCTTAATGGCGGACACGTGGGGATCGTCCTGCTCGGGACCGAAAAGGCAGAAGAGATGATCAGCAAGGACCAAGAGTTCCTCATGCGGACCATGGCACCGTGTCGTCTCGGAGCACTCGACTGGGCAGTCGACGAAGACAGGGATCTCTGGATCGGATTCCTGTCAAAGCTCGATGAAGAGATGATCCGGATCGGCATCATTGCCGAACCGACCGGCCTCGCCGATGAGGAACTGGCGTTGGCTCTCTGGCAGGCATGCGACGGGATCATCGGCCAGCTCATGAGCGTGGTCAGACAGGCGCTGCGCATCTCGATCCACGACGACCGCGATTTCATCTCTGTCGACGATCTCGTAGTCGCAGTCGATGACTGGTCGATCTCGCTCGGGCTGTGCGATACCAACCCGCTAGAGCGCCTCCTCCTCGAAGCAGCCTGAAGCATGCTCGCTCTCGCCGATATCTCGCAGGAACTGCTGCGCAGGGAACGTTCGACAGACGAGCCTCCTCGTCGGCTGCTCTATCGGGACAGGGTTTCCTTCTCCTTCAGAGACGGGGAATCCCTGCGAGGCGGCATGGCCCGAGCCTGTGAACTCGCCGGCGCGCCGAACAGCTGGACGGTCCTGCGGGAAGTCGGGCTCAAGCACCGAAATCGGGTGCTGGTGTCCGAGGATCCCGACATCGATATCGGCGCACTCGCGGAGGCGCTGGGCGTCACCCGCGAAGAGGTGGCCGCCAGACAATATCCCGAAAAGGAGAACGGAGCCCGGGCATACTTCGGAATGATCGTTCCGGCAGGCAGCATCGAAAGCCGTGCAAGGAGATATTCGCCGACGTTCCTTCGTGACCGTGGATATCATCTCGCTGCTTGGGAGCTGAAGTTCCTCCCGTTCTGCCCGGTGACCTGGGACATGCTGCTGCAACACTGCGATGCGTGCCGATCACAGCCTCCGCAGGCGCAGGGGTGGGTCAGGACGCTCACGCCCGTCGATCGTTGCGACGAGTGCGGGAGAAGGCTGGCCGACAGATCGACGTCGAACGTATCCGAGGGACTGCGGCCAGCACTCGAGATTATCTCATGTCTAGTGCGCTGCACGGAGAAGGAACGCGCGTCAGTATTCGACTTACTCCCGAGTGATCTCGGGAGGGCTGATCCGCAGGCACTGCTTGACGTTATCTTAGGGCTAGCGAAGCATATGAAGCCCTCGCCCGCGGAAGAGGATAGTGACCCGCAGGTGATCCGCCTCCATCGAGCTTGCAAGGCCGTCCAAAGCTGGCCGACTGGTCTGGATGACATAGAGTTCAGTGCGTCACCCACAGGCCCGATCCTTCCGCCGCTAATGCAGACCTACGCAGCCTTGGGGGCAGAGTCGGCTATTGATGCGGCCGAGGCGGAATACGCGAGCATCAGGGCAATGAACCACTCAACTTGTGGCGACGAACTCGATCGGATCGTCGGGCTAAGAGAGGCTTCTGCGATTTCAGGGTTGGAAGACGACACGCTTCGCGCCGCGTGGGAAGCGTGCCTGATCACCCGGAGGTATCGCGCTCATGGTAATAGATTGCTTCCCGCTTTCGAGGTGCGAGAATTGCTGGCATTCGCTGAAGCGTGGAGAACCCGAGTGAGCGCATCATCGGTTGCCTCGCGCTTCGGGCTTCCGACATATGCCATCGAGCAATGCGTAATACGGGGGCACCTCATCCCCACCGCGCTCAGCCTGCCGGGATCGGGCTACTTCTTCTCTAAACAAGCCGCCGATCGCTTCTGCGATGAGACATCTCTGAAGCAGCCCGCACCTCACGTTGCGACGGTCGCTTTATATGATCTGATGCGACTGGTCTCGGGTAGACTGAAGCCCTGGGGTGAAGTCCTGAGTGCGGTAGCGCTTGGCCGAATTTCGGCAAAGCTCGAGCCGGGAGATGATAATCAGTTAGCCAAGCGGCTTCAGATCGACGAAAGTTCCGCGAAATATCTCATCGGAAAAGAGGCTGCCAAGGGGGTGCCCTCCTTGTGCGGCTTGTCATCAACCATCTGCCAATCCGATGCTTATGAAGTGCTGAATTGCTCGGCAACGAGTTCCGGCATGCTGGACGGTATCGCCAGCACGGGCATCAATCCAAAGCTATTTCCCCTTGAGCTTGTCGCCAAACGTGCCGGAGAGGTCGCGGCAACCTCGGAGATAGCGAAGCATCTCGACCTGGATCCGACGCGGACCTCGCGCCTCCTGAGTGCCGCGCGGGTCCGAGAGATCGTTCCAGGTGGTTGGGACCGCGTTCATGCTTTCGAACTGATCAATCGGGCAACGCTGATGCGCGACGCACAACTCTCGTTGAGTTTCTAACTTACCCCTTGGCCACGTGCCTCTGCGGCCAGCCGCCGGATTCCCATTGCCTCCCCGATAGATGGCGCACTTTGGATGCGGAGGGTGAGCGTGTATCTGCAGAAATAGGTTGATCTGAGGGAAAACTACTGCAATCGGCCCCAACGCGATTGTGAAAACATCCTTTGATTCCAGTTGGAATCTGAGGGGTTCTCAGTGCAATCTGATATTTCCGGTGCTTGTCGAACATTCCTTACATCGTCGAAACAGCGGAACCGCTTCCGATCCAACCGGACGGACAAGCGCCAGCATCCCCACGTTGAAAAACCGCCACGGGCAGTCAGCCATTTGATTTATCGGGAAACTATGGTGCCCGGGGGCGGGATCGAACCACCGACACTAC
>JBELIU010000126.1:0-8178 GCA_042090735.1 Novosphingopyxis sp. | reverse complement strand
AAGGCCGCCGCCCGCGATCCGGGCAGCCGCGCCAAGATCGGCGTGATCAGCTATGACGGCTCGATCGATCCCGTCGGCGCCTGCGTCGGCATGAAGGGCAGCCGCGTGCAGGCGGTCGTGCAGGAAATGCAGGGTGAGAAGATCGACATCATTCCCTGGTCCGAAGACACCGCAACCTTCGTGGTCAACGCGCTGCAGCCTGCCACGGTCAGCCGCGTCGTGATCGACGAGGAAGAGACCCGTATCGAGGTGGTGGTGCCGGACGATCAGCTGTCGCTCGCCATCGGGCGGCGCGGCCAGAATGTGCGGCTCGCCAGCCAGCTGACCGGCCACGGCATTGACATCATGACCGAGGAAGAAAGCTCGGAGAAGCGCCAGAAGGAATTCGCCGAGCGCACCGAGTTGTTCCAGGAAGAGCTGGACGTCGACGAGACGCTTTCGCAGCTGCTGGTGGCCGAAGGCTTCAGCGAGCTGGAGGAAGTCGCTTATGTCGCGCTGGACGAGATTGCCGGCATCGAGGGCTTCGATGAGGAGCTGGCCGAGGAGCTGCAGAGCCGCGCGATGGAAGCGCTGGAACGCCGCGAAGAGGCCGCACGCACCGAACGCCGCGAGCTGGGCGTCGAGGACGATCTGGCCGAACTGCCGATCCTGACCGAAGGCATGCTGGTGACGCTGGGCAAGGCGGGCATCAAGACGCTCGACGATCTGGCGGACCTCGCCACCGACGAGCTGATCTTCAAGCCGCGCCAGGAGCCGCGCCGTTCCAACAGCGACCGGCGCCGTCCGGAGGTGAAGCCGGGCATCCTTGCCAGCTACAGCCTATCCGAAGAGCAGGGTAACGAGATCATCATGGCGGCCCGTGCGCACTGGTTCGATGATGAGGACGAGGGTGAGGCCGAAAACGCCGCGCCCGCAGAAGAAGCGGAGGCCGCCGGTGCGGAAGCCTCCCAATGATACCGGCGATGAACGCCTAGATACCGAAAGCGCAGGCAGGGGGCGGGGCGCGAATGTCCCCGTCCGCCGCTGCATCCTTTCGGGCGAACGCGCGCCGCAGCATCTGCTGATCCGGCTCGCGGTATCGCCCGATGGAGAGCTGGCGCCCGATATCCACGCCAAGGCCCCCGGGCGCGGTGCGTGGATCGGCGTGTCACGTGCCGAGCTGGAAGAAGCGATCGAAAAGGGCCGCATGAAGGGCGCGCTCGCCCGTGCCTTCAAGACAGGCGGCATCACGGTGCCGGATAACCTGCCTGAATGGATCGATACGCAGCTGCGTCAGGCGACGCTGGATCGGCTGGGGCTGGAGGCGCGTGCCTCCAACCTGCTCACCGGCTCGGAAAAGATTGCCGAGCGGGCGCGCGGCGGCCTTGTTTCGCTGCTGCTCCATTCGAGCGACGCGCGCGCGGACGGCAAGCGCAAGCTCGATCAGGCGTGGCGCGTCGGCACCGACCGCGAGGGAAGCGGGAAGGGCGGAATCGCCTTGCCGGTGGACCGAGAGGCCCTATCTATGGCATTGGGGCGTGAAAATGCGGTCCATGCCGCGATTTTGGGGGAGAAGGCCGCAGCACGCGTGCTGCAACATCTCGCCCGCTGGCTAAATTATACCGGATGCAGTATCGGTGCCGGCCCCGTTGCCGGGACGAACGACGCTGCGACAGATGACGAAGACCTTAGGAAGACTGCTGTTCGATGAGTGAAGAAACCCAAGACAAGCCGAAACTGACCCGCAAGCCGCTGACCCTCAAGAGGTCGGTCGACGCGGGGCAGGTCGAGCAGCGCTTCAGCCACGGCCGCACCCACAAGGTCGAGGTCGAGGTAAAGCGCAAGAAGCTGGTCGGCAAGCCCGGTCAGGCCGCCGCTGCGGACAAGGCGAAGGAAGAGGCGCTCAGCCCTCCACCGCCCCCGCCGCCCGCACCGGCCGCGCCCAAGGCTGCTCCGAAGCCTGCCCCGGCCCCCGCGCCGCGCCCGGCTCCGATGGACAATCTGACCCGCCAAGAGCGGCAGGCCAAGCTGCTGCGCGAGGCCGAGGAAGCTCGTCTGGCGCAGGCCGAAGAGTCCCGCCGCCGCGAGGAAGAGGCCAAGGCCAAGGCGCTCGAGGAAGAGCGTCGCCGCGCCGAGGAAAATCGCGCTGCCGAGGAAAAGGCCGCAACCGCGCCTGCGCCCGAGCCGGTGCAGGAAGCACCCGCGCCCGCCGCGCAGCCCGAAGCTACCGAAGCTGCCGCGACCGAGGAGGCTCCGGCAGCCGAGGCGAAGCCCGCCGTCGTCAAGACTACGAGCGATGCGCCGCCGCCGCGCCGGTTCACCCCGGTCGAGCGGCCCGAGCGCGCGCCGCGCGTCGAAAAGGACAAGAAGCCCGCCCGCGGTGCCAAGACCCCGCAGGACGATCGCCGCCGTTCGGGCAAGCTGTCGGTCAAGACGGCGCTCAACGAGGACGATGGCGCCCGCGCCCGTTCGCTGGCCGCGCTCAAGCGTGCGCGCGAGAAGGAAAAGCGTGCCCAGATGACGGGCCGCAAGCGCGAGGCGCAGCCCAAGCAGAGCCGCGAAGTCGTGGTACCGGAAGCGATCACCGTTCAGGAGCTCGCCAACCGCATGGCCGAAAAGGGCGCGGATTTGGTGAAGGCGCTGTTCAACATGGATCTGATGGTGACGGTCAACCAGACCATCGATCAGGATACCGCGGAACTGCTGGTTGAAGAGTTCGGCCACAAGATCAAGCGCGTGTCCGAATCCGATGTCGAGATCGACACCGATACCGATATCGATCCGGAAGAAACGCTGAAGCCGCGCTCGCCGGTCGTCACGGTCATGGGTCATGTCGATCACGGCAAGACCAGCCTGCTCGACGCGATCCGCGGGACTAGCGTCACCTCCGGCGAGGCCGGCGGTATTACGCAGCATATCGGTGCCTATCAGGTGAAGACCAAGGGCGGTGACGTGATCACCTTCCTCGATACCCCGGGCCATGAGGCGTTCACCGAAATGCGTGCCCGCGGTGCCAATGTCACCGACATCGTGATCCTGGTGGTCGCGGCGGACGATGGGCTGATGCCGCAGACGATCGAGGCGATCAATCATGCGAAATCGGCCAACGTGCCGATGATCGTGGCGATCAACAAGGTCGATAAGGAAGGCGCCAATCCCCAGAAGGTGCGCGAGCGCCTGCTGGAGCATGAGGTGATTGTCGAGGATATGGGAGGCGAAGTGCAAGACGTCGAAGTCTCTGCGCTGAAGAAGACCGGTCTCGACGATCTGCTGGAGAAGCTGGCGCTGCAGGCCGAGCTGCTGGAGCTGAAGGCGCGTCCGGATCGCGATGCCGAGGGTATCGTGGTCGAGGCGAAGCTGGACAAGGGCCGCGGCGCCGTGGCCACCGTGCTCGTGAAGCGCGGTACGCTGAAGCGCGGCGATACCTTCGTCGTCGGCGGTGAGAGCGGCAAGGTCCGTGCCCTCATCAACGATCAGGGCAAGCAGGTGAAGGAAGCCGGTCCGTCCGTACCCGTCGAGGTGCTCGGCCTGTCCGGTGTGCCGAACGCGGGCGACATGCTGACCGTGGTCGAGAACGAGCAGCGTGCGCGCGAAGTCGCCACCTACCGTTCCGAACAGGCGCGCAAGCAGCGCACCACGCAGGCGCCGACATCGCTCGAGAACATGTTCTCGGCCATGGGCGCCGATGCCGCGATCGAATATCCGGTGGTGGTGAAGGCGGACGTGCAGGGCACCGCGCAGGCGATCGTCCAGGCGCTCAACAAGATCTCCACCGACGACATCAAGGTGCGCATCCTGCATCAGGGCGTCGGCGGGATCACGGAGAGCGACGTGACGCTGGCGGCCGCATCGGGTGCGCCGATCATCGGCTTCCATGTCCGGCCAAATGCCAAGGCACGCCAGATTGCCGAGCGCGAGAAGATCCGGTTCAAATATTTCGACGTGATCTACGATCTCACCGACGATATCCGCAAGGAAATGGCCGGCGAGCTGGGTCCGGAGATCATCGAAACCGTGGTCGGCCGCGCCGAGGTGAAGGAAGTCTTCCCCGCCGGCAAGCGCGACAAGGCGGCAGGTCTGCTCGTCACCGACGGCTTCCTCAAAAAGGGTCTGCGCTCGCGCCTCACCCGTCAGGACGTCATCGTGTCGAAGACCGTCATCGCCTCGCTTCGCCGTTTCAAGGACGACGTCGCGGAGGTCCGTGCCGGGCTGGAATGCGGCGTGGTGCTGGAAGACACCAACGACATCAAACCGGGCGACACGCTCGAGGTGTTCGAGGTCGAAGAGCGCGAACGCACGCTATAAGCTACTCCCTCCCGTTCCGTGCGGGAGGGGGCAGGAGCTTTGTTTATGGCCAAGTATAACGACACCAGCCCTGAAGGCCGCTCGATCCGTACGTTGCGGGTCGGCGAGCAGGTGCGCCATATCTTGAGCGAGCTGTTGCAACGCGGCGACGTTCACGACCCCCGGCTCGATGGTTTGACCATCTCGATCACCGAGGTGCGCATGTCGCCTGATCTGCGTCACGCCACCGTGTTCTTCAAACCGCTGCTCGGTCAGCATGAGGAAGATGTCGGCAAGGCGCTGAAAGAACATTCAGGCTATCTGAAGGGCGAAGTCGCCAAGCGCGTGCGCATGAAATATGCCGCCGCCCTGAAATTTTTGCCCGATGAAAGCTTCGACGAGGGCGACCATATCGATTCGCTCCTGCGCGATCCTAAGGTGGCACAGGATCTGTCCGAGGACGATCGACCCGAGGAATGAAGGTCCCTTCGCGGACGGCATGAATTGCGATAGGCCAGCATCCCATGGCCAAGCTTTATTTCTACTACGCCTCCATGAACGCGGGCAAATCCACCACGCTGCTGCAGACCGCGTTCAATTATGGCGAGCGCGGGATGGCGGTGATGCTGTGGACGGCGGCGATCGACGATCGGCCCGGCTTCGGCGCGATCAGCAGCCGTATCGGCCTGTCCAGCGACGCGCATCGCTTTCGCGCGGATACCGATCTCTACGCCGCGGCGATGCGCCATCGCGACAGGAAACCGATCGCCTGCATGCTGATCGACGAGGCGCAATTCCTCACCGAAGCGCAGGTGTTCCAGTGCGCGCGGCTGGCGGACGAAGAGAATATCCCTGTTCTCTGTTATGGCCTGCGTACCGATTTTCAGGCGCAGCTGTTTCCCGGCGCGGCGGCGCTGCTCGGCATTGCCGATGCGCTCATCGAGCTGAAAGCGGTGTGCGAATGCGGGCGCAAGGCAACGATGAACCTGCGCGTGGATGCCGCGGGCAATGCGGTTCGTGAGGGCGCACAAACCGAGATCGGCGGGGAGGAGCGCTATGTCGCGCTCTGCCGCCGCCATTTCATGCAGCGGCTGCGCTCTAGCGGGTCAGCCCCGGTTCAGCGCTGATCGGGCATTGTGCCGTTCATGACCCCTCGCTTCATCCGCTTCGCCCTGTCCGCCGCCTTCGCTTTGTCCACGCCGCTGGCTGCGCAATCCTTGCCCGGCGTCTCCGATGAAGAGACCGATATCGACGCCGGCGCACGCGGGCTTTCGCAGGTCCTCTTCGGCAAGGGCGATGTGGTGTTCGTTCGCACCGCGCGCGGCCGCTGGTACCGCGTTGCGCTTAACCAGGGTTGTACCTCCGGCAATTTCAGCCGGCAGGATCCGGTCTCGTTCGATACGGCGCTGAACAATCGCATCGACAAGCTTACGGTCGTCCGCTTCCCGCGCACGAACCGCAGTTGCAGCATCGAAAGCATCCGCGCTAGCGAGGCCCCGCCGATGATGGACAGCAAATCGCGGGTGCCGATCGATTAGGCGGAGCTTCGATTGATCCGGCGCGCGCGCTGGCCTAGGCGGGCGGCGTGAATGGCTGGCTGATCCTCGATAAACCTTTGGGGCTGGGCTCCACGCAAGGCGTGAGCGCGGTGAAGCGCGCGCTGAGGGCAGGGGGCTATGCCAAGTGCAAGGTGGGCCATGGAGGAACACTCGATCCGCTGGCGACCGGCGTGCTGCCGATCGCGCTGGGCGAGGCGACCAAGCTGGCCGGACGCATGCTGGATGCCAGCAAGGTCTACGCCTTCACCATCGGCTTCGGCACCGAGACCGAGACGCTGGATGCGGAAGGGGAGGTAAGCGCGACCAGCGATGCGCGCCCGACGCTGTCGCAGATCGAGGCGGTGCTGCCGCGCTTTACCGGGCCGATCGAACAGATCCCGCCGAAATATTCCGCCCTCAAGATCGACGGCAAGCGGGCTTATGATCTGGCCCGCGCCGGTGTCGAAGTTGAGATGAAGACGCGGGGCGTGACCATCGAAACTTTGACCGTAAGTCCCGAGATTGCCGAAGGGCGTTTTTCGGACGAGAGCAGGGCTTCCAAAATCCCAGCCCTTACGGAAATTAGAATGAGCGATGACGAGGGCGGGCCACTCGATGCCATTACCCTGACCGCCCATGTTTCCAAGGGCACCTACATCCGCTCTCTGGCACGCGATATCGCCCGCGCCCTTGATACCGTGGGCCACGTCACCATGTTAAGGAGGCTGCGCGCAGGTCCCTTCGCGCTGGAATCCGCGATTTCGCTGGACAGGCTGGCCGAACTCGGCCAAGGGGCCGCGCTTGAGGAAGCACTCTTGCCGATCGAGGCGGGGCTGGACGACATCCCGGCTCTCACCCTCACCCCCGGAGAGGCAGAGGCGGTCCGCCAGGGCCGTTTTCTATCCGGGATCGCCGCAGACGACGGTTTGACATTGGCGCGGGGGCCGGATTCCGTTCCCATCGCGCTTGTGGAAATTACCGGCGGAGACCTCCGCATCGTCCGCGGTTTCAATCTATGATGTTCGAAGGAAGCAAATACACATGTCGATCTCTGCCGAACGCAAGCAGGAAGTCATCAAGGACAACGCCCGCGAAAAGGGCGACACCGGTTCCCCCGAAGTGCAGATCGCGATCCTGACGGAGCGCATCAACAATCTTACCGATCACTTCAAGGGCAACCACAAGGACAACCACTCGCGCCGCGGCCTTCTGGCCATGGTCAACAAGCGCCGTAGCCTGCTGGATTATCTCCGCAGGAAGGACGACCAGCGCTATGCGGACCTGATCAAGAAGCTCGGTCTGCGTAAGTAAGACGACAAGACGGCTCCGCGATGCGGGGCCGTTTTCGTTTATTCCCGAACGAATGGGATGAACGGGGCTCTCCGCAATGAGGCGGATGGCCAAATGGGGGCGTATCAAGGCCCCGATCCGATCCGTACCGGACCCGTGCGGAACAAGAGGCCCCTTCGCGCAATAGGGCGGAAGGGTTCATAAGGAAAATCTATGTTCGATACGAAAAAAGTAGAGCTGGAATGGGGCGGCAAAACCCTCACTCTGGAAACCGGCCGCATCGCCCGTCAGGCTGATGGCGCCGTGCTGGCCACTTATGGCGATACCGTGGTGCTGTGCGCCGTGACCGCCGCCAAGTCGGTTCGTGAAGGGCAGGACTTCTTCCCGCTCACCGTCCACTATCAGGAAAAATTCTCGGCCGCCGGACGCATTCCGGGCGGCTTCTTCAAGCGCGAAGGTCGCGCCACGGAAAAGGAGACGCTGACCAGCCGTCTCATCGATCGTCCGGTGCGCCCGCTGTTCCCCGAAGGTTTCTACTACGAAATCAACGTGATCTGTCAGGTCCTTTCCTATGATGGCGAGACCGAGCCCGATATCCTGGCGATGATCGCCTCCTCGGCTGCGCTCACCATCTCCGGCGTGCCCTTCATGGGCCCCATCGGCGGCGCGCGCGTCGGCTATCAGGATGGCGAATATCAGCTGAACCCGAGCATCGCGTCCACCAAGGAAGAAGGCGAGCTGGACCTCGTCGTCGCCGCCACCGGCGATGCCGTGATGATGGTCGAATCCGAAGCCAAGGAGCTTTCGGAGGAGATCATGCTCGGCGCCGTCATGTTCGCGCATGACAACATCAAGCCGGTCATCAACGCGATCATCGATCTGGCCGAGAAGGCTGCGAAGGAGCCTTGGGAGCTGAAGAGCACCGACGGCAATGACGCGATCAAGGAAGAGCTGCGCGACATCGTCGGCGACGATATCGCCGCTGCCTACAAGCTGACCGACAAGTCTGAGCGTTCCGCCGCCCTCAATACGGCGCGCGACAAGGCGAAGGCGCATTATGCGGAGGCCGATGGCCAGACGCAGATGA
>JBELIU010000125.1:0-8252 GCA_042090735.1 Novosphingopyxis sp. | reverse complement strand
ACATTCTTGCAGGCGTTCCAAGCTGCGCGAGCCTGCATGGCGGGGTCAAAGCGAGAGTATCCCATGGTTCATCTTCTCGGCCGTGATTGGCAGAGGAAGAAACGCTGGGCACGGAAGGTGCTGGGCCGCTGCCGGAGTGTCGACTTACAAGAGCAGAATGGGATAACCGACCTGGATGCCTTTACCGCAGGATTCAGTGACGGAGCGATCTCTCAGCCAACAACTGCTCTTGGCAGCTTGATCTGGAAGAGAGTGGGGTTCGCACCTGCCAGCTCCAGCGATCCGCCATGGCCGCGCGCAATTTGGCGCGCGAGTGAAAGGCCTATCCCCGAGCCTTCGGGCTTGGTCGTGTGAAAGGGTCGGAAGATGAACGCTGCACTTTCCGGCTGCACGCCCGCTCCGTTATCGGCGACGGCAATCGCCAGCCGGTTCTCCAGGTGTGTCATCGACAGGGCGACGCGCGGTTGCTCGGCGACGATGGTGGTGGCTTCGGCCGCATTGTTGAGCAGGGCCCAGACCGCCTGGTGTATCTGATCGCGATCCATCCTCCAGTCGCCCACTTCTCCGACTTCGAGGGAGAGCGTGACCGTCGGCCAGCGCCGGGCGAAGAGTTGCGCCAGATCCCGTCCGAACTGATCGAGCGATACGGGAGTGAGGATCGGTTCGGGCAGGCGCGCGAGCGCGCGGTAATCGGTGGCGAAGCGCTGCAAGCCGTCGGCCCTGCGCGCGAGTGGGCCGAGGATTTCCGCCAGCAGCGCCGTATCCACCGGCTCCTTCGCGGCCGCGGCCTGCGCGCTCTCGGCCAATGACACGATCGGCGAAAGGCCGTTGAGCAGTTCGTGCCCCAGCACTTCGATCAAATCGGCGCTGGCGCGCGCCTCGGCGGCCAGTTCCTCGCGCTCGACATCGACTAGTGCGGCGACCATAACCCCCGATGAGGCCTCGACCCGGTCGATCCGCCAACGGCGCCCCTCGTGGCACAATGTTGGCGCCGAAGGATCAAGCAGCGCAGCAGGCACGGGAAGAATGCGGTCATCGGAAGCGAATATGGTCCGCGCCGCGCGGTTCAGCACGCGGGCGGTATCGCGATCTATCGCGAGCAGCGGGGTCGGTGCGGCATCGAGCAGGAGCCGATACACCGCCGCATCTTCGTCCTCTGCATCGCTGCCCCGTTCAGGTGGGTGCGAAGGCACCAGCGCGGCATTCCACCAGGCAAGCGCCAGAGTCCAAAACCCAACCAGGGTTGCTCCGGTCAGTAGCGCCCAGCGCCCGGTGTCCCACGCACATACCGCGACAATTGTGCTGGCGAGCAGGCCCACGCCTAGCGCAGCCCCCCGCCATCCGCGCCGATGGTAGAGCATCATAGCCCGTGCCGCTCCATCCGGCGGTAAAGCGCACCGCGGCTGAGGCCCAGCGCCTTGGCCGCATTGCTGACATTGTGGTGATGCTCGACCAGCGCGGCGGCGATTATAGCCTTTTCCGTGCGGTCGAGGTCGAAGCTGGAGGTCTTGTCTTCGGCGGGATCACCCGATGCCACGGGTGCGCCGATCGCCAAAGTACCGGTATCGATCGTTCCGCCGTCGCAAAGCAGCACGGCACGCTCTATCTCCGCGGCAAGCCCGCGCACCTCGTCCGTCCAGTCGGCCTCGCGCAGCGCGAGTTCGGCGGCCTCGGTCAAGCGTGGAGCAGCGCGGCCAAAGCGGGCCGCTGCATCCTGCACGAAGTGGCGCGCGAGGATCGGAATGTCCTCGCGGCGCTGCGCAAGAGCGGGCACGCGAAGCTCGATTGTCGCAATCCGTCGGCGAAGCGCAGGCGTGAGCGCTTCGGGCCGGTTGGTGATTGCGATCGTGCGAACATTTGTGGAGAGCTTTCTGGCAAGCCGGTCCTGCGCCAGCTCATCGAGCCGGTCGGGGTAGCGCAGGATTACGCTGCCCTGCGCATCCTCGATGCCGTCGAGCGCGTCCTCTTCGCGCAGGTCGATGCGCAGCGGCGCGTTGCCGGCATCGGCCGAGGCCGCATGGACGGCGAGCGCCGCCAGCATCCGCCCCGCGCCCGATGGCCCGGCGATCGCGACCCCGCCCATGGTCGGGCCGACCTTGCGGATCAATTGGCGCAGTTCTTCCACAAGCGCGCTTTCGCCGAGAATGCGTGCGGGCGGCACGTTGCTTTGGGAAGCCGGAGCGCCCGCATTCGAAGCGATCGGCTCGCGCGCCACCGCAGCCTCGACCTTGGCGATCAGGTCCGCATTGTTCCAAGGCTTGACCGCAAAATCGCGCGCCCCCGCCTGCATCGCCGCTACCGCCATTCTTATCCCGCCGTGCGCGGTCAGCACCACGACGCAGGTCCCCGGATCGTCGGCCATGATGCGGTCTAGGCAGGCGAGTCCCTCCTTGCCGTCGCTCTTACCGGGCGTGAAATTGAGATCGAGCACGATCCCGTCGAACCGGTTTCGTGCAAGTTGGGAGAATGCCTCTTCCGGCTCGTGCGCCACGGTCAGACTGTGCCCCGCCATAAGGAAAGCGATTTCGATTGCGCTTGCAACCTCGGGCCGATCGTCGATCAAGAGAATCGCGAGAGCGGTCTTTTGGCTTGACGCATCGGTCTGCTGTCCATTCCCGGACAGTGTGTCCGGCAATGGACGTCCAGTTGATCGAGCAGTCCTGGAATCTCTTTTTATCATAGCGACTTAGGTCTTTCGAGCCTGTTCGGCGATACTGGTTGCATGATGACGCACACAGCCGAACAGTCCAACAGTTTGTGTCCGCCCGCACCCGGTGCCGAGATGGATCGCAAGGTCGAGAAAAAGAAGGCTCCGTTGTGGCGCGACAAGCGTTTGCTGATCGCGCTCGCAGTGGTGGCGATTGCCATTATCGGGTGGCGCGCGATCCCCGCTAGTGGATCGACCAATGTCGATGCAGACGAGATCCAGACCGGCGAAGTGGCCAGAGCCGGCTTCGACGATTACCTGCCCATCCGCGCCAGCGTGGTGCCGGCCACGACCACGCTGGTCGGGGTGATGAGCGGCGGCCAGGTCGAGGAGCTGCTCGTGCAGGACGGCGCGCTGGTCACGAAAGGCCAGCCGCTGGCCCGGTTGGCCAATGCCGATCTCGAACTCACCGTGCTAAGCCAGGAGGCGCAGATCGCCAGCCAGCTGGGCGGTGTGGCTGGCGAAAGTCTCGGCATCCAGCGTTCGCGGGTTGACCGCGCCGGACAGGTCGCGGCGGCAGAGTACGATCTGGTCCGCGCACGTCGCGACCTCGATATTCGCCAGCAATTGCACGACAAGGGCTTCGTCTCGGACGCGGGTGTGAAGAGCTATCAGGAAGAGGTCGACTACCAGACCCAGCGCCTCTCCCAGTTGCGACAAGGCCGCGCCACCGAAGCGGGGATCACCGCGAGGCAGGGCAAGATGCTCGACGCGACACGCGCTCGCCTCCAGAACAACCTCGCCGCCGTGCGCGGCAGTCTCGGTGCGCTCACGATCCGCGCCCCGATGGCGGGCCGCCTGACCAATTTCGACATTCAGCCGGGCCAGACGCTCGCGCCCGGCGATCCCGCGGGACAGGTCGACAGCGAAGGCGCGTGGAAGCTGGAGGCTCAGGTCGATGAATACTATCTCGGCCGGGTTGAGCGCGGCCAGAAGGCCCGGACCACCGACGGCGCGACGCTGAGGGTCTTCAAGGTTCTGCCGACCGTGAAGGACGGGCGCTTCCGGGTTGAGCTGACCTTCGAGACCATGCCGAAACAGGATCTCAATCGCGGGCAGACGCTCGACGTGCGGATTACGCTTGGCGCGTCCAAGCCTGCGCTGATCGCGCCGACGGGTGGCTGGCTCACCGAAGGCGGTTCGTCGGTCTTCGTGCTCGATCCCGATGGCGACCATGCCCGCCGCGTGTCGGTCGAGATCGGTCGCCGCAATCCGCGCCAGGTCGAAATCCTGTCCGGCCTCGAACCGGGGCAGCGCATCGTGACCAGCAACCTCGCCCGGGTGAAGGGCGATACCATCAATATCCGCTGACAAGAGGGATACGTTTCGTGATCAAGCTCGACAATATAGAACGCCGCTACATCTCCGACGAGGTCGAAACGACCGCGCTGGTTGATGTGAACCTCGACGTGGCCGAGGGTGAATTCCTCGCCATCATGGGCCCGTCCGGCTGCGGCAAGTCCACCCTGCTCAACACGCTGGGCACGATCGACCGGCCGACATCGGGCCACTACTGGTTCGGTGAAACCGATCTGGCTGCGATATCGGAGAAGGAGCTGGCCAGGTTCCGCGCCGCCCAGCTCGGCTTCGTGTTCCAGAGCTTCAACCTGATCGACGAGCTGACGATCGAGGAGAACATCGCACTGGGGCTCGCCTACCGCAAGGATGTCGCCGGTAACAAGGGCGAGCGGGTCGCCGCCGCCATGGACACGGTCGGCATCGCCCACCGCGCGCGCCATTTCCCGCACCAGCTCTCCGGCGGCCAGCAGCAGCGCGCGGCCATTGCCCGCGCGATCGTGGGCGATCCCAAGCTGATTCTGGCGGACGAGCCGACCGGCAACCTCGACACCGCCAATGGCGAGCAGGTGATGAACATCCTGACCGCTCTCAACGACGACGGCGCGACCATCGTGATGGTCACCCACTCCCCCAGCCATGCCGACATGGCGAAGCGCCGGATCGACATGCTCGACGGACGCATCGTCGCCAGCGCCATGCGCGCTATCTGAACAAGGACAGCACCCATGACACGCAAATTCGCGCTTTCGCTTCTCGCCCTCCCGCTGATCGCCTGCGCCGCCGACGCGCATGGGCAGCCCGAACCGCCCGCCCCTGCGCAAAGCGCCGAGAAGATCAGCGGCGCGCTCACACTGGACGGATTCGACACCATCAGGCTTTCGGGCTGCGACGAAGCCACCGTGCGGCCGGGCGCGTCATTCGCGGTCACGGTCCGAGGCACCCAGCGCGACCTTGCGCTGCTCGAAGCCGAGACGCACGGCACCCGGCTGGTGCTCGACCGCAAGAAGGGCGGTTGCAAGGACGGCTACGACCCGATTGCGATCGAGATCGCGATGCCGGTACTTCGCGAGATAGAGCTCTCCGGTGCCACGCGCATGGCGGTCGAACGCTTCTCCGGGGCCCGCTTCGAGGCAGAGCTTTCCGGCGCAAGCGAGCTCGACCTGACCGGACTCGAGATCGGCGAGGCCGAGTTGCACCTCTCCGGCGCGTCAGAACTGCGGGCCACGTCGATCATGGCGGATACGGTCGCGCTCGACCTTTCCGGAGACTCCGAAGCGAACATCGCCGGAGCAGCCAAGGTCGTTGCGATCGGCAGCAGCGGCGCGAGCGAGGCCGACACGCGCGACCTCCTGACCCCGCAGGTCACCGCCACTGCTTCGGGCACTGCCTCGATCAGGGCCCATGCCAGCCGGACCGCCACGCTGTCCGCCTCTGGCATGAGCAGCATCCGCGTCACCGGCGGCGCGACCTGCGCCGTCAGCAAGGGCGGTCAGGCCCACGCCGCCTGCGATTGATCCGACCCAGTACCGGAACCCAGCCATGAACCGCTTCGCCCTGCTCTCGCTCTATCGCTCGGTCACCCGGCACAAGCTCTATGCCGCGCTCAATATCGGCGGGCTGGCGGTGGGGATCGCGGTGTTCCTGGTCCTGTTCCTGTTCGTCCGTTTCGAAACCGGATTCGACCGCATTCTGCCGGGAGCGGAACGGGTCTGGACGGTCCAGCGCACGCTCCAGTTCGGTACCGCTCCTCCGGTCGACATCCCGGCCCGCTTCGAATTGCTCCCCTTGCTGCAATCGGATTTCCCGTCGCTCGAAGGCGCGCGCATGCAAACCGGCAGGGGAGCGGTGCAGTCCGGACAGATCGCGGTGGAGGAGCAGATTGGCCTGGTGGACGCGAACTATTTCGACCTGTTTCCGGTCCCCGTGGTGGCAGGCGATCCCGGCGAAGCGCTGTCGGGGCCTGACGGTGCGGTGGTGACCGAAAGCATGGTCGAGAAATATCTGCTGCCCGGCGATGCGATCGGACAGACAATCGAAGTGAGAATGGAAGAGGATACGCGCCTGCTGCGCGTGGCGGCAGTGATCGCGGATCTTCCCGCGCAGATGACTTATCGCAACGACATCTTCCTGCGGATGCCTGCCGAAGCCGACGATCTGACCTTCTTCGGCGGACCGGTCACCTTCTTCTCGTTCCCCGACGAAGCGGCGGCGCGCGATCTCATCGCCAAGCTTCCGGCTTTCGAGAAACGCAATCCCGACCCGAGCTTCGTCGGCCCGCCCGATCTCCTCAAGGTGGAGCAGGAGGTGGTCCCTCTGTCGAGCCTGCATCTCAAGGAACCGCGCGACCGGATGGTGGTGGCGACGCTGGGCATTGTGGGGATCGTTGCCCTGCTGCTGGCGATGGTGAACTACATCAATCTGGCGACGGCGCGGGCGGATATCCGGGCGCGCGAAGTGGCGATGCGCAAGGTGCTGGGCGCGCCGCGCAGCGCGCTGATCGGCCAGTTCCTTGCCGAATCCCTGCTCGCAGCAGGGCTGGCGGGCCTCATCGCTCTGGCGCTGGTCGAGCTCGCCCTGCCCTTCGTCAACGCAGCGGGCGGCACTGATCTTGCGATCCGTTACGGCGGGACCGAAGGCATCCTGCTGCCGCTGATCGCGGTGGTCCTCGTGGCTGGTCTGGTCGCCGGCCTGTACCCCGCCTTCGTCCTGTCGCGCTTCCGGCCGGCATCGGTCCTTTCGTCGAACCAGTCCCCGGGCACGGGCCGCCGCGGGCGCTGGCTGCGCGCAGGCCTGGTCACCGCGCAATTTGCGATCGCCATCGCGCTCATGATCGCCACCGGCATCCTGCTGGCGCAGGCCCGCCATCTGCAGACCTACGACCTCGGGTTCGAGCGTGACGGGCTGATCATGGTGCCCGCCTTTGCCGATCCCATGCTGGATACCGCGCAGCGCACCGCGATCCGGCGCGAGATCGCGGCCCTGCCCGAAGTCGTCGGCACCACCGGTTCCGCGATCGCGCCTGGCGGGGGGAGCTTTTCCATCCGCACCGTGAGCAGAGAAGACGGCGAAGAGCCGGTCGAAATCCTCGAAGGCGAAGTGGGCGAAGGGTTTCTCGATATCTACGGCGCGCGGCTGGTCGCAGGGCGTTCGTTCGACCCCGGACGCTTTCCGGCAGATGTGATGCCGCCCGATGTCGTCACAACAAAGGGCCCGCTCAGGCGCGACGCGCGTACCCTGAACGCCGTCGTCAACCGTTCGGCGGTCCGCTCGCTAGGCTTTGCCGACCCCGATGCCGCAATTGGCCAGCCCATCCCCGTCGGCGACAAGATTACGATCATAGGTGTCATCGACGATGTGCGGTTCGACAATCCGCGCGAGAAGATTGCGCCGATCGCCTATTACCTGAGGACCGACGAAGGCTTCGCCCCGAACCTGGCCATCCGCTACACCGGCGAGGACGGGCCGCTGATCGCAAAGCTGCAAAGCATCTGGCAGGAACGCGCGGGCCAGGTGCCCTTCAACGGCCTGACCGTGAACCGCACGCTGTACGAACGCTTTTACGAGGCCGATCTCCAGCGCTCGCGCCTCTTCGCGATCGGATCGGTGTTCGCGGTGTTCATCGGCTGCCTCGGGCTGTTCGGCCTTGCCTCCTTCAGCACCGCGCGGCGCGTGAAGGAGATCGG
This sequence comes from Novosphingopyxis sp., assembly GCA_042090735.1. GTDB lineage: Bacteria > Pseudomonadota > Alphaproteobacteria > Sphingomonadales > Sphingomonadaceae > Novosphingopyxis. Next base: position 563 of record JBELIU010000125.1, on the reverse strand, counting down.
CATCCGCAAGTCGCTCGGCGCGTCGGGCAGCGACATCGTCAGGCTGCTGGTCGGCCAGTTCATGCGGCCGGTGCTGGTTGCGAACCTAATCGCCTGGCCCCTCGCTTTTTTCGCAATGCGCCAATGGCTGTCCGGTTTTGCCGACCGGATCGAGCTGTCGCCCTGGTTCTTCATCGGCGCAAGCGCGCTGGCGATCGTCATCGCGGTGCTGACCGTGCTCGGCCAGTCGCTGCGCGCGAGCCGTACACCGCCGGCATGGGCGCTGCGCCATGACTAGCCGTCCGCGCCCCGTCCTCCGAAAATCTCCGAACATTCTCAAAGGGAGCGTCCAATGAACCGCTTCGCCCTGCTCTCGCTCTATCGCTCGCTCACTCGGCACAAGCTCTACGCTGCGCTGAATATCGGCGGGCTGGCGATCGGTATAGCGGTGTTCTTGGTGCTGGGCCTCTATCTCCGCTTCGAGACCAGCTACGAAAAGTGGCTGCCGCACCACGACGAGATCTACGCCGTCCAGTCGGAATGGAAGGACCAGACCAGCCCGTTCGCCGGCAAGTATAACGAGA
>JBELIU010000124.1:0-8292 GCA_042090735.1 Novosphingopyxis sp. | reverse complement strand
GCGCGTCGCCTCGGGGTCGTTCCAATAACCCTCGAAATTGGCGATCGAGCGAATGCAGACTTCTCCGCGCTCACCCTGCGGCACAGGTGCGCCGAAGTCGTCGAGAATGCCAAGATCGACCAGCGGCGGAGACGGCGTACCGGTGCTGTCCGGCTTGTCGATATAATTGTCCGAAAAGTTGGTGCAGCCCACGGCGTTGGTTTCGGTAAGGCCGTAGCCAAGGCCGGGGCCACCGTCCTTCATCCCCTGCTTGATCTTGGTGACGTGCTCGGCCGGGCGAGGGGCGCCGCCGGCTGCCATGACGGTGCAACTGGAAAGATCGTAGTCGCCACGCTTGGGATGTGCCGCGATTTCGTAACTCATCAGTGGCACGCCGGTGAAATAGGTCACCCTTTCCTTTTCGATGAGGCGCATAGCCTCTTCGGCATCCCATTTGCGCATCATGACGAGTTTGCGGCCCATGGCGAAGCCCTGCAGGAGCATCGGCACCTCGCCGGTCACATGAAACAGCGGCACGTTCATCAACGTCGAGGGCGGATATTTGGGCGCCTCTCCCCGCGCGGTGGCAATCTGCAACAGCACCATCGTGCCGCCGACATAGTTCATCGTGCCCTGAACGACGGCGCGGTGCGTAGACCAGGCTCCCTTGGACCGTCCCGTCGAGCCGGAGGTGAACAAAATCGTTGCCTTGTCATCACCGCTCAGCACCGGAAGCGGCGTTTCGGCTGCGGCGCCCTGCATGAGATCGGCAAAGGATTCACAAGGGCCTGTGAAATTGTCGTAGACGAAGACTTCTGCCCCGCCGAGGTCCTGCCCTTCCAGCCGCGCGGCGCGCTTGGGATCGGCCAGCACCAGCTTGCAGCCCACCATCTTGATCGCCTCTGCAAACTCGCTTCCGTGCCACCAGCCGTTGAGCAGCGTTGCCACCCCGCCGGCCATCAGCACCGCCATGTAGGCGACGACCCAGTTTGCGGAATTGCGCGCGCCGATGCCGACGCGGTCCCCTTTTTCGATCCCCTTGTTGGCGATCAACCCACCGGCCAGCAGACGCGCAGCCTCATAGGCTTCGCCAAAGGTCAGACGCAAATCCCCGTCGACCAGGAACTCCGTATCCTTATGTTGCATGCAGAAGTGCCCGATATAATGGGCGAGCGATGGCGGTGCCTTTACCAGCGCGGGCAACGCGACGCCGTTCTTCTCGAACGTCTGCGTTTCCAAGAGTTCGCCGGGCTTGGAAAGGGCGGCAACGGCGGCGGTGATCTGACGGTCGAGTTCAGATGGCATGAGGCAATCTCTCCTGTTGGCCTTACTGGCTTTATCTCTATATGAGGCCCAACTCCGCGGGGGGAAAGAGCCGATGCTATCCATGCTCGCCGAGGCCGGCAGCTTTATCAACTACAGCAACCTGGGTCTGGATCCGGTTGCACTCGATCTCGGCTTTTTTCAGCTGCGTTGGTATTCGCTCGCCTATCTGGCCGGAATTCTCATCGGCTACTGGTATCTCACCAAGCTTGTCGATGCTCCTGGCGCCCCGATGGCGCGGCGCCATGCCGACGATATGATCTTTTACGCTACGCTCGGCATCATCCTGGGCGGGCGGATCGGTTATGTATTGTTCTACCAGCCAAGCCTGCTCGACAATCCGGTGAACGTCCTGAAGGTTTGGGAGGGCGGTATGTCGCTGCACGGCGGCGCCCTCGGCACCATCCTCGCGATCTTCATCTTCTCGCGCGTCCACAAGCTGCAATTTCTGCGCATCTGCGACTATGTGGCCTGCTGCATTCCGTTCGGCCTGTTCTTCGGTCGGCTCGCGAATTTCGTGAATGGAGAGCTGTGGGGCCGCACGACCGACGTGCCCTGGGCCATCATATTCCCCACCGGAGACGGCCTGCCGCGCCACCCCAGCCAGCTTTACGAAGCCGGGCTGGAAGGCATCCTGCTGTTCGCGATCCTGTGGTATTTCTTCTGGAAGACGCAGACGCGCTACAAGCCCGGATTCCTGATGGGCGTGACCGCGATCGTCTACGGCGCTTCACGCTTCTTCCTGGAATATTTCCGCCAGCCGGACCGACAGTTGCAGTGGCTGGCCGACCAGACCGGGCTGAGCATGGGCCAATGGCTGACGGTTCCGATGATCCTGCTGGGCCTGTTCCTCGTGCTGACCGCCAAGGGGAGGCGGCAGCGGATCGAGCCGGTTGCGGGTCAGGACAGCGTTGCCTGAACAGTCGACACTTGCCGAACGCCTGCGGCGCCGGATCGCGGCCTCCGGCCCGATCAGCGTTGCTGAATATATGCGCGAGGCCAACACCGCTTATTACGCATCCGGCGATCCTTTCGGCGCGCAGGGCGATTTCGTCACCGCCCCGGAAATCAGCCAAATGTTCGGTGAGATGGTGGGCCTTTGGCTGGCCGATCTGTGGATCCGCGCGAATCGCCCGGAACCGGTTCACTACGTAGAGCTGGGCCCGGGCCGCGGCAGCTTGGCGGTTGATGCGTTACGGTCTGCCGCAGGGTTCGGTCTGCAACCCTCGGTCCATCTCGTGGAAACCAGCACGGCGCTGCGGTCCGAGCAACGCGGGCGGCTGCCGGAAGCGCAATGGCATGACAATGTCGAAGGCCTTCCGCGCACCGGCGCCCTCCTGATCGTGGCCAATGAATTCTTCGATGCACTGCCGGTGCGCCAGATGATCGCGACCGAAGAGGGCTGGCGCGAACGCATGGTGACCCTTGCCAAGGACGGCAGCTTCACGCCCGAGGCCGGTGCGCGCGCGGTCGATGCGCTGGTGCCGGACGCGGTGCGCGGCGCGCCGGTCGGGAGCATCTACGAACAATCACCCGATGCGTCCGGCATCCTGTTCGATCTGTTGCGCCGGATCAGCGCGCAAGGCGGCGCGCTGCTCGCTATCGACTACGGCTATGACCGGACGGGTATCGGCGAGACGCTGCAGGCGGTGAAGGATCATGCCCGTGCGGAACCCTTCGCCGATCCGGGTGCAGTGGATCTGACCGCCCATGTCGATTTTCAGGAGCTCGCCAATATCGGCCATGTGGCGGAGATGGGCGTGCACGGCCCGGTTGGTCAGGGCCGGTGGCTCGCCGCGCTGGGCATCGGAACGCGGGCGCAAACGCTCGCGCGCACCGCGCCCGATCAACGCGGCGCGATCGGCTCGGCGCTGGAACGGCTGACCGCGCCCTCCGAAATGGGCGAGCTGTTCAAGGTCCTCGGTATTACGGCGCCGGGCTGGCCGACGCCGGAAGGCTTCGCTTAACCCGCCACCCAGGCGGCGACTGTTTCTGCCACTTCATTTGCTGCGCTGTTGAGCGCGGCGCCAGCGGTTGCAGGTTCGATGGTGGTGAGCGGACGGGTGGCGGAGAAGCGGCGGATTTCCACCCGGCCCTGCGGAAGCTTGCGCACGGCGTCATAGGTCACCACGACGCGCGCCGGCGCTTCGAACACGCCGAAATCGACCAGCTCTCCGGTAAGGTAGTCCTGCGATTTGCCGCCCGATTCGGCCTCGTCGAGGACAAGCCGTCCGCGCGCCGCAATCGTTTCCGACAACAGGCTCGTGAACAGCCGCGCGGGGGTGTCCGCCCAGCTGCCGTCCTTCAGATAGCTGATCGTGCCGGAGGCGCTGGTCACCGGAATCCGCGTAACGCTCAGCGTTTGCGGCGTCGACGGTTCGGTCACGATCAGCGCGCTCGACTGGCTTCCGGTCATGACCGCGCCGGCCTGCACCGCCTGATCGGGCGTCAGGGTGAGGAGAAAGGGCGGCGCATCCGGGCCGAAGCTGATGCAGGCGGACAGCATCGCCGCCGGCGCAAGGACTAGGAAGCTCAGGGCTTTCATGGGCAGTCTCATTTCCCTTCGTAATCCGGCAGCGGCTGCGACGAAATCAGCGAACCTGCGCCGCCCCGATTGACCTTTTCGGTGATGCTATTGAGCGATTTGGTGGTGGCCCGCAGATCGCGTACCAACTGGTTCACTTCCGGCACCGTCTGTTCGGAGAAGCTGGTGACACCCGGCTGAGCCGCCTTCACCGTGCCCTCAAGCGCTTTCATGCTCGCCCGCGCGGACGCCATGGTCTCGCGCAGCTCGGCAGCAAGCTGCTGGCCGTCGCTGTTCACCAGCTTGTCGGTGCTGTCGGCCAGGTTGCCGATCTTCTGCGCCGCGTCACCGGCCTGCTTCATCGCCACCCGCGCATCGCGCAGCGCGGCGTTCAGTTCGGGTGCCTGCTCGGCAAAGCTGGCGGTGATCGATTCGATATTGTTGAGCAGCTGCGAGAAGCTTTCCTGGTTGTCCTCGGACAACAGCTCGCTCAGTCGTTCGGTGAGCGTAGACAGGCGTTCCACCAGCAGCGGTGCGTTGTTCAGCAGTTCGCCGAGCGCGCCCGGCTTGGTCGGGATCACAGGCACGCCTTCCGGACCGTCCTCCACGATCGGCGGCGAGCCTTTGACCGCGCCGCTCAGCTGGATTTCCGACACGCCGGTGAAGCCGATGCCGCTCACCGTGGCCATCGTGCCTTGAAGAATCGGCACGCTATCATCCACCGCGATCCGTACGCGAACGAATTCGGGGTCGTTCTCCCACAGCCGGATCGCCTTCACCTGGCCGATCGGCACGCCCGAATAGGACACGCCAGAGCCTTGGGCGAGGCCGCTCACCGAGCTTTTGAAGAAGATGTCATATTCCTTGCGGTCGCCTTCTCCGAACCGGGCGAGCCAGATGATGAGCACCACCGCAGCGGTGACGAGCATCAGCGTGACCGCGCCGACAAGTACATGATTGGATTTGGTTTCCATTGCCTGTGCCTTATGCCTCGCCGTCTGGCGCGCTGTCCATCGCCTTTGCGGCGCTATCGTTCTGCCCTGCCTGCCTCGAAACGCGATCTTTCGCGCCCAAAGCGGCGCGGCCGCGAGGGCCGGTGAAATATTCGGTGATCCATTCATGATCGAGCTGGATCAGCTCATCGATCGTGCCGGAGGCGATCACGTGCCTGTCGGCCAAAACCGCCACCCGGTCGCAAATCGCGTGCAAGGTATCGAGGTCGTGCGTGATGAGGAAGACCGTAAAACCCAGCGTTTCCTGCAGGCTTCGCGTCAGCTCATCGAACTTGGCCGCGCCAATCGGGTCGAGGCCCGCGGTCGGCTCGTCCAGAAAGAGGAGATCCGGGTCCATCGCCAGCGCCCGCGCAAGACCTGCGCGTTTCTTCATGCCGCCCGAAAGCTCGGACGGATATTTGCTGCCCGATTCCGGCGGCAGACCGACCAGGTTGATCTTGTAGCGCGCCAGTTCGTCGAGCAGCCGCGGCGTGAAATCGGGGTAGAATTCGCGCAGGGGCACCTGCACGTTTTCAGCCACCGTCAGCGTGGAGAACAAGGCACCGCCCTGGAACAGCACGCCCCAGCGCTTGCGCACATCCTGCGCCTCGCTGCCCTCTTCCAGCGCCTCCTCTTCCTCCATCTCGCCGAGCATGTTGTGATTGAAAACGCGGATCTTTCCCTCGTCAGGCTGTTGCAGCCCGATGATGGAGCGCATCAGCACCGATTTGCCCGTGCCCGACCCGCCGACGACACCGAGAACCTCTCCGCGACACACGTCGAGATCGAGATTTTCGTGAATGACCTGATCGCCGAAGCTGTTCTTCAGCCCACGGACTTTGATCACGGTATCGGGAATGCGGGATTTCTTGCGCGTCATACCCAACCCAGTGCGCTGAAGAATACGGCGAAAAAGGCGTCGAGCACGATCACCATGAAGATCGCCTGCACCACTGCGGCGGTGGTTTTCAGGCCGACCTGTTCGGCATCGTTTTCCACCTGCAGCCCCTGGTAACAGCCCGCAATGGCGACGATCGCACCGAAGACCGGTGCCTTGATGAGCGCGATCCAGAGATCGGTGATCGGTGTCACCTCACGCAGCCGCGAAACGAAAGTGGCGGGCGGAATATCGAGCCCGATCCAGCACAGCAGCCCGCCGCCAACGATCGCGATAATCGAGGCATAGACGGTGAGCAGCGGCATCATCAGGACGGTGGCGATCACGCGGGGCAGCACCAGCGCCTCCATCGGCGAGACGCCGATCGTGCGCATCGCATCGATTTCTTCGGTAAGCTTCATCGTGCCGATCTGCGCCGCAAAGGCGCTGCCCGAGCGGCCCGCGACCATGATGGCCGTCATCAGCACGCCCAGTTCGCGCAGCGTGAGTCGGCCGACCAGATTGATGGTGAAGATTTCCGCGCCGAAAGCGCGCAGCTGCACTGCGCCCTGCTGCGCGATGACCACGCCGATCAGGAAGCTCATCAGCCCGACGATGGCAAGTGCTCGCACGCCGACCACATCGAAGCGCTGGATCAGCGCGTTCCAGCGGATGCGGCGCGGATGCGCCAGCAAGCGCCCGGCAGCCATCACGGTGGATCCGAAAAAACCGATCAACCCGATAAAACTGGCGAAGCCGGCGATCGTCGCCTCGCCCACCTCGGCCAGCATGGCGCGGAAGGGCGGGCCCTGATCGCCCTCCAGTTCCACCGGCTCGTCGGATCGGCGGACTTCCTCGATCAGCTGATGCTGTTCATCATCGCAGCCGATGATTTCGGCATCGTTATCCCGCGAGGTACGCACGAGCAGCCATGCGCCGACGGTATCGAGATGTTCGATATCCGAAATGTCCAGCACATCGATGTCGCCGATATCGCGCAGGCGGCGCGACAGGTTACCGATCTGCGAGATCGACAGGCTGCCGGAGAAGACAAGCGTGCGCCCGCCTTCTCCGTCCTGTTCCTCGAAATCTGCGCGCAAACTCATCCCTCGCGCAAATGGACGATTAATGACGCCCATACAAGCGCCAAACCGTGGTTAAACCGCGTCGAGCGCTTGTTCGAAATCGGCAATCAGGTCGTCCGGGTCTTCCACGCCGATCGAGATGCGCACCAGATTGTCGGTGATGCCGAGGGCTTTCTTACGCTCATCGGAGACCGAAATGTGGGTCATGGCCGCCGGATGGCTCGCCAGGGTTTCGGTACCGCCGAGGCTCACCGCCAGCTTGGCGATCTTGAGGTTGTCTAGGAAACGGAAGCTTTCCTCTTCGCCGCCCTTCACGAACAGTGAGAAGGTCGATCCCGCGCCCAGGCAATGCCGCTCGTAGATGTCCTTCTGCGCCGGATCCTCGATGAAGCCGAGATACCCGACGCGCTCCACCTTCGGGTGATCGCGAAGGAAGGCGCACACCTTTTCGGCATTCTCGCCTGCCCGCGCCATGCGCAGCTCCACCGTTTCCAGGCTGCGCAGCAGCATCCAGGCGGTGTTGGGATCGGTGATGGTGCCGATGGTGTTGCGCATCGCGCGGATTGGATCGAGCCAGCGCTTTTCGCCGAGCGCCGCACCGGCCACCAGATCGCTATGCCCGCCGACATATTTGGTCAGCGAGTAGATCACGATGTCCGCGCCGTGATTGAGCGGACGCTGCCAGAGCGGGCCGAGGAACGTGTTGTCGATCGCTACCGGCGGCATATCATCGCCCGTGCCGAAAATCTCGTCGCGCACCTTGGAGATACCCTCGATATCGACCAGCGCGTTGGTCGGGTTGGCGGGGCTTTCGAGATAGACCACGGCCACCTTCGAACCCTTGTCGTCCGCGATCTTCCTGGCGCGGCCGAGCAGTTCCTTCACCTCTTCGTTCGAGGCGGTTGCCGGGAAATCGAGGAAGGTGATGCCGAACTTGGCGAGGATCTTGGCGACCATCGTCTCGGTCGCCGCGTAAAGCGGGCCGGAGTGGACGATGACGTCGTTCTGGCTGGCGAGCGCCAGCATGGTGGTGGCAATCGCGCTCATGCCGCTGGAGAAGACCAGCGCGTCCTCGGCCTCTTCCCACACGCTCAGGCGATCTTCGACGATTTCCTGGTTGGGGTTGTTGAAGCGCGAATAGACCAGGCCCTCGGCGCCGCCCGGACGCTTGCCGGTGATGCCTTCGAAATGGCGCTTGCCCGCCGCCGCGCTCTCGAACGCGAAGGTGGACGTAAGGAAGATCGGCACTTTCAGCGAGCCTTCGGACAGCTTCGGATCGAAACCGTGTCCCATCATCAAGGTGGATGGCTTCAGCTTGCGCCCGCCGATTTCCTTCACGTCGGGCTTGGGGCGGCGGCGCGGGGTCATGGTGCCGAGGGGCGGGTTTTCGGGTGTATCGCTCATAGATGTTCCTTCCTGTGGTCACGCTCCCAGGAAGGCGGGAGCTGTTGCGGCGCCGGCGGGGCACGGCGCCTTCTAACCTCCGCAGAAGGGCATCTCCGCCGCCGGTGT
>JBELIU010000123.1:0-8318 GCA_042090735.1 Novosphingopyxis sp. | reverse complement strand
ACCGGATCCGCAGGCCCAGCCAACTGCCGAGCTTACTCCCGAGACGATGCCAGCGGCAGGCCCCCCTGCGCCGATCATCGCACCGCCGGAAATCGCTCCGGAGGAAATTCCGGCCGATACGCCGATGCAGGAAAATGAAGGCGGCGACGACATCCTGAACATGTTGCCGTGGCTGGTGCCGCTGCTCCTGGCTTTGGGAATCGGCCTGATCTGGCTCCTCAGCAGAAGAAAATCGAAGCCACAGGCCAGCGCGCCTGCTGTTGCAGCAGCTTCCAGCGTGCCGCCCGCCCCCCAGCCGGCGGGGCCGCCCGCGCGCCTCCCGACGCCGCCGGCTCCGGCACCGGCGTCGCCGCCGGCTGCTCCTGCGCCCGAGCGCGCAGCTCTGCCGGGCGGAACGGTAACGTCGAGTGCTGGCGCTCCTCCTGCCGCGCCTGCCGCGTCAGCCGGAACGATCCGCGCTTTTTCCGGCCTCACTGGATCGCCGCCGCCCGCGGCTCCTGCCGGCGTGCCATCCGGCCTTGTCACGACGCGGCTCGCGCAACCGGCAGCCGCGCGCCCGCAACTGCATGTGCGCCTGGAGGTGCTGGGGGCCGAGCAGACGGATACCCATTTCGAATTGCATTACCGGCTCTGGCTGCTGAACCCGGCGAACGCGGCTATCGAAGGCGCGGTTCTGCGGCTCGACGCGCTGCCGGGCGGGCAGGACACGCAAGGACAGGTGGACCGATTCTTCCTGCGCGAAACATTTACCGGCCAGAGCGTTACCATCCCGGCGATCAGCCCGGGCGCCCGCATGCCGGTAGAGGGCGAGATGCGTGTGCCCCTGAACACCGAATCGGCGTTCCGGATGAACGACCGCACGGTGATCATCCCGCTGGTCGCCGTGGATTGCGATTATCGCTGGCACGACGGTCAGGACCGCGTGCAGAGCAGCTTCGTGATCGGCCGCGTCGGGGCTGCCGGGCAGGATCGGCTCGGCCCTATCCCGATCGATCCCGGCCCGCGCGTGATCCAGGGTATCGCCGCCAAGCAGGTCTAGTCCCACGGCCCTCGCGGGAACCAGCGCGCGCCTGCCGCGCTGAAGGGCGGCATGGCGACCAAAACCCTCATCCCGATCCTTGGCGACCAGCTTTCGCTCAACCTGTCCTCACTGGACGGCATGGAGCCTAAGGATTGCCTTCTCCTGATGATGGAGGTGGCGGACGAGACCGAATATGTCCGCCATCACAAGGCCAAGATCGCCTACATCCTCTCGGCCATGCGCCACCATGCCGCGCGGCTGGAGGACAGGGGATGGATGGTCGACTATGTGAAGCTCGACGATCCGGACAATAATGGCAGCTTCTCCGGCGAACTCGCCCGCGCCATCGAGCGGCACGCGCCGGAGAATATCCGGGTTACCGAGGCCGGCGAATGGCGCGTGCGCGAGATGCTGGAAAACTGGGAAGACCAGTTCGGTCTGCCCGTCACGATCTGCCCGGACGATCGCTTCCTCGCCACCCATCAGGAATTCGAGGAGTGGGCCGAGGGCAAGAAGCAGCTGCGCATGGAATTCTTCTACCGTGAGATGCGCCGAAAGACCCGCATCCTGATGGAAGAGGATGGCGAACCGGCGGGCGGCAAATGGAATTACGATCAGGACAACCGCAAACCCGCGCCCGGCGGCGATCTTCTGATGCCGCAGCCCATCCGCTTTCGCCCCGACAACGTCACGCAGGACGTGATCGCGATGGTGAACGAGCGATTCGCGGACCATCCGGGCACCACCGAAAACTTCCACTTCGCCGTCACGCATGAGGAGGCGATGCGCGCGCGCCGCCAGTTCCTGGACGAGGCGCTCCCTTGTTTCGGCGATTATCAGGACGCGATGCTGCGCGGCGAGCCGTTTCTGTGGCACTCGCTGTTGAGCCCCTACATCAACTCCGGCCTGCTCGATCCGGTCGATCTGTGCCGCGAAGTCGATTCGCTCTACCGCAACGGCAAGGTGCCGCTGAACAGCGCGGAGGGCTTCATTCGCCAGATCATCGGCTGGCGCGAATATATGCGCGGCATCTATTGGCGCGAGGGGCCGGACTATGTCGAGCGCAACTTCTTCGAGGCCGACCGCGATCTGCCCGGCTTCTATTATGATGGCGACACACAGATGGAGTGCCTGTCGCAGGCGATCGGCCAGACGCTGGACCATGCCTATGCCCATCACATCCAGCGCCTCATGATCACCGGCAATTTCGCGATGCTGGCGGGGATCGATCCCAAACAGGTCCACGCCTGGTATCTCGAAGTCTATGCCGACGCCTATGAATGGGTGGAGCTGCCCAATGTGCTGGGGATGAGCCAGTTCGGTGACGGCGGCCTGCTGGCGTCCAAACCCTACGCTTCTTCGGGCAATTATATCGACAAGATGTCCGATTATTGCGATGCCTGCCGCTACAATGTGAAGACCAGGACCGAGGAAGACAGCTGTCCGTTCAACTCGCTCTACTGGGACTTCCTGGCGCGCAACGAGGACAAGCTCAGCGGCAACAGCCGGATGGCGCTGGCCTATCGCAACTGGGACAACAAGGAGACCGGCGAAAAGATCTCGCTGCGGGCAAAGGCACGCGCGGTGCTGGACTCGCTGGACGAACTCTGACGCAAGCCAAGGGTTTTCACTCGAACGGTATGACGCTAGTCCTGCCGCCCCACTTCAAAGCAGGAACGCGAATCGATGGACCAATTAGTTTCGACCGAATGGCTGGCAGGCGAAATGGGCGCGAGCGATCTGCGCGTGGTCGACGCAACCTATTTCCTGCCCGACGCCGGACGCAATCCGCGCGCCGAATATGAGGGAGGTCACATCCCCGGCGCGGTGTTCATGGATCTCGCCGAATTGGCCGATCCGTCGGACGACCTTCCTAACATGCTGCCCAGCGCGGAAAAGTTCGCCAGCCGCATGCAGTCGCTGGGCCTCGGCGATGGCAGCCGCATTGTGCTGTACGACGATTCGCCGCTCAAGAGCTCCGCGCGCGCATGGTGGATGCTGAACATGTTCGGCGCGCACTCCGTCGCCATTCTCGACGGCGGTCTTGCCAAGTGGAAGGCGGAAAATCGCCCGCTCGAAACCGGCAAGCCCGATCTGCGCCACCGCCATTTCACCGTTTGGAAGGACGAAAAGCAGGTCGCCAAGAAGTCCGACGTGCTCGCAAACCTGCATGACAAGGGCGCCGAAGTCGTCGATGCCCGTCCCAAGAGCCGGTTCGACGGCACCGAGCCGGAGCCGCGCGAAGATCTGCCGAGCGGCCACATCCCTGGCTCGCACAGCACGCCGCACGGCCAATTCTTCCACGATGACGGCACCTGGAAGACCGGCGACGAGCTGAAATCGGTGTTCAAGGATGCCGGCGTCGATTTGGACAAGCCGATGATCACGAGCTGCGGCAGCGGTATGACCGCCGCCGTCCCGCTCTTCGCCGCGCACCTGCTCGGCAAGCAGGACGTGCGCCTCTATGACGGCGCGTGGTCCGAATATGGTGCGGACAAGGACGCGCCCAAAGCGACCGCGTAAGAGCAAAACTCTTCGGAATCCGTTTGGGCTGAGCTTGTCGAAGTCCCGCCCTTGCCTCTAAGCCAAGGCTGAAAGGGAGCGAGGCAGCGCTTCGACAGGCTCAGGGCGAACGGAGTTCAGACATTGGCAGATAGCGGCCCGTCCCAGAAAACCGCCACGCGGATCGTCACCGGCGGCAGGCGGCGCGAATGGACGGGCGGCGCGGTTGTAAACCCGCCCGTCTGGCGCGGCAGCACGCATCTTTACGACAGCACCGTGGATCTGCGCGCCGCCAAGGGTCGGGTGCAGGACGGCAAGTTCTTCTACGGTCGCCGCGGCGGACCGACGCACTGGGCATTTGCCGAGGCCCTGACCGAGCTGGAGCCGGGTGCGGCTGGCACCTATCTTTTCCCCTCCGGCGTGGCCGCCATTTCCTGCGCGCTGCTGGCCGTCCTGAAGCCCGGCGATACGCTGCTGATGACGGACAATGCCTATGATCCGTCACGCAGTTTCGCAGCGCAGTTCCTGAAGCCCTGGGGCGTCAAGACGCGCTGGTTCGATCCACGCGCCGGCGCGGACGAGATCGCATCGCTGATGGACGGCGAGGGCGGTGAAGGCGCTGCCGCCGCGATCCTGCTCGAAAGTCCCGGCAGCCTGACCTTCGAGGTGCAGGACGTGCCCGGCATATGTGTCGCCGCGAAGGAGCGCGGCGTGGTCACGCTGCTCGACAACACCTGGGCTACCCCCCTGTTCTTCCCGGCCATCGAAAAGGGTATCGACCTCACGATCCTGGCCGGCACCAAATATATCGGCGGGCATAGCGACCTTATGCTCGGCACCGTCACCGCCACGAAGCGCTGGTGGGCCGCGTTGCGCCGCACGGCCTTCCAGCTTGGCCAGGTGATCAGCCCGGACGATGCCTATCTCGCCCATCGCGGGCTGCACACGCTCGACGTGCGCTTGCGACGGCATGAGGAAAACGCGCTCATCGTCGCGCGCTGGCTGTCCGATCGCCCCGAGGTAGGAGACGTATTGCACCCGGCGCTGCCCGGCTGCCCGGGGCATGAAATCTGGAAACGCGACTTCACGGGATCGTCGGGGCTTTTCTCGTTCGTCCTGAATGACGTTGCCGGCGAAACGGCCGATGCCTTTATCGATGCGCTGCACCTGTTCGGCATCGGTTATAGCTGGGGCGGTTTCGAGAGCCTTGCCTTGCCGGTCGATCCGACGCCGGACCGCACGGCGACCGCTTGGCAGGCGAGCGGCCCGCTCATCCGGCTCAATATCGGCCTGGAAGATCCTGCCGATCTGATTGCCGATCTTGAACGCGGTTTCGCCGCGATGCATGATCGGCGCCCATGAAGGGCTTCGAACAATGGCTGGCTGACCTCGGCATCAGCGTCAATCTGGACGTCAGCACCGCGCTGATCGCGCTCGGCTTTATCATCGCTGCATGGATGGTCGGCTGGGTCGCGGGGGCCGCCCTCGCGCCGCGCATCGAAAATTTCATCCAAAACCGCCTGAAGCAGGAAGAGCATCCGCAGCGCTGCAAGCGGATCGAACGGGTTGCCCGCTTCCTCATTGCGGCGATCCTGCTGTTCGTTCTATTCCAGGCCCGCAACTGGGGCCAGCTGTCGATCGCCCTGATCGGCCTCAATCTCGCCGCGGCCTCGACGCTGGTGATCAACCGCGCGATCCGGTTTCTCCACATGCCGCAATGGGCGGCGCTGCTGCTGTCAGGCGCGGTCTTCCTGTTCGTCGTCAACGGTTTGATCGAAGGCCTTCAGGGGATCGAGCCGCTCAGCCATGAACTGGACCGGATCGGATTCGATGCCGGCAAGACGCGCGTCTCGGTGCTCACCGTGCTGCAATGGAGCGTCACCGCCATCCTGCTGTTTGCGATGGTGCGCTTCGTCAACCGCCTGACGCGCCATTTCATCGAGGGCACGAATCGGCTCGATCCGGCGCAGAAGCTGCTGATCGAAAAGCTTGCCGGCATCGCGGTGATCATCGTCGCCTTCTTCGTGGGCATCGATTTTCTCGGCATCGATCTCACCGCGCTGGCGGTGTTCTCCGGCGCCTTTGGCCTGGCCATCGGTTTCGGCTTCCAGAAAACCTTCGGAAATCTGATTTCCGGCATCATCCTCCTGATGGACCGCTCGATTAAACCGGGCGATGTGATCGCGGTCGGCGACAGCTTCGGCTGGGTGAACAAGATCGGCGTGCGCGCGGTCTCGATCATCACGCGCGACGGCAAGGAACATCTGATCCCGAACGAGATCCTGATGACCGAGGAGGTGGAGAACTGGAGCTATTCCAGCAAGAATGTCCGCGTCCGCATCCCGGTCGGCGTGTCCTACAATTCGGACATGGATCTGGTCGTCAAACTGATGTCGCAGGCCGCGGAGGAAAGCCCGCGTGTACTCGATCTGCCCAAGCCCAATATCTGGTGGATCGGTTATGGCGACAGCAGCGTCGATTTCGAGATTCTGGTCTGGATCCGTGACCCCGAAGAAGGCGTCGGCAATGTGCGTTCGGACGTGTTGAGGCGGCTGTGGTTCCTGTTCAAGGACAACGGCATCGAGATTCCGTTCCCGCAGCGCGACCTCAATCTGCGCAACGTCCCGGCGGACATCATCGAACGATTGGCACGGCGCGAGGACCGCGAAGGGCCTCCAGCCCCCGCCCCCTCCGACGCCTGACGCAATCAGCCTGCGGCGAGCGCGTCGATCGTCTTCGCCAGCCGCACGTCCTTTTCGCTGAGGCCGTCGCAATCATGCGTCGTCAGCGTGATCTCGACCTTGTCGTACACGTTCGACCATTCGGGGTGATGGTCGATCTTTTCGGCGTGCAGGGCCACACGGCTCATGAAGCCGAAGGAACCCACGAAATCGTCGAACTGAAATGTCTTCGAGATCGCATCTCGGTCCGCGTCATGCTTCCAGTCCGATAACTCGGAAAGGGCGGTCTCGCGCTGGCTGTCGCTCAATTTCTGGACCATCGGTCATCTCTCCGGCTTGGCATGGGGGTACCGCCATGCGTAAGTCGTGCGATGGAGGAGCGTCAAGCAGGGCCTGCGATCAGCATCGAGAAGCTTGCCTGCATGCGCGGGCAGCGGCTGGTCTTTTCCGGCATCGACTGGCGGGTGGAGCGTGGCACGCTCGGTTTGTTGACGGGTCCGAACGGCGCCGGGAAATCCAGCCTGCTGCGCATTCTGGCCGGGCTGCTGAAACCGGCCGCGGGAGACGCCGCTGTTTCCGGCAGCGTGGCGCTGGCGGATGAGCGCCGCGCCTTCGATCCTGAACTGAGCGTCGAAAAGGCGCTGCGTTTCTGGGGCGCGATCGACGGCCGCAGCGCCGATCACACGCGCCAGGTGCTTGGTGAACTGGGGCTCGACAAGCTGGTGCAAGTGCCGGTGCGGATGCTGTCGACCGGACAGACCAAGCGGGCGGTCGCCGCGCGCGCCCTGCAATCGGGCTCGGATATCCTCCTCATGGATGAGCCCATGAACGGGCTGGACCAGCCCAGCGCACGGGCCATGGCCGCGGCGTTCGAGCGGCGGCTGGCAGCGGGCCAGACCGTCATCGTCGCCTCGCACATCCCCATCGGCATCGAGCCGTCGACGACGCTCGACATGGGAACGGACGCGGGCGAGGCCCAAGCATGACGGCGCTGCGGCTCATCACGCGAGACCTTCGCCTTGCCTGGCGCGGGGGCGGGCTCTGGCTGCCGGTGCTGTTCTTCCTGGGCGTTGCGATCCTCTATCCGTTCGCCGTCGGCCCAAATCTCAAGCTGCTGCGCGCCACGGGCGGGGCGATGCTGTGGATCGCCGCATTGCTCGCCGCTCTGCTGCCGATCGAACGGCTGGTGAGACCCGACCTGGATAGTGGGCATCTCGATCAGCTGGCGCTGCGCGGCTGGGCGGACGAAACCGTCGCCGCGCTCAAGATCGCCGCGCATTGGCTCGGCTTCGGTCCGCCGCTGCTCCTCGCCGCCGTAATCGGTGCGGCTCTGTTCGACCTGGATGGGGATACGCTCACGGCCCTCTTGGCCAGCCTCGCCATCGCCACGCCCGCGCTGGCCGCCCTGTCGGTCACGATCGCCGCGCTCACCGCGCGCGCCGGCGGCGGGGCGGCGGGGCTGATGCTGCTGCCGCTGGCTATCCCCGTGCTAATCTTCGGGGCCGGAAACCTCGATCCGACTGCGGCCGGGGCGCTGCCGCTGCTTGCCGCGGTCAGCCTGGGACTGACGGTGCTTGCCCCCTTCGCGGCGGGAGCGGCCCTGAGGGCGCTGCGCGAATAGCGACTTCCCGCTCTCGCCGAGAAATCAGATGCCACCGTCGACCGGGTCGAAGCCCAGTTCGCGCAAACCCGTCTTCAGCGCGTCCATGCAGGCATCCAGCGACTCCCGCTCGGTGGAGCGCACGACGAAATTGGCACCCGTGCGGCCTTCGCGGAAGAACGGGTAGCTGCCGATCTGGCAGGCTTCATGCGCTTTTTCGGTCTCGCGCAGGAGTTCGGCGACTTCGCTCTCTGCGGTCCAGCAACCGATCTGCTCGGCAATCAGCGGCGCGCCGCCTTCCAGCGTGCCGGTGAGCGCATCGAGCATGCCGGCGGTGATATGCGGGACGCCCGCCATGATGAAGATATTGCCGAACTTGATACCGGGCGCACCGCTCATCTTGTTGGGGATCAGCTCGCCGCCGTCCGGCACCCGCGCCATGCGTAGGCGGCCCTCGTTGATGCCGCCCTTCGTTTCATAATAGCGCTCCAGCGTCGCGCGAGCCTCCGGATGG
>JBELIU010000122.1:0-8493 GCA_042090735.1 Novosphingopyxis sp. | reverse complement strand
GAACGCGCTGGGCTTCAACCTGGTCGGCTATGGCTGCACCACCTGCATCGGCAACAGTGGCCCGCTGCCCGCGCCGATCTCGGCTGCGATTAACGACAATGATCTGGTGGCGACCTCGGTCCTCTCCGGCAACCGCAACTTCGAGGGCCGCGTGAGCCCGGATGTGCGCGCGAACTACCTCGCCTCTCCGCCGCTCGTCGTAGCCTATGCCCTGAAGGGCACGGTGCGCGAGGATATCTACGAAACGCCGCTCGGCACCGGTACGGACGGCCCGGTTTATCTGCGCGACGTGTGGCCGACCAATGACGAGATCCAGGAGATGGTGAACAGCCATGTCGGCCCGCAGATGTTCGCGAGCCGCTATGCCGAGGTGTACGAAGGTGACGAGCGCTGGCGCGCGATCGACATCACCGGCGGCGACACCTATGATTGGCCCGCCGCCTCCACCTACATCCAGAACCCGCCTTATTTCGAAGGCATGGGCATGACGCCCGATGCCATCCAGGACATCCGCGATGCCAAGGTGCTGGCGCTGTTCGGCGATTCCATCACCACCGACCACATCTCGCCGGCCGGTTCGATCAAGGTGGACAGCCCCGCGGGCGAATATCTGCGGGACCATCAGGTGTCGAAGACGGACTTCAACTCCTACGGTTCGCGCCGCGGCAACCATGAAGTCATGATGCGCGGCACCTTCGCCAACATCCGCATCAAGAACCAGATGGTGCCCGGTGTGGAGGGTGGTTACACCACCTATCAGGGCGAGCAGATGCCGATCTACGACGCTGCCATGAAGTACAAGGCGGAGGGCACGCCGCTCGTCGTCGTCGGCGGCAAGGAATATGGCACCGGCTCTAGCCGCGACTGGGCGGCGAAGGGCACCATCCTCCTGGGCGTCAAGGCGGTGATCGTGGAAAGCTATGAGCGTATCCACCGCTCCAACCTTGTCGGCATGGGCGTGCTGCCGCTGCAGTTCGCCGAGGGCGAAAGCCGCGAAAGCCACAAGATGACGGGCGAGGAAACCTTCTCGATCAAGGGCCTCGCGTCGCTCAGCCCGCGCCAGATGGTCGAGGTGGAGATGACCCGTCCGGACGGCTCCACCGAAACCTTCGAGGCGCTGTGCCGCATCGATACCGCGAACGAGATGGAATATTACCGCAATGGCGGCATTCTCCATTACGTCCTGCGCAATCTCGCCGCCGAATAAGCCGCGACACCAACGAACAATTAGAGGGCCGGGCGCGCGATCGCCCGGCCCTTTTTCGTGCGCGCAACCATGAAGGCCCGCCTCCGTTGGCTGGGGGAACACGCAAACGAAAAGGCCCCTCCCCCATGGAAAGCAATCTGAACCGCTTCGGCGGCATGAGCATCATCGTGACCGGCGCGGCATCCGGCATCGGCAAGGCGACCGTGGAGCGTTTCCTGTCCGAAGGCGCGAACGCCACCGCGCTCGGCCATCATCGCGACAAGCTGGAGGCCGCGTTCGAGGGGGCGGACAAGGACCGGTTACAGCTGATGGACGGGAACGTCGCCGACCCGGACCTTGCGCCGAAGATGATCGCCGCGGCGGTCGACCGTTTTCGCGGCGTCGACGTGCTGGTGAACAATGCCGGCATGGGCACCGGCGGCACGATAGAAGACATCAGCCTGGAAGACTGGAACCGGCAGATGGCGGTGAACGTCACCGGCTATTTCCTGATGGCCAAGGCCGCGATGCCCGAAATCCGCAAGACCAAGGGGGCAATCGTGATGACCAGCTCCGTGTCCGGCCTCGGCGGGGACTGGAGCTTCGTCGGGTACAACGCCTCCAAGGGCGCGATCACCAACATGGTGCGCGCGATGGCGCTGGATCACGCCGGCGAAGGCATCCGCGTAAACGCCGTCTGCCCCAGCATGACCAAGACCGGGATGACCGAAGGCATGCAGGACAATGACGAACTGCTGGACAAGTTCTTCGAGCGCATCCCCTCGGGCCGCGCCGGCGAACCCGAAGAAATCGCCGCCGTGATCGCTTTCCTGGCCAGCAAGGACGCGGTCTGGGTGAACGGCGTCAACCTGCCCGTCGACGGCGGCCTCAGCGCCAGCAACGGCCAGCCGCCGCTGGGGTAAGGCCTCCGCTTTTCAGCCATGACCACATTCTAGAGGCCCGGCACGCTTTTCCGGACCGCTTCTTTTTCGCGGAGATGGGTGGACCGGAAGCGCGCCGCGCCATTCACGAGCAGGGCGATCCGTTCATCGACATTCCGAAACCGCTTCTCGGTCTCGTCGAGTGTTGCGACGAGCGTGCTGACATCCTGGCTGACCGCTGTGATGCTGTCCCTCATAGACGCAGCCGTTATCGCCGTTTCGTCGATCGCCCGGGCGACAGCGGTGACCTTGCGTTGCTGCTGCCCGGTCTTTGCCCGCACCGCTTGGGAAAGATCGTTGATGCTGACGATTGCCGCCTCGATCGCCTTGTTGGCGCCTGAAGCCTCGGCAGCCAGAGAGCGAATGCCGGAAAGATCGGTTTCGGTTTTCGCCGCTGCGGTCGCAATCTGATCGGCAAGCGACTTCACTTCCTCGGCAACGACGGCGAATCCCTTGCCTGCATCGCCGGCCCGCGCTGCCTCGATCCGGGCATTCAGCGATAACAGGCGGCTTTGAGCAGCAAGCGAGCGGATACGGCCCAACACGTCGCTGGCGCTGCCGACATGCGCGAGCAGATATTCTGAGATATTATTGCCCGTCTGCGCGCTGTCGACCGCGATGCCTGTTTCCGCCGTCACACCATCCAGATCGGCGAGCAGTTCTTCGAACACTTCGCCGATCTGGCCATTCGTTTCCGCGGCATCCGCCATGGTGAACGCCGACTGCTGCGTGGCGGCGGAAAATTCGGCAATGCGGGTGGACGCTTTGCGCGCGGCGCACAGGCCATCGGCGTGCTGACGCCCGGTTTCTTCCGTCGCACCGGCAACCGCTGAAATGGTCGACTGGACCTCCGTATGAAACAGATCGGCCTCTAATGACCGCTGCGCAGCTAGCTCGGCCAGGCGATGCTCCGTCGTCACATCGTGGTAGGTGAGGATAGCGCCGTCGCCGTTCTTCGGAGAATAGGATATCTTCAGCACCGTGCCGTCATCATAGTGGTGGAAGATTTCCTTGTCCTCGCCCGCGGCCTTCCATGACCGATGATTTTGGTAAACGGTTTCCACGCGCTCCGGCGGCCAGCCCACCGATCTGCCGACGCATCCAAGAAATGCCTTCAGGCCATCTCCAGGTTGGATCGCTTCGGGATCGCAGCCGAACAAGGTGAGCGCCTTGGGGCTGATCAGTTGCACCTCCTCATCCTCGTCCAGCACCACGACTCCGTTGCCGATGTGCGCGAGGGCCCGCTCCCAGATGATGGCCTGATCCAATGCAGCGCTCCAAAACAATGCGACATCGGCAAGCGAGCGCAATGTGCCATCGCGCCCTGATGGTTAAAGCCGGTTTAATGAGGAGCGGTTTTTCCAATTTTAGCAGTGTGTTGCAGGGGTAATTCGCCGCGCGGGCAGAATCTGCGATACTTATGCGGACTTCCTGCCCGGCATGCCTTAACTCCCTGCCCTAACCCAGCTTGAAATCGCGGCGGCCCGTCAGCAGAGGCCGAAATAAGAGTCCCTCCGCGGGACAGGTTTTAACGGCCGCACTCTACCGATGCGGCGCATGGTTAATTCTGTGCTAAGCATTTCGTCAAAGCGGAGTCGCTGACGGCCGGGACGGGTCCTGCCGCGCGCGCCGCGACGGAGACGGGGCATGCGCATTTCTCTCAAATCGATGGCGGTAACGGGCGTTGTCGCGGCGGTCGCAACTGTCGCGGCGCCCGCGCTCGCAGCGGAACTGACAGCACCGGCCGCGCCCGATGCGCCGAAGCTTGCCGAGACGGTTGCGCCGACCGCGCATGGCGGCAAGGGCGGCGGGCATTATCGGGGCGGATCGCGCGGCGGTTTTCGCGGTGGTTATCGCGGGGGCAACAGGGCCGGCGGGCACTTCCGTGGCGGCTATCGTGGCGGCCATATTCGCGGCGGGCGCACCATCTATCGCGGCGGCGGCTGGGGTGGCGGTTTCGGTGGAGGGTTCGGCGGCGGCTTCGTCGGGTGGTTCGGCGGACCGGGCTATACGACCAGTCAAAACCTGACCTATCTGTGCTGGTACAACGGCGCCTATTATCCGCTGGAAGCGTGCAGCAGCTATTTCGGCTATCAGGGCCAGCGCCGTGGCAGCTATTATTATTACTATCCGCAGGGCGCTGCCTATGGCGGATATTACGGCCAGCCGGGCTACGGCTATGAGTATGCCCCGGGGGCCTACAGCTACAACCATGGCGCGGCCCCAGGCGGCTATGGCTATTCCTACGGCTATGGCCGAAGCGGATATGATCGGGGCTATGACGTGCGCTACGACACAAGCCGTTACGAACAGCGCTATGACGATCGCCGCGTAGACTATGGCTATGACGGGCGCATGAGCGATGGCTATTATGGCTATGATTATCGGGGCGGCGCGCATGATTGTTCGTGCACCTGCAGCGCCTGCGCGGCCCAGGATCATCGCCACCACCGCTGAGGCCCCGCCAAGCTAACCCAGCAGAGCGGCGGCATCACGCGGCGCTGGCCTTTTGCCGGCGCCCTCGCCTAAGGTTCGGCCATGACTGCGGACCGCTTCCATTCGCTCCATGCCCACGGATTCGTGCGCGTGGCCACCGCCACCCCTGCGGTGCGCCCGGCCGACGTGGCGTTCAACCGCGACGCTATCCTGGCCGAGGCGAAACGGGCCGATGCGGCGGCGTGCGATCTCGTCGTTTATCCGGAGCTCTGCCTCTCCTCCTACGCGATCGACGATCTGCATCTTCAGGGCGCGCTGCTCGATGCGGTGGAAACGGCGATAGGCGATCTGGCGCAGGCGAGCGCGCAGCTCAGCCCCGTCCTGCTGGTCGGCGCGCCGCTGCGCTTTCGCGGGCGCGTTTACAACTGCGCCATCGCGATGGCGCGCGGCCGCATTCTGGGCGTTATCCCGAAGAGCTTCCTGCCCAACTACCGCGAATATTATGAAAAGCGCTGGTTTTCCGCTGGCCGCGATGTCGCGAATGAGGCGATGCTGCTGGCGGGCCAGACCGTTCCCTTCGGCAGCGATCTGATCTTCGAGGCGGAGGACCTTGCCGGATTCTCCTTCCACATCGAGATCTGCGAGGATTACTGGGCGCCCATTCCGCCGAGCAGCCATGCCGCGCTGGCGGGCGCGACCATCCTCACCAACCTGTCGGCGAGCAACATCACCATCGGCAAGGCGGACGAGCGGCATCTGCTCGCCCGCGCGCAGAGCGCCCGCGCCGTCGCCGCTTATGCCTATAGCGCGTCCGGCCCGGGGGAGAGCACCACCGATCTCGCCTGGGACGGACAGGGCATGGTCTATGAACTGGGCGATCTGCTCACCCAGTCCACCCGGTTCGATCTGGAGCCGGAACTGTGCGTCACCGATGTCGATACGCAGCGTATCCTGAACGAGCGCGCGCGCATGCAGACCTATGGCGATGCCGCCGATCACGACGCCGTCGCCGTCCAGCGCTTCCGCCGGGTGCGCTTTGCCCATGAACCGCATTTCGCGGACCGCGGGCTTATTCGCCCCATCCGCCGTTTCCCCTTCGTGCCGAACCGGCCCGAGCATCTCGATCAGGACTGCTATGAAGCGTTCAGCATCCAGGTGGAGGGCCTGCGCCGCCGGTTCGAGGCGACGGGCGCCAAGCATCTCATCATCGGCGTGTCCGGCGGGCTCGACAGCACCCATGCGCTGATCGTAGCGGCCAAGATGTGCGACAAGCTGAAGCTGCCGCGCGACACCATCCTCGCCTTTACCATGCCCGGCTTCGCAACCGGGGAAGAAAGCAAGGGCAATGCCTGGAAGCTGATGGACGCGCTGGGCGTGAAGGCCGAGGAAATCGACATCCGTCCCGCCGCCACACGGATGCTGGAAGATATGAGCCACCCCTTCAGCGCCGGCGAGCCGGTCTACGACGTGACGTTCGAAAATGTGCAGGCGGGCCTTCGCACCGATTATCTCTTCCGCCTCGCCGGGCAGCGCCAGGGCTTCGTGATCGGCACCGGCGATCTCAGCGAGATGGCGCTGGGTTGGTGCACCTATGGCGTGGGCGATCAGATGAGCCATTATGCCGTCAACACCGGCGTGCCCAAGACGCTGATCCAGTATCTCATCCGCTGGACCACGCGCACAGACCAGTTCGACAAAGCGACCGATCGGGTGCTGGAGGCCATTCTGGACGCCGAGATCAGCCCCGAACTCGTCCCTGCGGGCGAGGACGGCAAGGTGCAGAGCACCGAGGACCAGATCGGCCCCTACGCCCTGCACGATTTCTTCGTGCACCACATCGCACGGTACGGCCAGAAGCCCAGCAAGGTGGCCTTTCTGGCCTGGCATGCCTGGCACGATGCCGCGCGCGGCGACTGGCCCACGGGCCTGCCGGCGGACAAGCGCATCGCCTATGATCTGCCGACCATCCGGCACTGGCTGGAGATCTTCTGCAAGCGCTTCTACGGCTTCAGCCAGTACAAGCGCTCCGCCCTTCCCAACGGCCCCAAGGTCAGCGCCGGCGGCGCCCTCAGCCCCCGCGGAGACTGGCGCGCGCCCAGCGACGCAAGCGCGGCAGTCTGGCTCGCGGAACTGCGGGACAATGTCCCGGCGGAATAATCAGCGCATGGTTGTTCGCCCGTTAAGAGGTTGGTGAGGCTCTTTTACTAAACGCCGAACTATGACCTCCCTTAAATCCCCCGCCGGTTGCCAAGGTTGTCGCAGCGGGGACGCGCTGGACTTCGATATTTCGATGGCGTTCCAGCCGATTTTCGATGCGCGCACCGGGCGCCCTTGGGCATTCGAGGCGCTGGTGCGTGGGCCGCAGGCGCAATCGGCCTGGTCCGTGCTGGAGCAGGTTTCGCCGGACAATCGCTACAGCTTCGATCAGCGCTGCCGCGTCGTGGCGATCGAGCGGGCGGTAAAGGCGGGCATATTGGATACCGACGCGCGGCTTTCCATCAACTTCCTCCCCAATGCGGTCTATTCGCCCAAGGCCTGCATCCAACTGACGCTGCGGACGGCGGAATTCTGGAACTTCCCGACCGACCGGCTGATGTTCGAATTTACCGAGAACGAAAAGATGGGCGACACCGCGCACGTCCGCTCGATCATCGACAGCTACAGGGAGATGGGCTTCACGATCGCGCTCGACGATTTCGGCGCGGGCTATTCGGGCCTCAACCTGCTCGGCGATTTCCAGACCGACGTCATCAAGCTGGATATGCAGCTGATCCGCGACATCGACCATAGCATGCCGCGCCAGATGATCGTCGAGAGCATGGTGGCATTGTGCCATCGCATGGGCATCGCGATGATCGCGGAGGGCATCGAGACCGAGGCCGAATATCGCTGCGTGCGCGATATGGGCATCGATCTGATCCAGGGCTATCTGCTGGCCCGCCCCGAATTCGAGGCGCTGCCAGCGCTGCAGTTTACGGAACCACAGCCAGTGATCCTGCGCCAGGCGATCTGACGCCGCCGACGTGGCTTCAGAGCGGCTTTCGCCACCTCAAAATGTGCGGATGATGCCGGAAAAATCCTTCCGCTCGTGCCCGCTCTCCACGAACGCTTCATAAAGCTCGCGCGCCTTGCTGCCCATCGGTACATCGGCCTGCGCGGTCTTGGCGGCGTCCATGGCGAGGCGCAGATCCTTCAGCATAAGCCCTGCGGCAAACCCGCCATCATAATCATTGTCTGCCGGGCTTTTGGGCCCGACGCCGGGAACGGGGCAATAGCTCGTCATCGACCAGCTCTGGCCCGAGCTGACCGAGGCAATGTCGTAGAACTTTTGAGGATCGAGCTGCAGCTTTTCAGCGAGAGCAAAAGCTTCGCAGGTGGCGGCCATGGTGGCGCCCAAAATCATGTTGTTGCACATCTTGGCGGCCTGACCCGTGCCGTTGATGCCCGCATGGATCACCGCCTTGCCCATGTCCTTCAGGATCGGCTCGGCGCGTTCGAAGCCCTCGTCCGATCCGCCAACCATGAAGGTGAGCGTGCCGCCCTCCGCCGCGGCGATCCCGCCCGATACGGGCGCGTCGACAGCCACCAGTCCCTTCTTTTCGGCGGCCTCCGCCACCGCGCGCGCGGTCTCCACGTCGATGGTCGAGCAATCGATCAGGAGCGTGCCCTCCTTCGCATGCGCGAAGACGCTTTCCTGATAGACGGATTGCACATGCTTGCCGGCCGGCAGCATCGTGACCACCGCGGCGACGCCCTCCACCGCTTCGTTCACGCTGCCCGCGATCGCGCAGCCCGCCGCCTTGGCCTTGGCGAGCGCCTCTTTGGACAGGTCGAAGGCCTTCACCTCATGCCCCGCCTTGGCGAGGTTCGCGGCCATTCCGCCGCCCATATTGCCGAGGCCGATAAATGCGATGGCGGTCATGCTATACT
>JBELIU010000035.1:0-4292 GCA_042090735.1 Novosphingopyxis sp. | reverse complement strand
GGATATACCCTCGGCTGGCTGCTGCGGGTGCCCGCGAAACCGCGGATCATCCTGCTTAAACTGGGCTCGAACGGACAGATCGCGCCCGTCCCGCGGCCTGGGCCTTCACCCACACCGCAGCCCACGCCTGACGCTGCGGCAACGCCGTTACCGGCGGCAAGCAAGAACATGACGGAACCGCGCCGCCGATGATGCGCTTCATTCCTTTGAAGCGCGGCCTTCAGCGATGTGATAGGTGTGCGCAGGACCGGACGGAAACGGACCCGATGCGGCCCGGACTGGGGAAGCGATGAAAAAGATTGAAGCCATCATCAAGCCCTTCAAACTGGACGAAGTGAAGGAGGCGCTGCACGAAGTGGGCGTGTCCGGCATCACCGTCACGGAGGCAAAGGGTTTCGGCCGCCAGAAGGGCCATACCGAGCTGTATCGCGGCGCCGAATATGTCGTCGACTTCCTCCCGAAGGTGAAGATGGAGGTGGTCGTGGACGATGCGCTGGCGGACCGCGTGGTGGAGGCGATCGCCAATGCCGCCCAGACCGGGCGCATCGGCGATGGCAAGATCTTCGTCATGCCAGTCGAGGCCGCGCTGCGCATCCGCACCGGCGAACGCGACTCGGACGCGCTCTAAACCATCCAAACCGACTAGCTTTCGGTTCAAATGAGCGGCTTACTCATGCTGCGCTGCAAAACGAATTTGCAGCACGACGCGAGTCCCTGTAGGGATGTTGCGCGAAACACCTTAGACCGAAAGGCAATCGAACATGGCGACCTCTGCGAAGGACATTTTGAAGCGCATCAAGGATGAGGAGATCGAGTGGGTCGATCTTCGCTTCACCGACCCCAAGGGCAAGTGGCAGCATCTCACCATGTGTGCGGGCGTGCTTGGCGAGGAAGAACTCGAAGACGGTCTCATGTTCGACGGCAGCTCCATCGAGGGCTGGAAGACGATCAACGAAAGCGACATGATCCTGCGACCCGATCTGGACGCGATCTATGCCGATCCCTTCTCGGCCACCCCCATGCTGGTGGTGTTCTGCGACATCGTGGAACCCTCGACCGGCGAACTGTATTCGCGCGATCCGCGCTCGACCGCCAAGCGAGCCGAGGCCTATCTGAAGCAGACCGGTATCGGCGACACCATCTATGTCGGGCCCGAGGCCGAGTTCTTCATGTTCGACGACGTCCGCTTCGAAGACGGCTACGATCGCAGCTACTACAAGATCGACGATATCGAGCTGCCCACCAATTCGGGCCGCGAATATGATGTCGGCAATATGGGCCACCGCCCGCGCGCCAAGGGCGGTTACTTCCCGGTCGCACCGGTCGATAGCGCCGTCGATATCCGCGGCGAGATGGTTGCCACCATGCTCGAAATGGGCCTGAAGATGGACAAGCACCATCATGAAGTGGGCGCGGCGCAGCATGAGCTCGGCCTCACCTTCTCCACGCTCGTCACCTGCGCGGACCAGATGCAGGTATACAAATATGTCGTGCACCAGGTTGCGCATGCCTATGGCAAATCGGCCACCTTCATGCCCAAGCCCATCGCCAAGGACAACGGATCGGGCATGCACACACATATGTCGATCTGGAACGACAGCAAGCCGCTGTTCGCGGGCGACCAATATGCAGGCCTCAGCGAAATGTGCCTCCATTATATCGGCGGCGTCATCAAGCATGCCAAGGCGCTGAACGCGTTCACCAACCCCACCACCAACAGCTACAAGCGTCTGGTGCCGGGTTACGAGGCGCCGGTGCTGCTGGCTTATTCCAGCCGCAACCGCTCCGCTTCCTGCCGCATTCCTTATGGTGCCGGTGAGAAAGCGAAGCGCGTGGAATTCCGCTTCCCCGATCCGCTGGCGAACCCCTATCTCGCTTATGCGGCGCTGCTGATGGCGGGCCTCGACGGCATCCGAAACAAGATCCATCCGGGCGACGCGATGGACAAGAACCTCTACGATCTGCCGCCGGCAGAGCTGGAAAATGTTCCCACCGTCTGTGCGTCGCTGCGCGAGGCGCTGGAATCGCTTCAGGCCGATCACGACTTCCTGCTGGAAGGCGACGTGTTCACCAGGGACCAGATCGAGGCCTATATCGAGCTGAAATGGCCCGAGGTTGAGCGTTGGGAAATGACGCCGAGCCCGGTCGAGTTCGACATGTATTACAGCTCCTGATCTTCAGAGCGATCGAAACAGAAAAGGGCGTCCCCGCGGGGGCGCCCTTTTTTTTAGCCTTCAATTCAAAGACCGCTCGACTTTGCACCGTTCGGCGAGGTTTGCGGTCAGGAAATCGACCAGCAGATCGACGCGTTTGGGACGTAGCGGCGATGGCGGCAGGACGATCTGGAGATCCAGGCGCGGCGCAGACCAGTCCGTCAGCAGCCGCACCAGGCGTCCCTCGATCAACGAGACGCGCACGATGAATTCCGGCAGAAAGGCGATGCCGAGTCCCGCCTCCAGCGCCTCCACCATCATAGCGCCGTTGTTTACATGAAGGCGGCCGTCGGGATAGACGGTGATCCGCTCTCCGCCTTTTTCCAGCACCCAGCTCTGCCGCCCCGGAACGCTGGTATAGGCAAAGCAGCGATCGCCCGGAATATCCGACGGGTGCGCGGGCGCTCCATGACGCTCGATCCAGCCGGGCGAGGCAGCCAGAACGACGCGAACCGGCCCGACACGCCGTGTGCGAAGGCTGCTGTCGGGCAGGTTGGCGATGCGCACTGCCAGATCGAAGCCTTGGGCGACGATATCGATGCGCCGATCATCCAGTTCCAGATCGATGGCGATGGAGGGGTGAGCTTCCATGAACCGTGCGATCAGCGGCCCCAGAAAGGCGATACCGAAGCTCATCGGAGCGCTCAGCCGGACGGTGCCGCCCGCCTGACCCGCATCCTCGCGCGCCAATTCCTCCAGCGCCAGGGCCTGTTCGGTCAACAGGCGCGCCGGGGCCGCCAGGCGCCGTCCGCTCTCGGTAAGCGAAAGCCTTCGCGACGTGCGATGGAACAGGCTGACGCCCTGCGCGGTTTCAAGCCGCGAAACGGCTTTGGATACGGTCGCCTTGCCGACGCCCAGTCGCCGTGCCGCTTCGGTGAAGCTGCCTGCCTGCGCCACCGCCGCGAAGATCGCCCAGCCTTCGAAATCGGGTAATGACATGATCGGAAACGATCCGTTTCATCTGTGCGTATTTCGGAAACGATAGACCGCAACTATATGCAGTGGCAAGCAAGGAGACTGATAATGCCCACCATCACCGCATTTCGCCCTGTCGCTCCGGTCAACACTCCCTCGATCGAGCGTCGGTCCTTCGCCTCATTGGGCAAGGCCAATCATGGCTGGTTGAACGCGAACCATCATTTCAGCTTCGCCTCTTATTATGATCCAGAACGCATGAACTGGGGCGCGATCCGCGTCTGGAACGATGACGAGATTGCGCCGCGTTCCGGCTTTCCGCCGCACCCGCACGACAATATGGAGATCATCACCTATGTCCGTGAAGGCGCGATCACGCATCGCGACTCCATGGGCAATGAAGGCCGCACGGAAGCGGGCGACATTCAGGTGATGAGCGCGGGCACGGGCGTCACGCACAGCGAGGCCAATGTCGACGACGAGACGACCCGGCTGTTCCAGATCTGGATCATGCCGCGCGAACGGAACATCGCCCCGCGCTGGGATGCCAAACCCTTTCCCAAGGTGAGCCGCTCGGGCGCCTTCGTCACGCTGGCGAGCGGCGATGAGGGCGACGGTGACGCGCTTTACATCAACGCCGATGCCAAGCTGCTTTGCGCCACGCTGGAAGAAGGCCAGGCCATCCAGCACCGGATCGAGGAAGGCCGCCATGCTTATCTGGTGCCCGTGAAGGGCGGCATCACCATCAACGGTGAAACGTTCGACCCGCGCGACGGAGCGGCCATTCGCGGCGGCACCGATTTGGAAATCCGCGCGTTGAGTGAGTGCGAGATCGTCATGATCGACAGCATCTAGAGCTCCGGCCCGTCATCCCCCCTCCCCACCCTCCCCCTGGATGACGGGCCGGTTACCGCCGCGGCCCTGAAGGCTCGCGGCTATTTTCATTTCAACAACAGGAAGCCAGCAATCATGAGCAAGGTTCTCGTTCTCTATTATTCTTCTTACGGTCACACCGCGACGATGGCGGAGGCTATCGCCGAAGGCGCACGCGGCGCCGGTGCCGAGGTGGACGTGAAGCGCGTTCCGGAAACCGCGCCGGAAGAAGTCGTCAAGAATGCCGGATTCCAACACGATGACCGCCACGGCGTGGCCGAAGTCGATCAC
>JBELIU010000134.1:0-4827 GCA_042090735.1 Novosphingopyxis sp. | reverse complement strand
GTCGCGGCGGCTGAGTTCGATATACAGCTGCCCCGGAAACAGCGCCTGCAGCTTTTCGCAATAGGCCGCCGCCTTGTCCGGCTGCCGTTCGTCCAAATGGCGGCCGAGCGCACCCTCCCCGCCCGCTGTCAGCGCGATCAACCCATCGGTACGCCCATTCAGCGCCTCGAACGCGACATGGGGGGGCTGCTCCAGCGGACGATCGAGATGGGCCTGGGACACAAGGGCGCACAGATTGTCATATCCGCCCTCATCCTGCGCGTAGAGCGCAAGCCAGTCGATCTGCGGGCTCGCCGGGTCGCCGCCCGGCCGCGACACCGCCAGCATCGTGCCGATGATCGGCTGCACGCCGACATCGCGGCATCCCTTTTCGAACGCCATCGCACCGTAAAGGCCGTTGCGATCAGCCACCGCCACCGCCGGAAAACCGAGGCCCCGCGCGCGTCCGCCGATCGCCTTGGCATCGGTTGCGCCCTCCCGCATGGTGTAGGCGGAAAAGACGCGAAGTGGCACGAACGGGGCGTAGGACATATTTCGAACAGATAGCGAAGCTAGGCCGATTCGGCGAGGGGCCTGGCCCCTTATCTTGTGGATGATCGAAACAGGAGGGACCGGCTGCGATGTGGCAGGACGTGCAGAACTGGTTCTACTCGCTTGGTGCGAATTACGGCGTCGATCCGCTTGTTTTCGGCGCCATCTACGTCGGCGCGATCCCGTTCTTCCTGCTCTCGATAGCCTGGCTGGTGCGCAACAAACGCAGCGGCAAGCCGATCGTGCTGCCGGTTTTGAGTGCCGGCGTCTTCTTCGTATCGGCCTATGTCTATCTGGCGATCGTCGGCCGCAATATCCCGATCTGGGTGTGGTTCTTCCTCGCCGCGATGCTGGTCTATGGCGTCTGGTCGACGATGCGGGACATTCGAAAGAAGCTCAATAAGCCCGAAAGCTGACGCGCCTACTCGATCACGCCTTCGTGTAGACGAACGACCCGGTCCATCTTGCCCGCAAGTCGCTCGTTATGCGTCGCCACCAGCGCCGCGGAACCTTCTTCGCGCACCAGGGAGAGAAATTCCGCGAGCACGATGTCGGCGGTTTTCTCATCCAGATTGCCGGTCGGCTCATCCGCGAGGATGAGCTTGGGCCGGTTGGCGAGACCGCGGGCTACGGCAACACGCTGCTGTTCCCCGCCCGACAGCTTGGACGGGCGATGGTCGAGACGCTTTTCCAGACCGAGCTTTATGAGCAGCCGTTCGGCGCGCTCCACCGCTTCCGCCTTCTGCGCACCGGCGATGAGTTGCGGCAGCACCACATTCTCGCGCGCGTCGAAATCGGGCAGCAGATGATGGAACTGGTAAACGAAGCCGATCTTCTCCCGCCGCAACGTGGTGCGATCGTTGCTGTCGAGCGCGGACGCTTCGACGCCGTCGATGCGGATCGAACCGGAGAACCCGCCTTCCAGCAGCCCGACGGCCTGTAGCAAGGTCGACTTGCCCGAGCCGGACGGGCCGAGAAGGGCCACGATTTCACCTTCGGCAACGTGGAGGTTCACGCCCCTCAGCACGTCGATGGTGACGCCGCCCTGCGAGAAGCTGCGCTGGACATCGGTCAGGCGGATCACGTCACTCATAGCGCAGAACCTCCACCGGATCGGTATTCGCTGCCTTGAACGCGGGGTAAAGCGTGGCGAGCACGCTAAGCACGAACGCGAGCACGCAGATCGCGGTCACTTCGAACGGATCCGTCTTGGACGGCAGCTCGGTCAGGAATCGAACCGATGGATCCCACAAATTCTGGCCTGTCACCGCCTGGATCACGTTCACCACGCCCTGGCGGAAGAACAGGAACACGAAACCCAAGACCAGTCCTGCAAGGATGCCGAGCGATCCGATGGTGATACCCACCGTCATGAAAATCTTGAGCAGCGATTTGCGCGTCGCCCCCATCGTCCGCAGGATCGCGATGTCGCGCGTCTTGCCCCGCACCATCATGATCAGGGAGCTCAGGATGTTGAACACGGCGACCAGCACGATCATGGAAAGCACCACGAACATCGCCACCCGCTCCACCGCCAGCGCCTCGAACAGCGAGCTGTTCAGCGTCTTCCAGTCGGTAACGATCGCGCGGCCCGCGATCTTGGGCATCAGCGGTTGCAGGATTTCACCCACCCTGTCCGCATCGACCGTCTTCAGCTCGATCATGCCGACTTCGTCGCCCATCAGCATCAGCGTCTGCGCATCCTGGATCGGCATGACGATATAACTTTCGTCATAATCGTAGATGCCCACCTCGAAGATCGCGACCACTTCATAGCTGATCTCGCGCGGCACGGTGCCGAACGGTGTGGCGCGGCCTGCCGGGTTGATGATGGTGATGCGCGAGCCGACCGTCGCGCCGAGATTCTGAGCCAGACGCGAGCCGATGGCAACGCGCTCCTGCCCCGGCTCCAGCGCACGCAGATCGCCGGCGACGGTCTTGCCCTCCAGCGTCGGGTTCGTGAGAATATTCTGCCGCAGCATCCCGCGCACCAGCACCGCTTCCACTCGTCCGTTGAAGCTGGTGAGCAGCGGCTGTTCGATCAGCGGCTGCGCTTCGGTGACGCCGGGCGTAGCCTCGACATCCTTCAGGATATCGCGCCAGTCGGGCAGGCGTCCGCCGTAGCCTTGCACCACCGCATGGCCGTTGAGGCCGACCGTCTTGTCGAACAGCTCGGCCCGAAAGCCGTTCATCACGCTCATCACGATGATCAGCGAAGCGACACCAAGCATCACCGCGATCAGGCTGATGCTGGCGACGAGAAACAGGAAGCCCTCGCCCTTGCCCGGCAGCAGGTAACGCTTGGCGACCATCCATTCGGAACGGGACAGGATCATGGGAGTGTGGAGGACCTCTATAGGCGGATGGCCGCCGCCTTAGGGGCGTGCAGGCGCGGTGGCAAGCGATCGGCAGGCGGCCTGTAACTTGTTGCATGATAGCAACGGACCGCGCCAATTCGGCGTCCACCAAGCTGGATTCATTTGAACGCCAGCTGAACTTGCGTCATCTAGAGCATGCACTTCGAGCGCAGCCGATAACAGGCTGAGGTTCAGGGAGAAGGGCACGCGCAGGGCCAGGTCGGGGCAAAGGGGAGACCCGGTCCACCGCGCGACCGAAAACAGGACGAACCATCGTCACGTGGAGACCCGGGCTGAGGCCCGGGTCTTTGCGTTTGGGCGTCTGTTTTTGGCTGTCTTATATGTCACAGCCTCTTGAAAACGGTGTCGTAACGACCATCTTCATCCCTGCAGGTCGCCAACCGGGGCCTGCGCAATAACCGGAGCGCGGACATGTCCGGCTCCCCTTCTGAATTGCTCGATGGAGAATGAAGAAATGAACCGTAATGACTTTTCCCCCTATCGCCGCACGACCGTTGGTTTCGACCGGCTGTTCGACCTGCTGGAAAATGCAGGCCGCACGATGCAGAGCGACAATTATCCGCCCTTCAATATCGAACGGATTGCCGACGATCGCTATATGATTACGGTCGCGGTTGCGGGTTTCGCGCCCGACGAGATCGATATTACGGCGCAGCAGAATCAGCTGATCGTGCGCGGTGCCAAGGATGAAGGCGAGGACAAGCGCGAATTCCTGCACATGGGTATCGCCAACCGGAACTTCGAACGCCGCTTCCAGCTGGCCGATCATATCCGCGTTGAGAATGCCAATCTGGAAAACGGCCTGCTGACGGTCGAACTGTTCCGCGAAGTGCCCGAGGCGCTGAAGCCGCGCAAAATCGCTGTCAACGGTGTGACTTCGAAGACAATCGAAGACGCGCCGGAGCAGGGCGAGCGCGAAGAACAGCGCCACATCCGTGCTGCCTGATCGCAGACAGCCAGAGCGAGAATGATGGAGGCGGCCGAGCGATCGGCCGCCTTTTTCATGCGCTGAGACTCAAACCAGTCGGCTTTGCTTCACCGCCGCTTCGATGAAGCTTGCGAACAGCGGATGCGGATCGAAAGGCTTGCTCTTCAGCTCTGGGTGGAATTGCACGCCGATAAACCAGGGGTGGTCGGGCCGCTCGATAATTTCGGGTAGCGCTCCGTCCGGGCTCATGCCGGAAAAGACGAGACCGCCTTCTTCCAGCGCCGGCATGTAATGCGTGTTCACTTCGTAGCGGTGGCGATGGCGCTCTTGGATCGTCTTGGAACCGTAGATTTCAGCAACATGGCTGTTGCCGTCGAGCTTCGCTTCGTAAGCGCCCAGACGCATGGTCCCTCCCAGATCACCGCCCTCGCGGCGTTCCTCCAGTCCCTTTTCGCTCATCCACTCGGTGATGAGGCCCACCACAGGTTCGTCGGTGGGGCCGAATTCGGTGGTAGAGGCATCTTCCTTCCCGGCCAGATTGCGCACGCCCTCGATGCAGGCCATCTGCATGCCCAGGCAGATGCCGAAGAACGGTACCTTGGTCTCGCGCGCAAAGCGGATCGCACCGATCTTGCCTTCGCTGCCACGTTCGCCAAATCCGCCCGGAACGAGAATGCCGTGCATCGGCTCCAGCTTGGCAGCCAGATCGTCCGAGTCTTCCTCGAACATCTCGGCATCGAGCCATTTCATGTTCACGCGAACGCGGTTCGCCATGCCGCCATGGACCAGCGCCTCGCTGAGCGATTTGTACGCGTCCGGCAGGCCGACATATTTGCCGACCACGCCGATCGTCACCTCGCCCTCGGGATGTTCGAAGCGGTCGAGAATGTCGTGCCAGCGCGAAAGATCGGGCGTGCCGTCATCCTGCAGCCCGAAGGCGCGCAGCACTTCGGTATCGAGTCCCTCGGCGTGATAATTCAGCGGCACCTG
>JBELIU010000130.1:0-4922 GCA_042090735.1 Novosphingopyxis sp. | reverse complement strand
ATGGATGATGGCAATCCAAAATATTTCGATAGCCTCCCCTCCAACCAGCGGGAAATGATTCGCAATACTAGGCTGCTGATCTACGAATGTGACGGGACCGAAACCGAGATCAAAAAATGGTTCCAGACGATCAATATTGAGGGCATTCCGCTCAACGAACAGGAATTGTTGAACGCCATCTATTCTGGGCCTTTCGTTACCGCAGCAAAAACCGAGTTCAGCAATAGCCAAAACGCGAATATTGCTAAGTGGAGTGCTTTCATCAGAGGGAGCGCCAACCGGCAGGATTTTCTCGCCCGCGCGCTCGATTGGGTGAGCAAGGGTGATGTCGGTGACTATATGAGTAGCCATCGCGGCAGCGACAGCATCGATGAGCTAAAGTCATATTTCAATACAGTTCTCGATTGGGCGTCGACCGTGTTTATCGATGTCGAAAAGGAAATGCAGGGTATCGAGTGGGGCAGACTATATGAAACCTATCATATGCGGTCCTACGACCCGTTGAAGGTCTCAAGTCGGATGAAAGCCCTATACGGCGATCCATATGTCAAGAACCGGCGTGGCATTTTTGAATACATTCTTGGTGATGAAGTTGACTCCAAACTTCTCGACGTGCGAGTGTTCGACGAAGCCACCAAGAGATCGTCATATGCTAAGCAAACAAAGCAAGCCGAGGCGGCGGGTAAATCTAACTGTCCGCTTTGTGCCGTTGGTCACTCGGCCAATCAAACAAAAACCTGGCCATTCAAAGAAATGGACGCCGACCATGTTGCTGCTTGGAGCAAGGGCGGGAACAGTTCGGTGGCCAATTGCCAAATGCTTTGCATCACTCACAATCGCGCCAAGGGGAATCGGTAGGTGCTTTCGGGCGTGACGGCTGCCGTTATCGAATCCGCTGCAGCTGCCGGGCCGGACGACGGTTTCCGCGCACCCACCGGCGATGCACGGCCAAGCGAGATCGAGGTTTTCGATTATATCCGCGGCGTGCTGCATTCGCCCAATTACCGCGACACCTTTGCCGTATTCCTCAAGATCGATTTTCCGCGCACCCCTATCCGGCCAGCCCGGAGCTGTTCCGCCATGTCAGTGAAAAAGGCGAGACGCTGCGCCGCCTGCACCTGATGGAACCCGGCGCGATCGGCGATGCGCCGGGTTCCATCATGAATGAGGAGGATGCCGAGCCGGACGAGGCGAATGACGAAGTCGCGCCCGCGCACCCGAAATACAAGGATGGGCGCGTCTACATCAATCCGCACCAATATTTTGCGGATGTGCCGCAGGCGGCGTGCGACTTCTATATCGGCGGCTACCAGCCCGCGCAGAAATGGTTGAAGGATCGCAAGGGCCGCGCGCTCAGCTGGGACAATATCGGCCATTATCAGAACATCGTCAAAATCCTGATCGAGACCGACCGAATCATGAAGGAGATCGTGCTGCCGCTGGAGACGGAGGCCGCGGAGGGGTAAAGATCCTGTCGGGGCGTGCAGCGCGGAAAATCTTCCCATCGTGGCGTTGGATGGCGATATTCCATCGCTGAGGGTGTCTGGAAGCCTCCGCTGCATCTGTCCAATTTCTTCAGCATGGAAGGAAGCTGGACCCCGGCTCGGGGGCCGGGGTGACTGTGTCATCGGGGAGGCGTCAGTTTCTGGAAAACCTTCCGTCGCCCCGGACTTGATCAGGGGCCCAGCTTTTCAGGGAGCATCCGAGGCTTGCGCAAAGCGCTGTCCTACAGCGTACCGGATCGGTTATATCGCGGGATCGTGCTGAACCGATCGCTATGCCTTGCTGCGCGCCGCGTCTGCGCATCCGCTCCCCGTCGTGGCGGGGCTCGCGATGACGCGGGACGGGCAGGGCGGAACATTCCGCCTCTGGACAGTGTGAAGCAGTGTGAAGCGGGTGCGGGTCAGACGCGGCGTGTCAGTCCAGCGCGTCAGACGCGCATGGGCATCAGCACGTACAGCGCGCGGGCCTTATCGCCTTCGCGGATCAGCGTGGGGGCGCTGGCGTCGGCCAGGTGCAGCTCCACGCTGTCGCCCTCGATCTCGCCCAGGATGTCCAGCAGGTACCGCGCGTTGAAGCCGATCTCGAACTCGTCCGCGCTGTACGCGCCGGGCACTTCCTCGGCCGCCGTGCCGTTCTCCGGGCTGGTGACGGACAGGGTGATCTTGTCCGCGCCCAGCGCCATTTTGACGGCGCGCGTCTTCTCCGTCGCGATGGTGGCCACGCGGTCCACGCCCTCGGCAAAGCTCTTGGGGTCGATCTTCAGGAGCTTGTCGTTGCCGGTGGGAATCACGCGGTTGTAGTCCGGGAAGGTACCGTCGATCAGCTTGCTGGTGAGCACGGCGTTGCCCAGCGTGAAGCGGATCTTGGAGGCGCTGAGGTCCACCTGCACCTTGCTCTCGCCATTCTCGTCGAGCAGCTTGCGCAGCTCGGCCACGCATTTGCGCGGCACGATGACGTCGGGCATGCCCTCCGCGCCGTCCGGGCGGGGGAGGGTGACGCGGGCCAGGCGGTGGCCGTCGGTGGCCGCGGCCTTCAGCACCGGCTCGCCGTCTTCGGCCACGTGCAGGAAGATGCCGTTGAGGTAGTAGCGCGTCTCTTCGGTCGAGATCGCGAAGCGCGTCTTGTCGATGATGGCGACGAGGTCCTGGGCGCTGAGCTCGAAGCTGGTCGGCAGCTCACCCTCGGCGATCACCGGGAAGTCGTCGCGCGGCAAAGTGGCGAGGGAGAAGCGCGCGCGGCCGGCGTGCACGGCCATGCGGCCGTCGGACGCCTCGAAGCGCACCTGACTGCCATCGGGCAGCTTGCGGGCGATGTCGAACAGCGTGTGCGCGCTCACCGTGATGGTGCCGGGCGTCTCCACCTGCGCATCGGCGGTCTCGACGATCTGCAGATCGAGATCGGTCGCCATCAGCTTCAGGCCGCCGCCTTCGCGCGCCTCGATCAGGACGTTGGACAGGATGGGGATGGTGTTGCGGCGCTCGACCACCGACTGGACGTGGCCCAGGCTCTTCAGCAGGCTGGCGCGCTCGATCGTGGCTTTCATGGATCCCTCTTCTATCCCCGCTATGGCGTTTGCAGGCGTGAGGAAGGCGACTCCCCCGCGCGTGATTGCCGGGTGTCCTAACATGAAAAAAGGCCGGGGCAAGCGCCCCGGCCTCCGTATACGCGCCGAAACGCGTGGATAAGGATGGGATCAGAAGCGGTAGCCGACGCTCACCGCAACCTGATGCCGATCGGTGTCGACCTTGAAGTCGTCCACGAGCGTCGACTGGTCGGTTCCGAAATCGGCCGAGCTGTAGTTCGAGTAGCGATACTCGATCTTGCCGAACGTGTTCGCGGTGAAGGCGCGTTCCACACCCGCACCGACGCGGAAACCGTCGAGCTCGTAGTTGCGATCCAGCTCGGTCTCGCCGTCGTTCGCCAGCAGGTTCAGGCGGGCATTGGTGTAGCCGCCCTTCACATAGACGAGCGTCTGCGGATCGGCGAGCACACCGGCGCGGGCGCCGACATACAGGTCACGTCCCGCATCGACGCGGCCGAAACCGAAGGTGTTCGGATCGGGGTTGTTGTAATCCACGTTCGCGGTGCTGTCGGTATATTCGCCTTCGACACCCAGGACGACGCCGCCCACGTTGAAGTCGTACCCGACGCCGGCGCCGTAGAGCAGGCCGTCGATCGACTGGTCGTCGTTCTCGAAGTCGCTGTCGGAATCGCTGCCGGCCGAGACATTGTCATAGCCGAGCGTGGCTTCGACGCGCGGACCGGTGAAGGGACCAGCGGTCGCGCTCTGCGCGAGGGCGGGGGTCGCTGCGGCACCGGCGGCGAGAATGAGGGGGAGATAGA
Organism: Novosphingopyxis sp.; assembly: GCA_042090735.1. Taxonomy (GTDB): domain Bacteria; phylum Pseudomonadota; class Alphaproteobacteria; order Sphingomonadales; family Sphingomonadaceae; genus Novosphingopyxis. Next base: position 1,076 of record JBELIU010000130.1, on the reverse strand, counting down.
TCTTACGCATTTTGTTACTCCATTCTTGGTCGTGCTGCCCTTGTGGGCGTGTCACGGGGGGAAGAACGGAGGGGTGGGGAGGTTTGTTTCATTAACCTGATACAACGAAACCCTGTTGCATAATTAACACAAAGTCGGGTGAAACAATTGATTAAAAAAAGAATAAGGCTGTTCATCGCGCGGCATGGCGAGACGGTGTTCAACGCGGCTGGTCGGTTGCAGGGAACCCATGCGCATACGCCGCTCACCGCACGCGGGTTCCGCCAAGCACTGGCCATGGGGGACGGGCTGGCCCGCTGGTTCGGCGAGTGGAACGGTCCGCTCGATTTGGCGGCATCGGACACCGGCCGCGCGCTACAGACGCTGGCGATCGTGGCCGAAGCGATCGGCCGGGACTGGCATCAGGCGGCGACGGACCCGCGGCTGGCCGAGATCGATGTCGGCAGCTGGGGCGGGCGCTATTATCGGGATCTGATGGCGGAGGGGCCGGTGATCGATACCGAGCAGCGTCTGTTCGTGCGCTTGCCGGAAGACGCCGAAAGTTATGCCGGTATCGCCCGGCGGCTTCATGCGTGGATCGCGGACCAGCCGTTCGAGCACGACATGCTGATCATAAGCCATGGGATGACCAGCCGCGTTCTGCGCGGCATTCTGTGCGGTCTTCCCGATCTGGACGGCTACGATGCGCCGATCGCACCCGGCCTGCCGCAGGGTAGCATGGTGATGATCGCGGACGGCAAGGAAGAGGTGATCGTGATGGGCAAGGGCGAGGGCGAAAAAGGATGAGGCGGTTGGCCCTTGCCATTCTGGCGCTTCTGCTGGCCACGCCGCTGGCCGCGCAAGAGGCGCTCGGCGTGTTCGAGGGCTGGGGCGCGTTCGCGCAGGAAGGCGAATGCTATGCCATCGCCCGCCCCGAACGCGTTGCGGGCGGCGAGACGACACGCGCCTATGCGGGCTTTGCCTTCGCAGGCAGCGGTGCGCCCCGCTTCTACGCCCGCCTCAGCCGGGAGCGGCGCGCGGGCACCAGCCTGACGGCGACGCTGGGCGGCCGCCGGTTCCGACTGACGGGCGAGGGA